>JBEKLE010000060.1:0-25221 GCA_050010355.1 Rhodopila sp. | reverse complement strand
CGGGTTCGGGTTGCCGCGGTGGACATCTCGTTCGCTGCGGCATGCATCTTGCCGGCGGACTGCTCCAGGCTCGCCATGACGCCTGCGACAGAGCCGCCGAAGTCCTGGATGTGGGTGTCCATATGCAATTTTCCGGGTGCGAGCCAGGCGTATCTCCGAACCGAATCCGCATCACGTGCAGGGCACGTTCGACCCGATCACCGGGCCGCCCCGTCTCGTTTACTACCTCACAGAGACCACTTGGCGTGAGCTTCTGCACGCTACTGGACGCACTCCGCATGTAAACAACCTGGGGACGTTGCTAAGGTCATTCGAGGAGATGCGGTCGGTAAGCTTCAGGGTATTTCGCGGCGATTTTGACGCCTACGAGGCGGCGATGAAGCGAGGCCGCCTGCCTGGGGCCGGCTTCTCGGATAACCTCGTCAACCGCATTGATTGGAGCGGAGTAGGTTTAGATTCCCGCGTCACGGTCCGATATGGCGAATGGGTTAAAGAGATGTTCGAGGCCAAGAGCCTCGTCAGCCTTAATGGCGACGTGTATTTCCGTCTCAGGTCGGACTATGCGAAGAGTTTCTGGCCCTTCATCGATTCTCAGAATGCTTACACCTACGTCGATATTCCAATCCTCTCAGACCTCGCGGGCCGAGATTACGCCGGGGAGACAACGAAGCGCAGGGTTAAGTTTCGAGAGGACATAAGGCAGGCGTTCGACGATATGGTGGCTGCCGGCGGACTTGCATCCTGGCGTTGCGAGGAAATCGGGAATGGGCGGCGCAAAACCTTCCGCTTTCACTATGTCCATGCCCTTGAGCGCCAAGGAACTCTGAATCTGATACCGCCACCAGAAGATGGATGACGCCTCCGACAGCAGATTGCGGCTTTCACGGCGTCCCTGAGAACCGTAGACGGTCCGAAGTCAGATAGTCAGCTAGTCGTCTAGTGCTTAATCTGACTTGAAAGACAGCCCGCTATCTCGCTTACGCTCTTGTCTGCTAGATGACTAAGCTTCTAAGCCATCTTGGCACCAAGCCAGCATGTGTATTAGTCCCCTAGATTGCGTAAAAGCCGGTCAATTTGCTCCCGCGATTCCCAATAGGGAGCGAGCGCCAAGGAACTCTGAATCTGATACCGCCGCCAGAAGATGGATGACGGCCTCCGACAGCAGATTGCGGCTTTCGTGTAGTCCTGAGAACCGTAGACGGTCCGAAGTCAGATAGTCAGCTAGTCGTCTAGCCCTTAATCTGCCTTGAAAGACAGCCTTCATGTCCGCTATCTCGCTTGCGCTCTTGTCTGCTAGATGACTAAACTTCTAAGCCATCTTGGCACCAAGCCAGCATGTGGATTAGTCCCCTAGATTGTCAGGCCACATGTCGCTTGGCGTGTTAAGCCGATCAGGAGTGACAACGTGAAAATAATATCTTTCATCAGTCAGAAGGGCGGCGTGGGAAAAACTACCTTGGCGATCCATCTGGCTGTCGCGTTTGCGGCCGACGGCCTCAACGTCGCGGTTCTTGATCTCGACCCGCAGGCCTCCGCGGCCGAGTGGAAAGATTTCCGGGAACAGGAGATGCCTGGCGTGATTGCCATTCCATCGAGCCGGCTCCCCAAAGTACTGAAGGAGTTGGAGACCACGGGCGCTGATATCGTCATCCTCGACACTGCACCTCATAGCGAGGGCACGGCGCTCGACGCCGCCCGGGCAGCTGATTTGATTTTGGTTCCCTGCCAGCCGTCTATCATGGATTTGCGCGCCATGCGGAAGACGACAGATCTCCTTCGGCACATCAAGAAGCCGACGTATGCGGTACTAAACGGAGTGTCCGTGCAGGGTAGTGCCGCACTTGGGACGGAGAAGGCCATCGCTGCAGAGTTCAAGATCGATATTTGCCCGGTTCGCATGGGTGATCGTGTCGCTTACAGCCGATGTCTGATTAGCGGTCATTCCGCTCAGGAATATGAGCCTGAAGGCAAGGCTTCGCGCGAGGTTCATAAATTCCACAAGTGGGTTAGTGGACTTGTGGGCTTGTCAGCCAAACGGGCCGCAGCATGAACAAAAAACCCAAATCCGATTTTCTAAGTGGGCTAAGGGCGGTCAGGGATGAGCATGCTGTAGTCCGACCGAGCGACGCCTCGGCCTCAGTTCCTGCGGCACCGATTGCAGAAGAGGCTCGGCCGATGGTCGTCCCACGGCAAAAGGGCCGGGAAGGAAAAGTATCGATTACGCAATGGGTCGATCCAGTGGTGCGCAAGCAGATCGCCCAGATTGCACTTGATGAGGACAAGGACCAGTATGAGCTCGTGAATGAGGCGCTCAACCTACTTTTCGAGAAATACGGACGATCTTCAATCGCATAGGTAAGCTCGCCTGTCGGCGAAGGTACGCGGAAGAAGCCGTTCGTCAGGTGGCAATCGCTCGCTCGAGTGCCGATCTTCCAGTGAAGTCGGTGCATGGGTCGATCCTGGGCCAAGCGCCCCGCCGTTGCCGGCGGGGCAGAGTTGCTGCGGCGATCAGTCGCCGTTGCGGCGTGACCACAGCAGGTTGAAGGTCTTGTCGTCGTCCGTCTCCACCAGGCTGGCGTAGAGCGGTGCGGCGAAGGCCGGATCGTCCAGCTTGACCGACCAGTAGACCCGCCCGCTCTCCTTGGCGGTTTTCTGCCAGGCCGCACCGATCTCAAGATTGCCGAAGAAGGCGCGGTAGTCTGGCGCGTTGTCCTTGCTCTTGCTGGTCTCGGGGACGAATTGCAGCTTGGCGCTGAGCGTCAGGGTCTTGAGGCTGCCGGAGAATTTGCCGTCCGCGTTGCGGGTAAAGGTGCCGATGATCGCCATGATGTGCTCCGTCTGGTTTGCTCTCGACCGCCCGTTGCGGCCTCGATGGCGCTGACCCGGCCGGAGGGCTCGCGACCCGCATCCTTCAGGACCGCAGCGCAGCGGAGGACGGAGGCTGGCCGGCTATTTTGTTTCGCGATGCAAAGCCGCCCGCTGGGGCGGCGGCGGAAAATAGTTGCCCAGGCTCCGTTGCGGGGAAGAGCGAGAGGCTTCAGCCCTTTACCCTCTGGCCAGATCAAGCCATCGAGCAGGCCGTTCGGGCGTCGAAGCAGGGCAGGGGAGGGGGCGCATCCTTGGGATCATCAGCCATCAACCGGCCCTGGATGGCCTCGGGCAGTCTCAAGACCCTGACCCCTTCACGGCGTCATGCCGTCGCCGAGACCAACACAAGAGTTTCGACCACGCCGGGTATCATCCGCGCGTCGGCACCAGGAGGTCCTGGAGATCGCTCGGGAGAGTAGGCGGGGCGGCCCGATCGAGCACCATCCGCTTCGATGCCGCGCTGGCCATGACAGTCTGGAGGGATGGGCGACGCGGGGTATTGTTGTGGTCATCTGACAACGGCTGATCATGCGGGATACTGCGTCGCCGGCAACGGCGGGGCGCTTGGTCCCATTTGCGCGGGCCAACTGGAAAAGCCGCGGCGCTGAACCGCGTCAGCCATCGTGACCGAGTGGCGGAGACCGCAAAGGATCTGTGATCGCTGCCTTGGCGGCGAGGAGAGTGCGGCTCATGAGGGCGACGTCGAAGCCCTTCCGGATATCAGACTATCCCGAAATGGATATCCGGATATCCACGCGGAAACAATCGCGCATCGTGCGCTTCCCGTCGGGAATGAAATGCGGCGCTCACCCGCCTCCGGTGAAGCGCATGACCGGAATGCCGAAGGTTCTGGCCTTGTCGGCGAGGTTTTCGCAGATGCCGGAGCCCGGGAAGACGATGACCCCGATCGGCAAGGTTTCCAGCATCTTGTCGTTGCGCTTGAACGGGGCGGCCTTGCCGTGGCGGTTCCAGTCCGGCTTGAAGGTGACCTGGGCGACCTTGCGGCTGTCCGCCCAGCAGGCGGCGATGCGCTCGGCGCCGCGCGGGTTGCCGCCATGCAGCAGCACCATGTCGGGATGCTTGAGGCGGACCTTGTCGAGGGTCGCCCAGATGCGGCCGGTGTCGTTGCACTCGATGCCGCCGGCGAAGACGATGCGGGGACCGGCGGGCAGCATGACCTCGGTCTCGGCGCGACGGCGGGCGGCGAGAAAGTCGCGGCTGTCGATCAGGGCGGCGGTCATGTGCCGATGGTTGACCATCGAACCGGCATGCGGGCGCCAGGCAGACCCGGTCTGCGCCTCGTAGAGATCGGCCGCCTGGTCGCGCAGCAGTTCGAACGCGTTGCGACGCTCGATCAAGCTGAGGCCCTCTGCGAGCAGACGTTCGAGTTCGACCGAGCGGATTTCCGAGCCGTCCTGTTCGTCCTGGGACTTCCGCTGGCGGTCTTCATTGTCGCCGAGTTCGCGCTGCACCCGGTCGGCCTTGCGGTGGAAGACGTTGACGATCGACCACAGGACGTCTTGCAGGTCGGGTTCGAGCCGCGTGTCGCCGAGCACCCCGGTGAACACATCGAAGACATCCGATATCGCGTGGCCGAGGACCTCGCCGTCGGGCAGCGGGCGGGGATCGGGTTCGTCGTCCTGCGGACGCCAGCCCTGCATTTGCAGCGCTTCGAGGGCGCGGGCGGTGGCGGAGGTGGCGTGCGCGGGTTCGCTGTCGTCGGTGTGGCGGGGACGGGAGATGATCGTCATGCGTGGATGCCCTCGTTGGGATGACCGCTTCAGTGCGGCCTTCGCGGGGAGCACGAAGCCGGGACCGGGGCAGGGGGGCACCGCCCGCGCTTTTCTCGACAGTCGGGTTATCGCGAGATGCGGGCGGGGAACGGCGTCCGGACCCTATTTTGGCTTTCGCGATGGAACGGCGCGCCGCTTTGGCCGCGCCGCCGGAAAATAGGGGCCGGACGCCGTTGCGCCCCTGACCCGGTTCTGGCTTGATCGCCGCGCTCAGAAGGCCACGAAGCGGTCCTTCCCGGACGATGGGCCATCTCTGATGCGCATCCTCCAGGCCAAGTCCCGGGCGAAGACGTCACCCACGCTTCAGCCCGCTGTCGTCGGCTCACAGAGCTGCAAACCGGCTGATGTCATCGGGGGCGAGCTGACGGGCCATCCTCGTGCGCAATGCGGCGATCCCGAGGCGGGTGAGATCGGTGTTGAAGTCGTTGGTCGCCGGGGTCAGCACCCGCACGCCGATCCCGGCCGCGGTCGCCCGGTCAGTGAGGCGTCGCACCGCGGCACGGCCGGCGGCGTCGTTGTCACGAGCGATGGTGAGACGGCGCAGGCCAGGGGGAAAGGACAGGGCGGCAAGATGGCCGGCCGAGGTCGCGGCGATCATCGGCAGCTCGGGCAATGCCATGCGCAGCGCCAACATAGTCTCGACTCCTTCGCCGGCGGCGAGAGCATCCCGGGCCAGACCAAAGCGGACGCCGTTGCCGAGCAGATGACCCAAGGCACGACGCGGCGTTGCGAGCGGGGCTTTATCGCTGCCATCGCGGCTGAGCCAGGTCCGCTGGATGCCGGTGACCGCGCCGTCCGCGTCGGTGATCGCGGCGATCAGCGCCGGCCAGATCTGGCGTGACGCCTCGCCATCGGGCCGGTACCAGCACGCCGGGTGGAAGCGCAGGGCGGGCAGGTCGGTGGCGTTCGCGATCCCCCGTGCGCGCAGATAGACCTCCGCCATGGAGCCGGCGATCGGATGGCTGCAGGCCCACAGGCGCCGTGCCGCTTCAGGCGACCCGGCTGGTGCCGGCGGCTGATGGGATTGCGGCGTCGCCCGTGGCAGACGCAGAAAGGTGCGGGCTTCGTCCAGTGTTGCACGCAGGCTGTCGAAGCCGCGGTTGAGACGGATCAGGTCGAGCAGGTCGCCATGCTGTCCCGTTGCCGAATCGGTCCAATTTCCGGCAGCGCCGCGTCCGGCTGAGGAACCGCTGAGACAGACATAGAGGCTGCGCCCTTTGTTGTTGTGGACATCGCCGGCCAGCCAATAGCGGCCGTGACGGCGGCCATTGGACAGATAACAGCGGCACACCGCCTCGGCTTCCTGCTCGAGACGGACGGCCAGCGCTGCGGCGGGGCTGGTCATGGACGGGTTCTCCGAATTGCGGGGAAGGGCAGGGGAGGGCACCGTGCGGACCGGGCAGGGCAGGGACCCCGGGGTGGCGTTGCCACCACCCCAGGTCGGCACCGTCAGACGGCGACCATTGCCTCGGCCGCAACGGCGTCTTCGTCCGCCGACACATCCTCAGGCGGTGCGGAGACTGCCGGTGACGGTGTCGGCATGCCCGGGGTGCGCAGCACGTCGGGTAGCCAGCCCGTGCCAGCCAGCAGTTCGGCGGCCGCCACCTCCATCTCCGGCTTTTTCAGCGTGGCAAGCGGCGCAGCGGCGGCGTCGCCCCGGGCTTCGCGCACCGCCTCGAGAATGCGCGCCTTGGTCACCCGGCCGAGATAGGCCTCAACCGTTGGCGTCCAACCGGCTTCTGCCATGTCGAGGCCGATTGCCGCGGCCAGCCGGTCGGCATCCGCCAGCGCGCGTGGCCGGCGGTCATACGGGCTGGCCACCGCGTTGACCGTCAGGCCGGCGCAATGCGCGAACAGTGCCTGCCTGTCGTCGGCGTCGAGCGCCTCCAAGGCCGGCCACAGTTGGGCCGCCTCCCGGGGAAGACGCTGCGCCCAGGCCTCGTGCCGTGCATCGATGGCACGCGCCGCGGCACTGTCGTTCAGCCCTGGCGCCTGGGCCAGGAAGCCAGCCGAGCGGACGGTGATCTCCAGGCAACTCTCGCCTGCGCGCCGGTAGAACAGCGGCAGGCAGAAGGCGTGCAGCACCGAGAGATGGGCGATGTCCCAGTCATCCGCCAGCGCATTGCGCAGCCCGAGGGTGCGATGCGCCGTCAGTTCGGCCACCAGCCGCTCCGACAGCGGCCGGACGCCCTCGTCCTCCTCCACCAGATCGGCAGGATGGGCGCTGATCGACGGCCCGGCCTGGCTCGCCGCGGCGATCGTCCTCGCCTGCACCGGCGTCACGGCGCCGGACCCGCCGGGCACCGCTGGCACGGTCTGATCCACCGTCGGATCCTGCGGGTCGGGCCGCCCTGCGCCGGTCTCGGCGTCAGCGATGGGCACCGGCATCGGCATCGGAGGCTCGTCCTCCGGGCGGACATAGCCACGCTCCACCTGCAAGCGGCCTTGCGGGTCGAGGCTGACGAAGGCGCCGGCGATCGCCACCTCCTCCGGCTCAAAGCGCGGCGGCGTATTCTCGAACGCGGCCAGCCGGTTTTCGAGATCGCTCAACCGGGCCTCGATCTCCTCGGGCAGGTCGTCCAGCCCCTCATGCTCGGCCGACAGGGTGTCGTACTCCGCCTGCACCGAAGCCAGTTCGGCCTGCGCAGCCTCGGTCAGGACGATATTGCCCGCAATGAGCCGCAGACCGGCGCGGTAGCCGTAGGGCAGCGTCTCGGCCGCCTCGACCCATTTCCAGCCCTCGGACCGGATATCGGCCGCGGCACGGTCGAGCGCCTCGACCACCAGCCGGTCGAGCAGCGCCGGGTCCTGCAGCCAGCCGCCGCCGTCCTCCTCGAACAGATCGCGCAGGACCCCGCCGCCCGCCGCCGCATAGGCGTCGAGACCGACAAACACGGCGCGCTTGTTCGAGGCATGCACCGCACCCTCGGCCAGCAGGCGCCGGATCTGGATCGGCGAGGCCGGGTTCCAGCCGCGCGACAGCGACTCCCACACCCGCTCCTGGCGGGCATGGTCATCCGAAATGGAAAACGCCATCAGCTGATCCAGCGTCATGGCGTCCTCGGCGTAGAGGTCGAGCAGACGCGGTGAGACGGTGACCAGCCGCAGGCGCTGGCGCACCACCGCCGGGGTGACGGCGAAGGCGGCGGCGATGTCCTCATCGCCCCGGCCCTTCTCGCGCAGCGTGCGGAAGGCGCGGAACTGGTCGAGCGGATGCAGCGCCTCGCGATCGGTGTTCTCAGCGAGGCTGTCCTCCTCGGCCAGGCCATCGATGCGGATGACGCAGGGTACCGGGGCGGTCTTGTTCATGCGCTTCTGCGCCACCAGCGTTTCCAAGGCACGGAAGCGGCGGCCGCCGACGGGAACCTCGAACACGCCGGTCTCCTGGCCCGCCTCGTCCAGCACCGGACGCACGGTCAGGCTTTGCAGCAGCGAATGCCGGGCGATGCTCTCGGCCAGGGCCTCGATCGAGACGCCGGCCTTTACCCGACGGACATTGCCCTGGGACAGGACCAGCTTGTTGAAGGGAATATCCTGCGACCGGCTCAGAACGATCTTCGCCGGACCAGACTTGGAACTTGCAGGCATGGTGCGTCTCCGCGACGGGCCGGCCGGAAGCCACTCTTCCAACCGCAACCGCATCACGAATCCCCTTCAGCCCTTTGACTCTGCGCTGATGCGGGACCCCCCGGAACCATCGCGCGGCACCGCGCCCGCTATCGGTTGCCTACCGGTGCGGGATCACCTCCCCGAACGGCGCGTGGCTCAAATCCGTGCTGACCCACAACACCGGGTAATCCGGTGCCGGGCCAAAATCGCTGCCGCAGAGGTCGGTGAGATAGACCACGCAGACCGGCTGGATGTCGGAACGGGCGATCCAGTCGAACACCGGGCGGAACGCGGTGCCGCCGCCGCCATGCGGGGTGAGGTGAACCACGTCGCCCGGCCCGTAGGTCTCGGTGCCGGCGACCGCATCATCGCAATAGACGACATGGATGGCTTCCGGCACCGCCTCGTCCATGATGGCGGAGATCTCGGCGGCGAAGGCGGCGAGCGTCGCATCGTCGATGCTGCCGCTGGTATCGACCGCGACAACGACCGGGCCGAGGGTTTCGCTGCGCAGCGACGGGAGATAGATCCCGCGGGCGATATAGCGCCGGTTGGGCGGGGTCCAGGCATAGTCGGACTTCGCCGCGGCGGAGAGGTAGCGCCGCAGCACGTCCCGCCAGTCAACCTTGGGCGCTACCTGATCCCGGATTGCGCGGGCGGCCTCGCCGGCACCGACTCCCATGGCCTTGGCCGTTGCCTCGGCCTGAGCGGTAGCGATCAGCCAGGTTTCCTCCTGGCGGGCGAGGTCTGCCGCCGAGGGTGCGCCGACGCCGGGCTCGCCTGACGGACCTGGGTCGCCTGTTCGATCGCCGGCCTGATCGCCGCCGGTCGGTGGATCGGCAACCCCGCCCATGCCGCCGGGATCGTTGCCGTCCGGGCCGTCTCCGTTCTCGCCGGCGTCGCGGGGAAGCCTGGCGTAGATCTCCTCGGCTGACAGTCCGGCATAGGCCGGGTCGAGCAGCGCGCCGTCGGGCAGTTCGAAGCCGGCCTCGGCGAGGAGCGGGTTGATGGCGTGGTCGCAGGCGATGTTCCAGCGCTGCGGATCGCGCCCGTCGCGGCGGGTATGATGCAGCGCTGCGCAATGCATCGTTTCATGCGCGATGATCGTGCGGAGCAGGCCGCGCGACAGGCCGGCCACGAAGTCGGGGTTGTAGCGGATGGATACGCCATTGGTTTCCATCGTTTCGATCGAGGGGTCCTCGACCGGTGCCAGGCGCAGCGACAGCACCCCCCAGAACGGTGCGTTCACCAGCAGCGCCGCGCGCGCCTTGGCGAAGAGATCGGAGGCGGCGGCCATCAGCAATATCCTTCCATCTGCGCCAGAATGCCGCTGGCGGCGTCGACCACCTCGGCGCGCAGGATGCGGTCCTCGCGCAAGCTCTCGGGATCGTGGCGGGCGACCTTGTCGGCCAGGTCCTGCCGCACGCGCTCGATCCGCGTGTCGCCGGTGATGTTGAGCCGCGGCATGATCTCCAGCAGCGAGCGGACATTCTCGATCAGGCTGTCGCGGAACGGATGCAGGCGGGTGCCGGCCACTGGATCGACGTCAAACGCGCTCAGCCGTTCGACCAGTCGGCTGGTGACCTCCTGCAGCCGCTGCCACAGGTCGCGATTGGCGTTCTCCACCAGTTCGGCGTTGCGCGCCTCGATCTCGGCGCGGATTTTCGCGACATGGTCGTCACCCAGCCGCACCCGGAAATCGTCTGGCTGGGCAACCGGCATGAAGTGCCGGCGGACGCCGAACTTTTCGACGATGCGAGCCGGTGCCGGGTAGTCCCGTGCGTCGAATAGCCCGTTCAGCGCTTTGCGGGCGGCCTCGACGTAGTTGGGGTAGCACGCCACGAAATCGCGCACCGCGCGGCCGAAGGCGTCCTCCAGGCTTTGCTGCCGCGCCTGGTAGGCGAGGTAGTTGGCGGCCGGCAAGATGCGGGTGCCGTCATCGCCCCAGGCCAGGGTGTTGACGTTGTGGTGGTCGCGCAGCGCGCTGTTCGCGGCGTTGACCGCGGTGAACAGGCCGCGCGGGATCAGGTGCTTGGCGTAGCGGCCCATCGAGCGGTCGGCACCGTGATCCGCCGCGACCTGGTCGCTGATACGGACATCGTGTTTGCGGGCGGACCAGATCGAAATCGACAGGCTGACAAGCATCGCGCGCTCGCCGAGCGCCATGGGGGTGGTCGTCATGATGAAAATCCTTGAGGGAATGCGGGCAACGCCCGAAGAGAGCAGGCACCGACGCCGGAAGGGGTCAGGCGAGGGCGGCGCCGTTGGCGACCGCCCAGCGCGTGAAAGCCGGGTGATGGGCGAGGCCGGGCAGGCGCGCGGTCGCGGATTTGACCAGCAGCGTCCCGTATTCGCGGGCCAGCCGGCCGGCATACTCGACGACGGCGGCGAAGTTCTGGTCGGTCGCGCGGCGGGCCAGACCGGTGGCGACGGCGCAGAGCGCCGAGGGTTCGTCGGGGACCAGCGCCGTGCCGGGATTGAGCAGGATGCCGTCGAGCGAGGGCAGGGACCGGAACACCCGCAGGAAGCCGGTGAACTCTATAGCGGGGCCGCGTCCGACGGTGCCTTCGTAGAGGGCGAATTCGATCTCGGCCGGTGGGGTGGCGGCGAGGATGTGCGAGACCGAGGCCCAGGCGCGGGGCGACGGAAACGCTTTCTCAGCCGGCTCGAACCGCTGCAGCAGTTCCGGCCGCCAGCGCAGGAAGGCCACCACCTCGGGCCGCAGATCACCCGGACCCATCGCCCAGCGCGACCAGTCGTCGAGATCGGTTTCGAAGGTCAGATGGACAAAACGATTGGCCAGCGCGCTCGACATGCGCGACGTGACGGCGCGGTCGCCTTCGCGGTTCCCGGCGGCGAACACCGACCAGCCGTCGGGCAGGCGGTATTCCCCCAGCGCGCGGTCGAGCACCAGCTGGTAGCAGGCGGCCTGCACCAGCGGCGGGGCAGCGTTCAGCTCGTCCAGGAACAGGATGCCGGCGCCATCGTCGGGCAGGAAGGCCGGGATGGCCCAGGCGGCCTTGCCGTGCTCGACCGTGGGCAGGCCGCGCAGATCGACCGGATCGAGCAGGACGGCGCGGATATCGATCAGCCGGACGCCGAGCGAGGCGGCGACCTGGGCGACGATCTGCGATTTGCCGACGCCGGGCGGCCCCCAAAGGAAGGCGGGTTTCCGGATCTGGGCCAGCACCTGTAGCGAGGAGGCGACTTCGGACGGTTTCATGGCGAAACTCCATGACGGGCCGGCGCGGAGACTCTCTCCTCGGCTATCTACCCGTCACGGTTTCACTTCAGCCCTTTCACTCTAGCCCGCGCCGCCAGCGCGCCCCTGCCCGGTAAGGGGCAAGGGTCGGAGCGGCAGGGCAGGGACCGTGTTTCCGGTCCACTGCCCGCTGTGCCTGAAGACCGGCATCGCCCGTTTCCCGGTCCATGCCGATCAGTCCAGCCTCGCGCGCCACCACGCCACCAGCTCCGCGCGCGTCCCGTTCGCGAAGCGATGGGGTGGGGCAGCCCTGCCAAGGGCCGCGGTTCATAAAAGACTTCGATGCTGGCTTCAGAATCGGCATCTGCGTCAGCGATCTACATCCGCAGGACCGAGACGCGCCTCTTTGCGGGGCTTGGGGCTTTAGCCTGTGAGCGCGGTCCGGCCCCTTGGCCGGAGACGCCCATACCGAACCGCCCGCGTCGGCCAAACTTGGTGGTGAATCGCATCCCGCGCGACCATGGAACGGCCGTGGCTCCTTCGGCTCCCCGACAGAGGGCCGGTATGCTGCTTCCCTATTCGATCAGTTCCGGTCGCTGCATGCGCGCAAGGCTGCCCGCGCAGCGGGCAGCCTTGCCGGCGGGGTTAACCCCCGCCGTTTGCGTAGTCGCGCTCAAGTTCGGCGTGGAGCGCGATGGCTTGTTCCAGTTCGGCCTGGATCGTCGCGCGTTCCTGCGGTGATGAGAGATAGCAGCTGCGGAGTTCTGCGCGCAGTTCGTTGATGTGGTCGTAGAGCGAGATCATGATTTCCTCCGTCGTGTTGAAGACGGAGGCGGGCGGTCATGCTGGACCGGACCGGCTCAAGGACGCCGCAGGCGCCGCGCAGCGAGGCGTGGGGGTGCCGATTTTGTTGGGCGGAGATGACCGCGCGCCTTGCACGCCGTCTCCGCCCAACGAAATTGGGGGGCACCGCGCACTCCTTGAACCGGTCCGGTCCGGCGTGACAGACTGGGATGTCTTCGGGTGTGTGTGGGTATTGGTTTGCGCTTGCAGCGTTTTCACAGGCTGGGGCGTTGGCCCGCCGGCGCCGGCTCTTGCGTCAGCGATTGAAGCCGGAGGCCGAGACCCGCCTCTTCCGGCCCCTTGGCCGGAGACGCCTGGAAGACCTGACTGCCTGTCGTGGTAATGACCCTGAGCTGAACCACCCACTACCCACAAACCCCCGATCGTCGGCACGATCCCGGCAAGACCGAGACCGCTCCCATGCAGACAACCCGCTCGACGCTGCCCACACCGACGGTTCACCGCCAATTCATGATGGATTTCATCGCAGAGGATGCGCCCTGCTGCGCGCTTGGCCTGGTCGAAGAGAATGGCAGCCAATGCGCGATGATCGTGCTGTGTTTGAATCAGCCGCTTCCGCGTAAAGTTGCTGCTGCTGGCTTTAACTTTGGCCATCGGTTTATCGGCGGCAGCGATGGGGAGGTGGTGCATTTTGGGTTCGAGTTCTACGGCTTCGCCACCTACAACGTGCTGATCAATCCGAGCGATCCTGTGGCGCGACGGCTGCTGCGCACCATGATGGACACCGGCGATTATTTTATCTTCGCTCTGGATCGGACCGCAGCACGACGGCATTCCGATCGGACATCGCGCCGGATAATCTGATCTGGCTCAAGGTCAACAAGGCCCGTATCGAAGCCTCGACCACGACCGAGGATCTGTACGAAGCGGCGTTATCGGTGTTCGCTCAACACCAGGATCGATCCCCCGGGAACCATGCTGATCTGGGTATGCCGGAACAACCCGGATTATCTCGATCTGGCCGAAGATCCGCTGACGATGAGCCCCAGATGAAGTTGGGTCACCGAAACCGCTCTTCAGGCTCATTCTTCCATCCAATGGGTGGGACCGACGCCGAGCCTTCGGGCCAGCCGTTTGATTTCGCCCCTACGGCTTCGGCCACGTCGCCGGCGGCGTTCCAGGCTTTGCCGCGCTCCCGGCGCAATGCGCGCAGGGCCTCGCCCAGCAACGCCCGTTCCTCGTCACTCAAGCCTTCCATCGGCTCTGGCTTGGCCAAGCTTTCAGTCTCCAGATTAGATAGATTAGCCACCTTGACTGGGGAGACAGTGGATGCGCCAGCTTCGCCATGCGCACCGCGTTCCCTGCTATGAGGCTTTTCGGCTGTTCCGGTCTGGGAGCATCCCTGGGCGTCGAACAATGATTACAGCCCGGACGCGCTGGTCCCGCTGTAGTATAGCGGCCCGCAAGCTGTCGTACCGCTCGGGCTGGTGCGTGTCACAATCATCGTAGATGTACACAACCATTTTGTCGAAGCGAGCAGTATCTGAAAAATAGACACCTGTATCGCCCGCAATCTGTTCCTCCACTTCTTTGAAATTGGCAGGAGTGCGGAGGATCTTCACTTCGATAATGAGCTTTAGATTGACGATCCCGAAATCATAACGTGGCTGCTTCATGCCATAGCCGGGAAGGTATTGCTCGTCCCTCAGCTGATCGCCAAAGCCCGGATATAGCATGGCCCAGAGGAACGCCTGCACATGGGCTTCGCTGTCGATCAGCCATTGGGCTGGTGTTACCCCCTGGCGAGCGGATTTTTCATCCCAAACCCAACGCCTGAGGGCTCCCTGCGTGCGTTCGAGAAATTCGACAACCCGGTCGAAGTCGGGCGCCAAATCCAGCGCTGCCGCCTGTACCAAGGCGTTTGCCGCCGTCAGCCAGACAACGCTTCGTTCCAACTCGCCGACAACGGGCTGTGGAGCGGCGAGCATCTGCGCAAGCAATTTCTGCTGCGCCGATCGCTCTGGATAGCCGACACCCAGGAACTGTGCGGGCCAGGCGCGCCGTAAGCACAGATCAAGAGCGAAGGCGTCAATGTCACCAGTATCCACATCGGCGCGCAGTCGCCCCCTTTTGTCCAAGAGGTCGGCGGCAAGGCCGCGGGCACGCCGGGTCCATTTCGGGCCGGAGGCCGGACCATCGGCAATGCCAATAAGCCATTCCGCACCGCCGGGAATTGGCCGGCCTTGAACCGCCAACTGGGCGAGGCCGACGGCAATGCCAAGCACTGCAATGTCGTCGTCGGCAAGCTGCTCCCGACCGGCCTTCGGTCGCCCGCGAATGCGCTCCACCTCGCGTGTAAAGGCAGCGATGGAAGCTTCGCATGCCGCGCCCTCAATGCCCAACAGAAAGCCGGCGAACGCCACGTCGGGTATTCCGCCATAGGCAGCATTTGCTAGCGCCCGCTCAATCAGAACCGGCGCTTCATCAGGCGCTGATGCTCGCAAGCAATGCGCGAAACCACGCGAAGCCGAGCCAGCCATTGGTTCTGATTCCGCCACAGCCGCCGACAGTTCGGCGAACCGGGCGCTGAGCAATGCTGCGGGAGTTAGAGGAACCACATGCTGTTCCGCAGTGAACCGACTATGAGGGCGTCTGCGCGCCACCCCGGCACCAGCGTCAGATGTCCGAGCGCCTTGGCGATCAGGCGGGAATAGAGAATGCTAACCGGCTCCTCAGCCGGGAAAAAGCTGCGCCAGGAAAGGTAGGAGAAGTGAAATACCTGGCGGCCCAGGTAAGTGAGGTCGGTGAAATCCGACTCCGGGTGGAGCTCAATTAACAGGGGACGAGGCAGCCCTTGAGCGTCGGTTTTCACTTCGTTGGCGCCGACCAGTTGGAGCAGCGCGGTCCGTGCGCCGAGTTGCCGGCACTGGCCGCGGAGCGGCACCCCCACCCCCTTCAGGCCTCTTCCGACGCCGGGCGCGTTATAGGAGACACCCTTTTGTTGAGGATCGAACAGAAAGAAATCGTGATGCCGCGATATGTCGAGAAAGGCAAATTCAACTTGATGATGTTCGGCGATCAGATCTCGAACCAGGATTCTGATCGCGTCGATCTCGCGGTGCTTCAATGGTTTATAAACGTGGAACACCAGCCGGACATGATCGCCGGTCTGCCAGTTGTTCTGCTCTCTGACGAAGCGAATGGTGGTCTTTAGGTTTTCCAGTAACGCCTGGGCATAGTCTTTAAACTCGACCTCACGAGTCTGTCCCCAAACGAGATAGCGGCCATCCGCCTGGAAAATGGTGGTCAGCCCGACATAGCGGGACCTTGGCCCGAGACGTCCTTCTCCCACTTCGCTGTAGCCAAGACCAATGACAAGTTCATGCGATGCCGGCGCTCGCGTTGACATGACGAATGGGGTTCCACCGAGCTTGCCATAGGTCGCGAGGGCCAGATTGTTCAGCGTGTAGGGGAGATTGCGGACCGGCATCTCCATGGTTTCTGCCTTTACGCTCTGAACGGGCACGCCCGCCGCCATGAAAACTGCCTTGGCCACCAGATAGGGATTCTCACCAGCCGGCACAGTCCGATAGCTCTCGCGCGTCTGCACCAACCCCAGATCAGGCAGCTGGGGCAGGCGTTGCAGCAGCCGGGTGATGGCCTGGCGGTAACTTTCGGCCCGCTGATCCGCGACCACCTCGATCTCGTAGCGGATACGCTGCAAACGAAACTTGCCGACTAACCCACCTCGGAATGGGTTGTCGGGCTGCTGGGCGCGTCCCCTGTAGGCGCCTTGCCAAAGAGCATCGTCAAATCCGCTCCGCAATGCCTCCAAAAATTGTTCGGTCCGGCCCCGGCATACGGATTCGCAGATCACGGCGATGACGGGCTCATTTCGCTCGTGCTGCATATATTTATATGGACCGAAGCTCTTGATCCCCGCGTCGGCCCCTTGCCCGGTTTCTCGGCCCTGCGGGCCGAAGAGCAGTCCGGGTCGTTCCACGCTGATCGCCGCCGGAAACGCCGGGTCGCCCAGCTGGAGCAACCCGGCGATCTGCGCGGTGAGCCCGCCGCTGAAGTTCAGCGAAAGGACTTGAGCCGTGCTGTCAAGCGTTTCGGAGATGTGCTCCAGCTTGCCCTCGGCGGAAACATAGGGTTGGCGCCGGCGTTGCAGCCCTTTAATGATGCGGTCAGCTGCAGCCCTATAGTAAAGGCGGATGACCGTCTCCAGATTTTCCTGACGGGGCTCAAGGATAACCTCGTTGGCGTCTATCGGACCGTCCGCCGTGGTGTCGGTCAGGGTCAGTTTGCTGCCGCTGACAGCAGCGACACACCCCAGAGTGTCCAACTTTGGCAGGACTTCTTCGTTGCTGCCCTGCCGCTGACAGACATAAAGCCCACGGGGGTCAAGACCGGCTTTGATCAGTTCGGCAACTGGAATGGAAATCTCATTGGACGTGCTGATGTCGAGCAGCAGGCCGAGATAGGATTCAGCGCCATCATGAGCCGGCTGCAGCACGCGCGTATCGAAGCTGTGGCGGAGCAGCACGTCCAGACCGGGCGTCGGTTCAAGGTTGGCTTCCCTGATCGCGGCCGATAGCAAGGCTGCCTTACGATTACCCCAGCACTGAAGCGGTTTCGCCGGCCGCAGGATGGTCCGACGCCGGACGAGCCAGGCAAACAGCACATGCTGAACCGCCTTGCCAAGTAGGGACAGGTGGTTATGAACGGGAGCATCGCTGGCTTCTCCAAGGACAGCGGTATCGGCTGCAAGGCCAGTGTTGAAGACAAATCCGGTTCGGCTATCGAACCGGAAGACATGTGTCCCGCGGTAAGTCTCGCGAAGCACGCGGTATTTTACCTCGTCCTCGTAAGGAAGGCGTCCGATGCGCAGGGTCGCGGCCGAGAAGCGGATCGGAGCGACATTGAGCGTCAGGACCTCGCGCAACAGTGGCACCGCCGGCGCGGCGGAAGTGCCATTGGATAACGAAAGTCCCTCAGTCAGTTCTTCAAGAGTCATGGTACACACAACATGTCGGGTATGACGTACATAGGACCACTATATATGCGATAATCCCTTAAATGGAAGGATCTTCGCCGACGGCAGCCAGGATGCGAACGTCACCGCGTACATCTCAGCCACGAAGACCAAGGGCGCGCAGCCAGGCATCGACCTGCCCGAACGCGTCCTGCTGCCATTGCTCCGGGGTTCGCTCCCCCAGGATTTGTGTATCCTCGACAAAGCGTCGAACCGAGGTCGGCCCGTAACCATCCACGTCGTTGAACTTCTCGGCGATGTAGCCATATCCCTGCTCGGCGCTCGCTTCCGCGAGCAACGGCCGGCAGGCTTTAGCCAGCGCTTCGATGCCGCCGACATAATTCCGGACGCAGTAATAGATGTCGTAGGCGTCCTTTTGCTTGTGGCGGCCGTGTATGGCGAACCCCTTCATCGCCAGCAGGGCGGGGATAGAGGCGACGGCGATTTCAACCCGGTTCCTGCCGCCACCCGGCATCGGCCCCTCGACCGCCACCATCTGGTAAAAGCGCAGCGCCAAATCCGCCCCGAAAGCCCGTTGCACAGCGAATTCCGAGATCAGCGGCGGGACATTCTTTATGATCTTGGCGTCGCGTGGCATCAGAAAGTCCACGATGACGTCGATCGGGCCGGCGCCGTCGTCGGCCGGAACCTGGCGCACCAGCTGGAAGCGCCGTAGCTCCTTCCCCTGGTGATAGCCGTTGCCCATGAGCGCCTGTACGAGCATGGCGTATTCGCCGTCGGCCAGCGCTTCCGCGTCCAGGCTCAGATCGACATCGAGCGTGCCGACATGCGGCATCTCCTCGTTGCCGAGCAGGAGCCAGGGCACGGCGCCGCCGATCACGGCGAACTTGCCCTGAAAGCTGCCGAGGATCTGGCCGATCTCCAGCAGCACCGCCTTCACCGCCGCGGTTGTGCGATCGTCATAGTCGATCGCTGACTGCGGATCGGGGGGAACTACCGGGGCCATATCAACCTCTCGCGTCGTAAATGATCGGCAGCCTCACGCCCGCGCTCGCCAGCGGCGGCGAGGTCGAGATAGGTCTGAACCTGACTGGTGCAGACAATGCCAGGAGCCGGTTCGATCGCATCGCGGAAAAGGCCGTGATCCTCCAACCGGGTGACGATGACGTTTTCACCCTTGGCCGCGGGGGACAGTTTCAGCGCCTGCCGCAGCGCTTCGAGCCCGGCCTCATCGGCGTAGAAGAACTGACTTCCGACCCGTGCATAAGGCGCCAGCCAGTGTGCCGCCGAGAAGGAGGCGAATATGGCGCGGCCGTCCTTTTCCGAGGCGCCCAGCACCGGGCGCGCGGCGTCCTCGAAGGCACGGCCATGGAGGATCGTGTAGAAGCTCAGTCTTTGGCCGGCCGGAGGCTCATAGGCATCGCGCCACGCGTCGAGCAGTGCATCGGGTTGTGTCAAGGTCAAGCCGTCCGGCTTGACCCCTGCCCATTCCCGGTCCAGCAGGGCGACGCGGACATTGCTGATATGGCCAAGGCTGACACCGGCGGCTTCGGCAAGATCGGTAACGCGCCAGGCGCGCCATGGATCGCGCAGCATGACCCGTAGGACCTGCGCGGATTTCGGCTTGAAGATCGACCTCAGTTCCCGTCGCTCGACCGGCGGCTTGGCCGCGACAAGGCGCTCGATAAACACCCCATCGAAAACCAGCCGGGCGTTGCCTTCGAGATCGAGAAAACCTACCTCATGCTCCCGGCAAAGCGCTTGCGCCTCAGGTGACAGATAGGGAGCAATGAAAATCGGGATCGCGTGGGCCTCATAATGGGCGACATAGTCGCGCAACTGGAGCACGGCCATTCGAACATGGCGCGGCTGACTGCTGGACTTGACCTCGCAAATCAAGACGTGCCGACGACCGGCGATGTTGACGCGCGCCAGAATGTCGGCACGCCGGTCTACCCCCTGCGCCTCAAGTTCGATATCCGTCGAACCGATCGCCGGAACCTGCTCCAGAAGCGCCCTGAGCGCCTCCGCAGCGCGGTGTTCAAGCTCTTTCAGTGAATCGGCCATTTTCAGCATCTGCTGAAAATGCTCTTTCTGGTGAGCGCCGTCAATTCGAATTTCACCAGAATGAGCTATTTCAGCAAACGCTGAAATGGGTCGTGTTGATGAAATTAATGGCTTTGGGCGCCTTCGCCGACCTTGACCGCCAGGTTCGGACCGCTGCGTGCGGTAACGCCCGACGTCACCCTGGCGGAGGGCGATCCGGTCCACGTCGAACGGCCATGGGTGTGGACCTCGGACAGGCGAGCGCCGTAGTCAGCGAATTCAGGTTCGAACGTGATGTCGTGGGTCTGTCGTTCGCCAAATGCTGCACGCTCGCGCAGCGACATGCTGGCCGCGTTCTGTTAACATCGCAACACATCCTTTGACCGTAAGGTGCGCCATGAGTGCTAAGGTGTTTCTCTCCTTATCTTATGTAGATCGGGATTTTGTAAGGCAGGTACGGGCCAGACTGCCGGCAGGATTGGCATATTTCTATGAGGAAAGCTTCGAAAATGGAGAGATGTTACTCAACGCGATGGAGCGGACAGTCAAAGATGCCTCAATCTTTGTGCTGTTTGCCTCGAAACAGGGGCAATCGTCACCATGGGGTCGGATTCGAGATAGCCCAGGCACGCCTCCAGCAAATCCAGAATCCCGTTCATCGCATCTTGGTATTCCCGACTGCGCAGGAGGTGAGATTAGCCGACCTCCCGGAGTGGCTTCGGGCTCATTGGGTGGCGCAAGCCGGGTGGACGGCCGCCGATGTCGCCCGATATATAACGGGCGTGCTACTTGAGCCCAACGTCGGCCTTTCAGCAGGTGCAATCCGCGTTGTGGGCCGAGGTAAGACGCTCGACAAGTTAGAGCAGATCGCCGCAGATAATATCGCTCGGACGCGTGTCAGCCCGAGCGTCTATTTTCTATCGGGGTTTCGTGGCATAGGACGACGAACCTTCGCTGCCTACTACATGCGCAGCGCGCTTTCGGCCAATGTCAATCTGCCTTTTGGACCAACGCTGCCGTTGTCACCCCAAGCGGACTTGGCGGATCTTCATCAAGCTCTTCGAATAGAGATTTCTCCTACTATGGCAGCTGATGTCGCGCTGAACGAGCGCAGCGCATTTCAGGAAATTCCACTTGCCCAACAGATAGATGAGATCGTTCGATTGATGGGTCATTTTGCCCAATTGGGTCAGGCCATCACGATCAGTTCCGCGGGAGGATTCTTCGAGGATCGAGGTCGGAACTGGTGGAAGGCACAGCAAACGTGGTGCAAATGCGCGTTGATGAATTGCATGACAAGGATGTTCGCACCTTAATGATCTTTACGGCGGAGCGTCTACGGGTCGAGGGATTTTCCATCTCCGATGAACTTGTCCGAGCGATTGGTGGGCACGCTGACGTCGCTAACGCTGCAGTTCGCCTCGCTGGGGTGAAAGGATCCCATATCCTGGAACGGGATCCTCGTCAGCTATTTAATATTCAGAACACCATATTGGGGGAAAGCATCGACGGTGATGCATTGACTGACGTCCAAAGGAAAATACTTTGTCTGTTGAGCTGGGTTCCAACGCTGAACGGGAGTCTTCTTGAAAGCGTTCTCCTCTCAGACGGTGATTCCGTTGATGACGTGCTGAGCGCGTTGGAGAATTTGGTCTTAGGCTGTCTCGTGGTTTCCTCCGGCTCAAACTATTCAATATCGCCCGCAATCAGATTCCTATTCCGGAGGTTCAACGTAACGCCGCCAAAATTGCTCAAAAAATTCTCGGTTGAGCTTTCAGCAGAATGGCAGACCGCACAAGACAAGGGGAATTTTCGGACTGATTTGTTTGAAGCCTTTGTTTTCATGCACTCGTTAGAGGGCAAGACCCTCCCTCGCGAACTTCTGCCTCTGCTAACACCGGGGATGCTTTACGACGTTGTCCGGGAGACTTACGCGCGAGGGAAGGACGAGACGGATCAGGAGACGCTGGAACGCGTGATTCTCTGGGGCCGGATCGCCGAGCAAATGAAGATGAGCGAGGCTACGAGAGAGGAAATCCTCTCGACCGTTGCTCGGGCGAAAATTCGGCTTGGCAAATTTGCTGACGCTGAGGAGACCATCAAGGGGATGGCCTCACGGAAATACAGGTCTGTGCCATTTCTTATGGGCTACATGTATCGGCGTCAGGAAAAATATCCAAAGGCCATCGAGGTGCTTGTGGAGGCAGTCCGGGACAACAAGCTAAATCGATCTGCCGTTCATGAATTGGCACTCGCTTACAAGAAATCTGGTTGCCTCAACGAGCTTAGGAAGCTCTTAAGCGAACATAACAGTCGAATTCACGACAGCGCGATGTTTGCCGACTTTCAGATCGGAATTGATCTCACACGCGGGGACCTGACAGCTGCCGAAGCGGGTATTGAGAACTTGCGAAGGATGCCGGACGATGATGGGCGCGCTGGATTTCGCGCTGCTCAGCTGTTGATGCGGCGCCAACAGTATCGCTCAGCTAAAGAAGTATTGAATCAACTTCTTGACGCTTGCCAAGGAAGCTCGCTCCGAGTGCGATCGTTGCGCGCGATTTGCGCGGCAAGGGATGGCGATTTTGATCTGGCCAGAAAGGATATAGACTTCGTCAAAAAGTTTCCTGCTTGGCAGGCAGCCGGATCCCGACTAGACGCCAGTCTTCTTGTTGAACAAAAGCGGACGGTGGAGGCTCGCGCCCTTCTGGATCGACTGTCGAATAAGGGTGCGGAGGACTGGCTCTTGTACGCTCGAGCCTTGGAAGTTGAGGCGAATTTGCCGCAAACCACAATTGATGATCGCCGGGATTCTATAAAGCGCGCCTCTGAAATCCGCCAAGAGTACAATTTTTCGCTTGAATACGATTTTGGAGAGTGACGGCAGGAAGTGGAAGATGGCTCGCTCGACTCCGCGTCGTCGCCGCCACCGAAGGGCCGGGTTCCGTCGTGACGCTCTTAGGATGACAGTCGAGAAGGCGGGGCGCAAGTTCGCCGAGCGGCCGTTCGGTGTGACTTTCAGAAATAAATGGCGGGGAATCTTCAGAGTTATGTGGCGGCCGGCTGTCGTCCGAGATCGCGGCCTCGTGGTGAACGAGGGAGCGAGACGGTCGACGAGAGAGGTGGCGGCGGCGCCGATTTGCTCCCTCGTCCTCCAGGCCGGCCTCCACGCCTGACTTGCTGCAGCACACATTCAGTGTCCGCAAGGGGATCGTTCAGCGGACGCTTGGCCTCGCTCTCGACGGTTGGTGGAAACCACCGTCGTCATCGTCTCATTTGACTGGTCCGATTACCATATCATTCAACGTCCCCTTAACGTACACTGTTCACCATGACGAAGACGTTCATCGGCTACGCTCGTTGTTCCACCGACAAGCAGGACCTCTCGGCGCAGCAAAGCGCCCTGATAGAACTCGGTGTCGCGGCGGATCGGATCTACACGGACCACGGCATGACCGGCACTAACCGGTCTCGGCCAGGGCTGGATCAGGCGCTGGCCGCCGTCCGCCTCGGCGACACGCTCGTCGTGCCGAAATTGGACAGGTTGGCCCGGTCGGTCCCCGATGCCCGCGATATCGCAGACTCTCTGATCGCACGCGGGGTGAAGCTCGCCCTGGGCACCAACGTCTATGATCCGACTGACCCGATGGGCAAAATGTTCTTCAACATCCTCGCCACCTTCGCGGAGTTCGAAGCGGATCTGATCCGAATGCGCACGCGGGAGGGAATGGCCATTGCACGGGCCAAAGGAAAACTGCGCGGAAAGCAACCGAAGCTCTCAACCAAGCAGCAACGAGAATTGCGACGGATGCACGACGTCGGCACTTATTCCATCAGTGACCTGGCTGAACTGTTCTCCGTGTCGCGACCCACCGTGTACCGAACCCTCGCTCGTCATCCGACCGCCAAATAGCGCTGAAGAAATACCGCCAATTATCTCTGAAGGTCACAGCCGTTCGGTCGGCCTTGAAGGGGCTCTCACAAACGTTGGTTATTGATAACCGTGCCTGACTAATCTCCACGGTCGCCGAATCGCCTGCGCAGGCTATCAAAACTGACTCTTGAAACAAGTCTCTCGATTGGTCATGATGCCGACAAGTATCGAGAGACGGCGAACCGCGTAGTCGGGATGGTTGGATGCTGGTCGGGTATGCCCGGGTCTCAACGCAGGATCAGACGCCGGCGCTACAGCTTGATGCGCTGAAGACGGCAGGCTGTGAGCGCATCTTCAAGGAGAAAGCCTCCGGCGCGCTACGCGAGCGGCCGGAGCTGATCGCGGCGCTCGACTATATGCGCGATGGCGATACCCTCGTCGTATGGAAGCTCGACCGGCTGGCCCGGTCGATGAAGCAGCTGGTCGACACGGTTGAGCTGATGGAAGGCCGAAAGATCGGCTTTCGCTCGCTGACCGAAGCGATCGACACGACGACCGCCGGCGGCATGCTGGTGTTTCATATCTTCGCTGCGCTGGCTCAGTTCGAACGCTCGATTATCAAGGAACGCACGACCGCCGGTTTGGCCGCCGCCCGCGCGCGCGGCCGTCGTGGCGGCCGCCCGAAGTCGCTGACGGACAAGGACCTCGCCGCTGCCAAGGCGATGCTGAGTGATCCGGAAATCACAATGGACGAAGTTGCCCGGCGGCTCGGCGTCGGCCCGGCAACGCTCTATCGAAGCTTACCAGGCGGCCGCGGTGGCATTATGGAGCCAGTTCCATGAGCGTGTTCTCGATCCAACTTGAGGCGCGCGATCCTGCGCGCAACCGGTTCCGCGCCTATCAGCTTGACGTGGCCCGCGATCTGTTCGGCGCTTGGTTGGTCGAAGTGAGGTTCGGCCGGATCGGCGCCAAGGGCCGGACACTGTGCTTCGCCCTGGATGACGAACCGGCGGCGAGGCGCATGGTCCGCGAGCGGCTCCAGCGTCGCGGCAGGGCGCCAAGCCGCATCGGCTTGGCCTATCAGACCCTCGAACGCTGGGACCCGTATGGCTGGATGCTGGCAACGCCCACCACGAACCCCAGAAGGGCACCGTGCATTGAGCGCGAACGAGAAGTGGTGCAGCGTTTGATCGCACCAATCGCCGTACAGTGCGACGCGTCACGGGAAGAGGCGCCAGCCTCGGAGTGATTTCGTTGAGAAGCGTGGTCCTCGCGATCTTCGACCATCAGATTTCGGAGGCCGACGGCAATGGCGCTTACTATCATTCGCAAATCGTGCGCGAAGATGCGTTTGCATGACATAATGTGCTGCTACTGATACGACCAGACCTGTGCCCGGGCACCGTATTTTTCAGGATCGGCACTCTCATCATCATGTCCTCTCGTCTTGCCCCCCTGCTGACACCCGGAATGCGGGTGCTGTGCCGCGATGCTGAGTGGCTGGTTACCAAGGTAGAAAGCCTGAACACCTCAACAGGGTCGCAGGTCGCCTATTGTCTCGGCGTCGATGAGATGGTGCGTGGCCACACGGCTGCCTTCATTACCGACCTCGACAACATAGTGCCCATCGACCCGCGTGATACCCGCCTGACACGTGATACCAGCCACGGCTTTCAAAAGGCCAAGTTATTTCTCGAAGCGCAACTTCGCCAGATGCCGCTCACTGCCGCACATCCCGACGTAGGTGGGATCGGCGCCTTTAGACCGCTGCCTTTCCAGATCAAGGCAGTGGAGAAGGCACTTCGGCAGATGCGCCCGCGACTTCTGCTTGCGGACGCGGTCGGACTCGGCAAGACCATCCAAGTCGGAATGATTCTGGCGGAACTGATCCGCCGTGGCCGCGCCGCACGCATCCTGGTGCTCGCCAAGAAGTCGATGCTGACGCAGTTTCAGGCGGAGCTGTGGAACCGCTTCGCGATCCCGCTGGTACGGCTCGACTCGACAGGCCTAGCTCGGCTGCGCCTGC
>JBEKLE010000059.1:0-37044 GCA_050010355.1 Rhodopila sp. | reverse complement strand
GTCGCCCCCGCCAGCGAACCGCTGCGCCGGTTCCTGCAAGTCGCCCGAGGCGCCGGCCTCCAGGTGTCGGCGGCCGAGGGCATCGATGCCGCCCGGGCACTCGATCTCGTCGGCTTCGAGGATCGCACTATACTGAAAGACGCTCTGGCCCTGGTGCTGGCCAAGACACCCGAAGAAAAAACCGCCTACGAGGAAGTGTTCGACCTCTATTTCAAGCGTGACGAATTCGCCGGCCGCAAACCGGAAGGCGAAGACGAATCACCATCGCCCGAACAAGACCCGTTCTCCAGCCCGTCCAACGGCGCCGGCGGCGATGGCATGGGAGGCCAGGGCGGTCAGTCACTTGGATCGTTGCTTGCAAGCGACGACACCGCGGCACTCGCGACGACACCGCGGCACTCGCGACCGCCATGGAACAGGCCGCGCGGGAAGCCGGCATCGAGAATATCCGCTTCTTCACACAGAGAAACCTCTACGCACGCCGTATCCTCGATCGGATGGGCCTGCGCGCGCTCGAACTCGACATGGACTCCATGCGTCAGTCCGCCACACCGGAAGGACTTGGCAGAGCCCAGTTCCTCGACGGCAGGATAGAAGCGCTCAGGGACTCTGTTCGTGACTTTGTCGAACGGAATCTGCTGCTGTTCGCCAAGGGCGAGACCGAAAAATTCCGCGAGGAACTCCTCAAATCCGCACGCCTTTCCAACCTCGAGCGCCGCGACCTCGACCGGATGCGGGTGCTCGTTCGTCAAATGGCAAGAAAGCTTGCCACCCGCTTTGCCAAAACCCGGCGGCGGCGATTGCGCGGCCAGCTCGATACCAGGCGGACCCTGCGGCGGAACATGGGATGGGGCGGAATTCCATTCATCACCGTATGGAAGCAGAGGCGGATCGAGAAACCACGCGTGATGGTGCTGTGCGACGTGTCCGGATCGGTCGCGGCAATGACGCAGTTCCTGCTAATGTTCGTCTACGCCATCAACGAGGCCCTGTCGGACATAAGGTCCTTCGCCTTCGCCGGCTCGCTGATCGAAGTGTCGGACATTCTGGAAAGGCAACCAGTCGAGGAAGCGGTCGCCAGAATCATGTCGCTGATCGGCTTCGGGTCGTCCAATTACGGCAACTCATTCGCCGATTTCGAGGACGGATGGATGCGCCATGTAACCGACAAAACAACGGTCATCATCCTCGGCGATGCGCGCGGCAACCGAACCGATCCGCGAACGGATATTGTCGGACGCTTGTCCCAACGATCGAAACGGATCATCTGGCTCAATCCGGAGTACCGTTCAGCCTGGGGAACCGGCGATTCGGACATGTACCGCTATGCCCCGTTCTGCAACGTGCTGACCGTCTGCAACACGCTGCGGCATCTGGAACGGGTCATCTCCGACATCCTCGAGGATGCGGGCTAATGCCAGTCGGCGTTTACGCCGACTGGTACGCGCGTGGGGTTGCCAGGGGACGGCAGCATGCGGCTGCGCGCAAAACCAATGAGATACCAGCCGGCCGGCCCTCGATTGAAAAGGCGATCTTTCGCCCGGCTGGTATCAGCCATCATTCAACGAACATCGGGTCCACAACGAAAGTTACGAAACGTTCTCCGACTGTCCGGGCGACGGCCGCCTGGCCGCACAGGTAAAGCGAGCGGTCGGCTGACACCAGCACATGGTGCGCGTGAACTGCGATCGTTGCAGCAGAGCTTCGCCGGTGCCGCATCATCTGCGCCCGCCCGGGTTGTTCCTCCCTCACGGCCGCGATGCTTGTCGCCCTGACCGCCCTCTGGAATCCCGGCGGCCGAGCCCCTTTGTGGTCAGCTTTGTTATTGTGCCGTGTGTCATCAAACGACGTCAAAGCAACCCACCGTGGGACCTGTCCTGGCGCGCTTGACCCGTTAATTGCCTTGTTATAGAGTTATGTTCCATCGCACCCGCGCCGCTAAACGTGAGGCTTACACAGTCAAGTGACAAATCCAATGACCGTCCTTTGGGTCGGCCAACAACTCACTGCCTCCGGTGATGCGGGAGCGGGGGTATTCGATCATCGCGCGATGCGGTGTCGCCCCGATCTATACCATCCAGCGTTTGCCGGTCGGTGTCGCCGGAATGTGAGATCATGCACCGGTCCATTGTGGCTGCGCCTCAGTTAAACTTCGCGTAGAGCATCAAAGTGTGCAGCGCGAGAAAGCACGGCTCCGTGTTAGCTGAAGCCACGACCACACACTAACCAGGTCATAAGCATTTGCTTTCTTTCACAATGAAACCGCCCGCGCAGGCTGCCGCCCAATCCCCGAGGGAAAGCGGAACGCCTCAAGCCGAATTCTACCGCCCTGATCTCGATGGCCTGCGTGCGCTCGCGGTGCTGTCCGTGATCGCTTATCACCTGTCCCACAATAATCTCCTCGGCGGGTTCCTGGGCGTCGACGTATTCTTTGTTTTGTCGGGCTTTCTCATCACCTCGATCATCTGGCGCGAGGCGAGGGTCGGGAAGTTCTCCATCCGTCGGTTCTATGAGCGTCGTATTCGACGCATCATGCCGGCGTTGTTGCTGGTGCTGTTTGTAACGGCCATTGCAGCAACTGCGATTTTGTTGCCAGCCGATCTGGTTGGTTTTTGCCGCAGCCTGGTCGCGACCATTTTATTCGCGGCGAACATCTACTTCTGGCGGGACACAAACTATTTCAGCCGCTCCGCCGAGACGAAGCCACTCCTGCACACGTGGTCGCTGGGCGTTGAGGAGCAGTTCTACATCTTCTTCCCGCTCCTGCTCGTGCTGCTGGTGCGGATTATGCCGCGTCTGGCCGTCTATGTGATAACGCTGACGGCAGTCGGTTCGCTCGCGCTAAACATCTTTATCAATCATGTCGGCGGTGAATTACCGGCCTTTTACCTCCTGCCAACCCGAGCCTGGGAGCTAGGCTTGGGCGCCATCGTCGCACTCTTACCGGGGCACGTCAGGGTGAGACCAAACTTGGCCGACATCCTGTCCTGGCTCGGTTTCGCGCTACTCGTAACAGGAATTGCGATCCCGATCACCTCGCCTTACGGGATACCGGTTGCCCTGCCCGTGGTGGTTGGCACGACTCTGATAGTGTTCGCTGGTCGACATTGCCAACCGACGGTCAATCGCGGACTGAGTTGGCGGCCGGTCGTCTTCGTCGGTCTGGTGTCCTACTCGCTTTATCTATGGCATTGGCCGATCATCGTGTTGACACGATACTACTTCGTGGATGGTGTCCCACCTTTTGTTGTGGCGTTGGAAGTCGTGGCAATCGCTTTGTGTGCCTTTGGCTCATGGCGGTACGTGGAGCGGCCTTTCCGCGATCGGCGCAGGCCAATCCAGACCGTCGTGTTGTGCTCGGGGTCAGGTGCGCTCGCCTTGGGCTGCGCCGCGGGTCTCATTTTGTTCTTCCATGGCTTGCCGGACCGACTTAATGCTGAAGCCGCGGTGATCAATGAGGCGGTGGACACTCATTATCGCTGTCCGCCCACGGACTACCTCAGGATTGGCCTAAGCCGGGCTTGTCCAATGAACCTGCCCTCAGGCAACCCGGCCGATGCTGAGGCGGTATTATTGGGCGATTCTCACGCCCAAATGTACGCACCCGCATGGACATCAGTCTTTGTCCAGCATCACATCACAGGTTTGCTCGTAAATGCAAACGGCTGTCCGCCGACTGTAAGCGCCAACGAGTCGGCGAACTGCGCCGAGGTCGCTCAGCAGAACCTGGCCAATGTGCTGAGCCTCCCCCACGTGCGGCTGGTCATTCTGGCATTTAAGTGGGCCACGGCGTCCTTTACCGACGCCAGCGGGAAGGCGCTGGCGAACGCCCACAGCGAGGGATTAGTCGTGGCCCTTGATGATCTTGTCAGCAAGTTGCGTCGGGCTGGGAAGGAGGTCGTTTTGGTGGGGCCGATTGCGGAGCCAGGATGGGACGTGGCTTCGACGATCAGCCGTGAGCTGGCGTTTGGTTGGCCCATTCAGCACGACACCTCGATGCCGATTGCGGCGTTCGACGATCAGTTCGGTGCCGCGATATCCCATTTTTCGTCACAAAGAGACCGCACTTTTGTGCCCGCCTACGAGGTGCAATGTCACGGCGATGTCTGCGCCTATCTGATCAATGGGCATTCGCTGTATTCCGATACATCGCATATTGCGCAGGGCGAATTATGGCGGTTTTCAGCCATGTTTAACACGGCGTACGCCCATGCCGAGGAAGCCTTCAAGGCGGTTGGCGTAAGGGTGACCGTCATGCATCCTGTGACACCTTGAGCACTCCGGATTTGGAAAACTGACGAAGAAAGTGTCCGCGCGCGGTTGTGCAAACGATGGCGCGTCCTCGTTGGCGTGCCCTCACTGCCTTGTGCGTGTCGCAGGTACTCCAGCTATGCTTCATCAGCTTCTCAAAGCTATGCTTCATGGGGTGCAAGAGGGCACGGAATTGCCTGATTGGGCCCACCACCATCTGTCGATAAACAACCAGTTCGCCGAGGCGAAAAGAACCAAACCGAGGCTACCCTTTCATGAGTCCCCCACCGTTCACGGTCGTCATTTCCAGCTATAATCACGCTCGGTTTCTGCCATGTATGCTGGCCCAGGCACGGCCGCGGTGCGGGCGCCGCCGTCGGGCTCCGGACGATAAGGTCGCGGGCGCATGATCCGCAGGTTGAGGACAGACTTGCAGCCTAAGGCCCGGACGTGGGCGAGTGAACGCCTGGGAATTGATGTGCCCCCGGAGGATCGGGCAGTGGTCCGATTCGCAACGTTTGAACTTTTTGTTGTACTCTATCTTGAGAAATTTGGGGTCGGATCAGCAAAATCCCAGATCGCCATTCCAATCTTCTTCATGTTCGCCGGTCTCATCTGGATGATCATGACGCGACGCATCACTTTTTCTGCCACAAGACTCGGCCTTTACCTCATATTCGTCAGTTGCTGTTTGTTTTCATCGCTTTTGGCTAATTCCATTGGTTCGATCTTGAGCATAATGGACCTGTTGCTGCTCTGTTCATTTTTGACCACATCGGCACCTTTGTCTGAAGCCGGCTATTTCCGCGTACTCGACAACTTTGTTAAACTGATGATCGTACCTGCTATCATTGTCCTGATCCAGTTTGGCATCCAGAGAATCACCGGTCAAGCCGACCCGATCAACATGAACGCTATGCTGCCAAAGTCGATCCTGATGCAGGGGTATGTGTACCATGCTAACTATCCGCATTGGGATTCCCCCTTTCAGCGCCCCAACGGGTTTTTCTTCCTGGAACCGTCGTTCGTCTCATTCTTCACGGCGTCGGCTCTGATTATCGAATTTATGTTTTTCCGGCGCCTATTTCTTGTCATTTTGATGATCGTGGCGACGGCCTTAACGCAAGGCAGCACCGGAATCACCGTGCTCATTCTCGCCTCACCTTTCCTGCTCGCACGCGAATCGCCGCGTCTAGTCTTGCCGATCGTCGTTACGGCCATAGCGGGGATATTCCTGGCACTTATGCTAGGAGCAGACCTGCCGCTGGTTTCTCGTTTGAGTGAATTGGATACAAGCAATGTGGGGGCAGGCTATGAGGCCAGCGGTGCCTTAAGGCTTATTATACCGTGGCAACGCTTCATCACGTTTCTTTCCGATCCATCCTTTCTGTTGACCGGGACAGGAGCAGGTTCAACCGTCGTTGAGGACGGCAGTGCCTGGCCGATCGTCAAACTTACGCGTGAGTACGGCGTAATCACGATGATCTCGTACGTTGTGTTTTTCGCCTCAGCATTTGCCGGCAGATACAACATACCGCTGAAAGTCGCAGCATGGGTAATTTTCAATTTCACCGGGGGCTACCTCCTGGACTCAACTCTGATAATCACTTTCAGCATTCTTTTTTGCATAATTGAACCCGTGCGAAGTGCGGCTGGAAACGAGGTAAGAGGTTCTGTTGAACCAGATGGCGTTGCACAGCCGCAGCACGCATCAGCATTCCCTCGGCTAGTGTCAGTCCGGCCATCGGCGGCGCGTATTGCCTCACAGCCGCTCCGCCGCTGATCACCGAAACTGTTGAGGCGAATCGCCGGCGCCATCGTATTGGCCGTTCTGCTCATTCCGTTGCTGCTGATCCTGCTTTTTCGCTTCGTGCCGCCGCCGCTCACGCCACTGATGCTGCTGCGTTTGGCCCAGGGGTACGGCCTGCACCATGAGTGGGTGGCCTACAACCGGATCAGTCCCTACATGGTGGCAGCTTCCGTCGCCTCCGAGGATCAGCTTTTCTGCCGCGAAAGGTCCGGGATCGACGTAGACGCCCTGGCCAGTCAGTTGGCCGTCTGGAGCCACGGCGAGAAGCCGCGCGGCGCCAGCACGATCACGATGCAGACGGCGCGGAACCTGCTGCTGTGGCCGGGTCGCGACCCGATACGAAAAATCATCGAGGCTTGGCTCACGCCGCAGATCGCCCTGCTCTGGCCCAAGCAGCGGGTGATGGAAGTCTATCTCAACATCATCGAATTCGGCCCCGGAATATACGGAGCGGAAGCCGCGGCACAAAGGTTTTTCGGCCGCTCGGCGGCCACCCTGACGCACGACGAGGCCGTGCGGCTGATCGCGGTCCTGCCGGACCCGCTGAACTGGTCCGCGATCCATCCCACGCCTTACCTGCGCCAACGTGCCGAAACGATCGAGCGGCGCATCGGCCAGCTTGGGACCTTGGTTGACTGTACCCTGTGACTCATGCCTCCCGGTAGCCCAGCAGCAGCAGCCCGCAGAACAGGATACACACCGGCCACACCCAGCCGGCAATCTGCCAGGAAACCGGGTTCTCGCGGCGATTAAGCTTGATCTCCAGCCATCGCGCCCATCCGGCGGCTATACCCGCCAACGCGAGCGGCGTGTGAGTCAGTTCGATCAACAACTGATCCTTGACATTGGCGATGGCATGGCTGTGGGTCAGCAGCATCGTCCCGCCGGCGGCACAAAGCAGCGGGAACACCAGAGCAGCGTGCCGGTTCGTCCAGTTCGTTGCCCGCACGCGCCATTCGAAGAAGGCGAACACCACGATCAGCAGCACGAAAAACCGGTGCTGCAGCACCTCGACATCCCGAAGGCTGTCGAAGAACCCCTCCGCGCCCATCGGCCACACCTCCGGATCGGAGCGGAAGAACAGGAACACAGCGAGACCGAGGAAAATCAGCGGCCAGTGCCGCGCCCAGCGCAGGCCCGCGCGATTGAGCAGGGCCAGCAGCCCGACGCCGGCGACGAACAGTCCGGCCCAGTGGTGGTTGTATTCGGACCACGCGATATCCTCGGCGTTGCGCGGCGGCAACTCGCCGCCCCCCGGGACGAAGGCAACCTGCGGCGCGCCTTTCTTCGCGGCGGCCTCGGCATCCAGCTTCGCCTGCAACGCCGGCAGCGCCAGCACGTCATGGCCGGGACTGCTCAGGCGCGGCCATTCGGGCGTGTTGCGTTCGACGATCTCGGCCCAGCTCACCCGGTCCCGGGTCAGGTCCACGGCAGGCGGAACCGAGGTCAGAGACGCGGCGGCAAAGAAGATGGCGATCCCGATCCCGAACTCCACCTCGGCGAAACGGCGCAGGCGGTTGATCGAGGTCGCCGGCTCGATGCGCAGCCGCTCGACCATCAGGAAGTTCATCCCGCCGAGCGCCAGCAACATCAGGAAAAGGGCGATCTTGGCGCCGACCATGACTCCGAAAGCAGTGCCGTAGAAACCCCGCCAACTGCCGATATACAGCAGGCTCATGGTGATGCCGCTGACCAGGATGCAGGCGACGCCGGCCATCGACATGCGGGAAAATCGGGCGCCGACCAGCCGCAAGGCGGCGCCGTCCCGGACGCGCGCGAGCGCGAGCAGAAAGCACGGAATGCCGCCGATCCAAATGGCGGCGCCGAGTTGATGCAGGCCCTCCACCACCAGTAGCCAGAAGCGGCTGTCCAGGCGGGCGGCGGCGTGGGTGGTGAGGGTGGCGGCGGCAAGCTCAATGACGGTCAGCGCCAGCAGGGGGCCGGCGGGTGCGCGTTCCCGCCGGCCCAGAAGCAAGAGAGCCATCACGCCGGCTGCAACGGTCTTGATCAGCCCGGCGATGGCGAATTCTGCCGTCAGAGCCTCGCGAAGGCTGAGATCGACCGTGTCCATCAGCACCGCCGCCTGCAGCGCAACGGTGGCGGCCTCGGACAGCAGCAGGGCGAGTGCCGCCCACCCGGCGATGCGCGCAGTCCCAGCCGCGATCATCGGGACTCCCAGCGGGCGTGCCAGCAGCACCAGGAACAGCACGCCCCCCAAAGCCACCGACTGGGACAGGATGGTCAGGCCATGAATGACGATCGACAGGTAGCCGAACAGATCAACAAGCAGGTCCATCGATCAGGGTGTCTTCCCGTTGGGCGCCGTCACAGTCAGGGGCACGTCGCCGCGGGTGATGTGGCCGTCGACGGCCAGCACCTGCCAGCGGATGATGTATGCGCCCGGCGGCAGCTCCAAATGGGCGTTGATGATGTCGGGCGGGCCGTCGGGGGCGATGGGGATGGTGTCCTTCGTGCGGTCCGGCCGGATTAGCGTGAGGCGGGAGCGGTCTCGGTCGATCCGGCTGTTGTAGCGGAAACTCAGGTCGAGCGGTCCAGGCTTGATCGCGGCGCCGGCCGGCGGGGTGCTTTCCTCGAGAATGGCGTGGGCCTGAGCCAGGGTCGGCATCAGCAGGGCGGTCAGCAGCAGGCGGAGTTTCAACGGCGATCCCTTTTCAGGTAGGCGGCGCCGTTTAACGCCTCGGGGGCGATGCTGTCCAATAACCGGGCTGTCGGGTAAGGAGGATAAAGGTCAAACGTTGCAGGATGCCGAACAGCATGAGCCGCCACCCGCCCGGAAAACGCGCTGATTACCGCTGGTTCCATGCCATCTCCACACGCTGGAAAGACAACGACGGGCTTGGGCATGTCAACAATGTCAATTACTTCTCATACTTCGATACGGCGGTGACATATTATGAACTGACCGAGAAGGTGGTCGGACTGATGGAGGGCCCGTTGCACTGCGTGGTCGTGGAGGTGGCGTGCCGCTATCACGCATCGCTGTCGTTTCCGGACCGGGTGACGGTGGGGATCCGGGTCGCGTCGATCGGGCGCAGTTCGGTTCGGTTCGATATCGGTGTGTTCCGCAACGACGAGGATGTCGCCGCGGCCGAGGGACATTTTGTCCATGTGTTCGTGCAGCGGGGCGTGCAGAAGCCAGTGCCGATTCCACCGGAGGCTCGGGCGAAGCTGGCATTGATCGCGGTGCCGGCGGGGTAGCATCGGGGCGCGTGGCGTTATTTCCGCGGTGAACGCATAAATCCAATGCCGCGAGTCCAGATTATCGATCGCCATGCACGGGGCTAACAAAGACTGATCGAAGCCGGACATCTCGTCCGACAGGGCGATGGAGAAATCCGATGAAGACGTTGATCCGCGTCGCGTTCACTGCTCTCAGCCTGAGCTTCGGCATTGCTCATGCCGCGACGACGAGTAACCATTCCCCGGCCCAGCAGGGCAACGACTACAACTTTATGGAAGGTGGCGGCGGCTAGTCTGCGCCCCTCAGGACAGCGGGAAGGCCGGCACAGCGCCGGCCTTTTTGCTGTACACGCGCGGGTTTCAGGCAGGATAGCGGCCCAGGTGCTCGAGCATCAGCGCGTTGACCCGCTCGGGAAACTGGTCCGCCGGATAATGCCCGCCACCGGGCAGGACCTCGAACTGGTAGGGGGCGTCAATGAAAGCCGCGGTTCCTTCGGCGGCGGCTCGGCCGACCGTGTCGTCGGCGTCGCCCCAGATGTAAAGCGTCGGCACTTTGGTCGGACCGGCCGGTTCATGGCGAACGCCGCGGGCCCGGTACCAGGCAAGCGCTGCCTCCATTGCCGCGGGATTTCCGATCACCGACAGATGCGCCTCGATGGCGGCCTGAGGAACACCATTCGCCTTAAGGCGGCTCCGCAGCCATTTGGCATCGTCGGCGAGAATGTCCGGGCCGGCGGCGGGATCGAGAAACCGCGTGTGGTGGGCGGATCGGCGCTTCTGCTCGCCGTCCGGCAGGGCAAGCGCCGCGTTGAAGGCCCCAGGATGTGGTCGGGACAGCATCGTCAGGGAAGCAAGGTGTTCGGGCATCTGATCGGCGATCTGCCAGGCGAGGCTGCCGCCCCAGTCATGGCCGGCCAAATGGAAGCGACGATCAGGGCGACCGAGCGCCGCGGCTATGGCGAGGGCGTCGGCGATGAGATGGTCGATACGGTAGCTGGGATAGTCGGTCGGGTCGGGACGCGCGCCGGTGGCGTAACCTCGCTGGTTGGGGGCGGCGGCGCGGTAACCCGCCTCACCCAACGCCTTCACCTGCGCGTTCCAGAGATACCGCGAGACGCCGAAACCGTGCAGCATCAGCACCAGGGGTCCGTCAGCGGGGCCGGCAACCGATACGTCGAAGACCAGCCCCGGCGCCGTCTCTATGTTCGCCGTCTCTATGTTTTGCGTATCGACCATGCGGACCTTGCATCAGAGGGATGGGACGACAGCACCGATCATCGCCACGGTCAACGCGACTGGTTCAGCGCGAACCTCGGTTGGCCGCCATGTCGGCGTTCCGATCGCGGGCTCGTTCGGGATCTGCAAATGCATGTTCGTCGCAGTATCGGTGATCTGCCTGGTCCAGAGCGTCATCCGCCGCCTGACCCGAGCCTGAGCTGCATCCCTTCTGTAGCGATGAGAGATCCTGCGCGGCGCGCAGCGACGGCCTGACCAATCGCATCCATCGTGTCATCGTCATGGTCCGGAAGGTGGTGGAATAAAACCAGTTGTCCGACCCCGGCGGCGTCCGCGAGATCAGCCGCCGCTTGCCATGTCGAATGCCCCCAGCCGACGCAGGATTTGTACTCATCATCGGTGAAACTGGCGTCATAGATCATCATGTCCGTGCCGGTCACGAACCGGGCCAGGCGCTGATCGACCCCTTGCGCCGGATGCTCGGTATCCGTGATGTAGCAGAAGTTCGATCCGCGCCACTCGATACGATATCCGACGGCGTTCCCAGGATGGTTCAGCGCCACCGTCGTCACGCGCAATCCGGGATGCAGCGTCAGCGCATCGCCGGGGGCGAAATCCTGGAACGTCAGGTTCGCATTGAAGGCGACGTCCATATCCGGCATCAACGGCGCCCGCCAACTGCGCAGCAATGCCTTGGCGATCCCATCCGGTGGCGGGAGATGGCCACCCCAGAAACGAAGCCGCGCTTTGGGATCGAACATCGGCGCGAAGAACGGCAGCCCGCAGATGTGATCGAGATGGGTGTGACTGAGCAGAATATCGGCGTCGACCGGCACCCCGGACGCGGCGAGGTCTTTGCCAAATTCCCTCGCCCCGCTGCCGCCATCGAGCATGAGCAGATGCGGACCACACCGCAACTCAACGCAAAGTGTGTTGCCGCCATAGCGCACGGTCGCGGGTCCCGGGGCAGGCAGGCTGCCTCGCACCCCCCAGAAGCGGAGGCTCATCCCGTCCTCGGTCCCGGCCGCCGGCTGTTCCGGCTTCTTGTCTGACACCCGGTTGGTTCCCTTTGGTTCGGCCGACAGACCATGTCACGCGCCCGTTCGTGATTCCCCCGGCATTCTTCGCGGGAAGGACGCTCCGCCTATCATGACACTTTGGCGGCAAAGTGAAATGTCACCCCGGTCACATCTTTTCAAGAAAATCCGCCGCGCCTGGGCGTTATGCGGAGAGCCAACGGGCCGTTAGCGGGCCGACCTGTTGGCGATTCGCTTCAAGCGGTTCCGCTGCTATCCCGCGTTTTCGTTCAATCGGTTCGCATTTGGCCGAACGTCGTCGTTCAAGGCGAGGGAGAGGCGGGGGCGGGCTGGACCGGCATTCCCATCTCGGAGAGGATATTCATCATAGCGCTGCCCCACAGGCGCTTGTTCTCGGCCTCCTCGGCGGGCGCTCGTGTGCGCGTCGGCAAGAGACCGGGGCGGGCGGCCGAACGGCGGTCGCGATAGGTGGCCATCTGAGCCTGGGCGTGTTGGAGCGCCTGTTCGAACTCAGCTTCCGGGACGTCGTTGAGCGGTTCGGCGGCGGGTTCGGGTGCGTTGGGGAGGTCACTGGCGAGGCGCTTTGCCAGTGTTTGCTCATTCTGCTGGCCGGAGCGGTTGAGGTTATTGGCGCAGCCGCGGTTACGCAGGCGCATGGAGGGCGAGATCTCGGGCGCCTTGGCTTCGGCCAGTGCGTCGAGGGTGGAAAAGCCGAAAGCGATGATCTGCGCGGCGTTCAGCATCTCGGATCGTGAGCGGGCGCCGTAGGAGGCGAGGGTTTCGAGGATTTCGGTGCGGGCCAGATTGAGGTCCGGAGTGATGGCGGTGAAGTAGGGCATCAGGAAGAGGATCAGGCGTTCCAGGAAGGGGCTGGAGTGGGGCGCTGGGGTTTGGGTCGTTGGGGTTTGGGTTTGGGTAGAAGTCGAGGGCGACATGGGTGGCGGGTCCGGACGCGTGTTTGTGTTTCGTTCTTACCTCATGTCGAGGAATAAATCAAGAACAAACTGTGTGGCCCTACACAGTCTGGCCATACACAGTCCGGCCCCACACAGTCTGGCCCCACACAGTATCGGGACCGATCGCGAACACGGAAGCGCGGTTGTTAGGCCGCGGGGGTTAGAGTCGTCCGTGACCGGGCCAAGCCTGGCTCGGCCCGGCCACCTTGCGTCTACAAGGCTGCTTTGTGTGCCGGCGCCTGAGTGTCGAAATGCCTTCATGAAGCGGAATTCTTGCGCGTTACCTGAGCCGGGAAAGCCTCATGCCGGCCGGCTCACGCCCCCGACGCATTAACGGGATGTTAAGGATTGCAGCCTAGTCTGACGATCCGTCGAAACACGCCATCGATCCGTCTTAACAGTGGGATGTTCCCGTCCAGGGTGAAGAAATTACTTATGCCGAACAGCTTCCATGTCGAGAAGATGGCCGCGCCGGTAGCGGACCCACGATAGTGTCGCCGGTTGCGCGTATCGATGCCATCATTTCGCGTATCGATGAATGTGAGCTGGCATCATACCATCAGTCGTCCTGGATCCAGGCCCACGGTTTGCTTCTCGCGGTGGACCCGGCCTCTTTGCGCATTATCCGCATCAGTGCCAACGCCGGGTCAATCCTTGGGACAAAAAACGATCACCTCCTTGGCACAACGGTGCCGGAACTGCTGACGCTCCGCTCTGCGGCCGAGGTTCTGGACCTCGTGCGCGGGATGCAAACGGGTCGGGAGTCCAGCGCGCGCCCGAGCCTTTCGCTCGACATCGCGGGCACCAGGGGTTTTTCGGCTCTGGCATTCCTTTACCGCAGCGATAACTTGATATGCATCGAGATCGAGCCTCCCGCTTTTGCCACCACTTCGGACAACATTTCGGATTTGTTGTCTCGGTCCTTCAACGTTGCGGATCGGCTTGCTCAAAGCGATGTGACGGGCGACCGGCTGGCCGAAATGTTGTGCGAGGCACTCCAGGCAATAACGGGCTACGACAGAATCTATTTTTGCCGCTTCGACCCCATCGGGCATGGCCATGTGCTGGCTGAAAGCAACAACGGTGTGTTGCCCAGCCTCATGGATCATCACTTTCCGGCCACCGACATCCCCCAGGCCGCGCGGCGGTTCATGCTGGTCAATCCGTTCCGGCTTATTCCCGATGTCGAAGCGGCCGACGTGGCGGTGATTGGCGGCGATGGCTGCGAGCTCGATCTGACACGCGGAACCTGCCGGGCCATCGCGAAGTCGCATCTGCGGTATCTGCGGAACATGCGTGTCAGCGCGTCCCTGTCGTTCTCCGTTATCTCCGGTGGCAGGCTCGAAGCGCTGTTCGGCGGCCACCACCATGCAGCCCGACACGTGTCCTACCACGAGATGGCCGCATGTTGGCATCTGGTGCGGCTTGTTAACGCTCGTTTGGATGCCATCAAGACCCGCGAGCATGGCAGCGTTATGGCGCACAGCATGCGAATGCTCGAAGATATGGCAGCGCGTTTCGGGCGGGCGGACTGCGATTTTGCCAGTTTTGTCGTCGCCAATCATCAGGTCTTTTGTGATTTGATGGATGCGGACGACGTGATCGGCCGGATTGGCCAGCGAACCTGTCTGGGGCGCCTGCTACCCGCCCACCTGGCAGGCGAGCTTCTGGATTTCCTGCTGCGGAAGATCGCCACCACCGCCGGCGCGTTCCAGACCGACTGCCTGAGCACCGAAGATTCCCGGTTTGCCCATCTGTGCCCGGCCGTCGCCGGTGCGTTGGCCATCTCGCTCGATCTGGATGGCAGCGACATTATCGTCTGGCTGCGATCCGAAACCGTTGTGAAACAGACGTGGGCTGGAGACCCAAACCAGCCGGTCCGGGTCGACGACGAGGGCACCATAGGTCCACGCAACTCGTTTCTGGCCTATGTCCGGGAGACAAAGGGCATCAGCCGACCCTGGTCTTCCAACGCGGCCGGCCTTGCCCACCAGATGCGCAACACCTTCAGCCAGGTGCTGGCCAGATACTATGAGGCAGGCATGCGAAAGGCAGCCGAACAGGCCAATGCGCTGAAAAGCGACTTCATTGCCAACATCAGTCATGAATTACGCTCCCCGATGCACGCGATAATCGGGTTCTCCGAAGCGCTGGCGCAGGACAACGAAGGCATGGAGCAGGCGAAGCGGAGACGGTTTCTCGAGACGATTCTTAGCAGCAGCCGACGCTTAATGGGTCTGATCGACGATCTTCTGGATGTGTCCCGCCTGCAGGCCGGCAAAATGACGTTCAACCTGAGCGTCGGAAACCTCGCGCCCGTCATCGAACGTGCGGTCGGCGGGGTGGACTCGCTGGCTCGTCAGCAGGAAATCGACATCACGATCCAGGACAGGGCGCCCGGAGTTCAAATCAAACTCGATGCGGTTCGCATCGAACAGGTCATGATAAATCTCTTGTCGAACGCCATTAAGTTCAGTCCGCCCGGGTCGCGCGTCATCGTTTCTTTGCACGCAACCCAGCGCCCGCCTGCGCTGGTTGTCGAGGTGGCCGACCAGGGTGTTGGCATACCACCCGACGAACTGGAGATGATTTTCGACAAATTCAAGCAGAGTAGCCGCACCAGAACAGGCGCCGGCGGCACCGGTCTTGGCCTTGCGATCTGCCGCGAGATCATTCATGCCCATACTGGGAGAATCTGGGCAGCCAATAACCTGTGCGGTGCCAGCATGTTCATCGAGTTCCCGCTAGAAACGCATCATGAGGCCGATTGATGAATAGTACGATTATTGCCATCGACGATGAGCCACAGAATCTGATGTTGATCGAGCATTATCTCGACGGCGAAGGATACAACATCAAATGCTTTTCCGGGGCCATGGCCGCTTTGGATTATCTGCGGTCGGGTGGTGCGGCCAGCGCCATCCTGCTGGACCGCATGATGCCTGACATGGACGGTATAAGCTTTATCAAGGCGTACAGGACGCTCGAACAATCGGTTCCGGTGCCTGTCATCATGCAGACAGCCGCAGGAATGTCTTCGCAGATCGCCGAGGGCATTGCCGCCGGAGCGTACTACTACCTTACCAAACCTTACTCGCAGGAGGTGGTAAGAGCGATACTGACGCGGGCGTTGTCGGACCACGCCTTCTTTCAGGAATTAAAGAACAGTTCTGAACGGATAAGCGCTGCGTCGAAACGGATTGAGACGGTCGAACTGGCATTCCGCTCGCTTCCGGACGTGAACGACATCTCGTTTTTCCTGGCGTCGCTGTATCCCGACCCCCAGGCGGCGCTTCTGGGCATTCGGGAGATCATGCTCAACGCGGTCGAGCATGGCAACCTTGCAATCAGTTACGAGGAAAAGACCTCCCTTGTCCGCCTCGGGAACTGGAACGGGGAGGTTGAACGTCGCCTGAATTTGCCAGAGAACATCGCCAAAGTGGCGAGCGCCCGTTTGGAGCGTGGCCGCACGGAGCTTGTCTTGACGATCGAAGACCAGGGGCAAGGCTTTGACCCGACCCGCTTCATGGAGCTCGATCTCCGGCGTGCCTGCGACCCGCATGGGCGCGGCATCGCCATGGCTCGTCTGGTCAGCTTCAGCGACGTCAGCTATGCGGGCCTCGGCAACCGGGTGGTCTGCCGGGCAGGACTGACACCGCCGGCAGCATGATCGCGCTAGCCGGACGTTTCAACGCGCCGTAACGCGGTTCGCCCGCCCGCCGCAACATGCCCCTAGTGTCTTGGCCGGTCACTTTGGCGCTGCCTAACGCGCCGCAACGCGGAATGGTCTGGCGGGGGCAACTTGATCGGGAGGTGTGGCGCGCGGGGTCGTCGGCTACAGCAAGTCCAGCGCCACCTTCCGCTTGGGCGGGCGATGAACGGCGTCGATCGCGGCCAGGTCCTCCGCGGTCAGTTGGATTGCGGCGGCGGCGGCGTTTTCCCGCACGTGCGCGGGATCTGCGGCCTTTGGAATTGAAATCGCGTTTCCATCGCGCAACCCCCAGGCGATCGTGATCTGAGCCGGCGTTGCGTTGTGCCGCCGTGCCACCGCCTGCAAGGCTGATGAACCAAGCAACCGCCGGACGTTATGGCCCAGCGGGGAATAGGCCATTATCGGAATCGTGTGGTCGGCACACCACGGCAGCAGGTCGAATTCGGCCCCTCGGCTGTCCGGATGATAGAGGACCTGATTGGCTGCGCAGGCCGGCCCACCCGGCACGCCGAGCAGTTCCTGCATGTCGTCGGTGTCCAGGTTCGATACGCCCCAGTAGCGGATTTTTCCTGCTGCCTTCAAGGCCTCGAACGCCGCGACCGTCTCGGCCAGGGGATGGCCGCCGCGCCAGTGCAGCAGGTACAGGTCGATGCGATCGGTTCGAAGGCGCTTGAGGCTGCGTTCGCACGCAGCTGGCACGCCGGAGCGCGAGGCGTTCTGCGGCAAGACCTTACTGACGATGAACAGGCGATCGCGAATGCCGGCGGCGGCGGTGGCGACGACGGCCTCGGCCCCGCCGGAGGCGTACATTTCGGCAGTGTCGATCACCGTCATGCCGAGATCGACACCGAGGCGCAGGGCGTCGGCTTCCGTTGCCGCCTCGTTGCGCCGCTCGCCCATGTACCAGGTTCCCTGCCCGAGCGCGGGAACCGTTTCACCGCCTGGCAACACGACTGTTCGCATCAGTTGACCAACCCCTCCGCCGCCCGCATCACCCGGAGGAAGTTACCGCCCCATAGTTTTTCAAGAGCGCCGCGGTCATAGCCGCGCCGGACAAGCTCGATCGTGATGTTCGGGCTCTGGCTGACGTCGTGCCAGTCGGAGAAGCCGCCGCCGCCGTCGAAGTCGGACGAGATTCCGACGTAATCGATGCCGATCCGGTTCACCGCGTAGTCGATGTGGTCGGCGAAGTCGGCGACGGTGACGTCCTCAGGCTTGGCGTTCAGTTTGAGGAACGCCGAGACGGCGGTGATCTGGATGACGCCGCGCACATCGCGGATCACGTCCAACTGCCAGTCCGTCATGTTACGGGAATGATCGCACAGCGCACTGACGCAGGAATGGGTTGAGACGATCGGCGAGCGAGACGCCTCGGCCGCCTGCACCATCGTGTCGCGTGAGGTGTGTGCCACGTCGACCAGCATGCCGACCTTATTCATCGCCGCAACAGCGGCCCGCCCGAGCACCGAGAGCCCGCCGTGCTCGGTTTCCCGATCGCCGAGATCCCGGCGGGGGCTGCAGGAATCGGCTAGTGCGTTGTGCCCGTTATGGGTCATTGTCATGTAGATCGCGCCGCGCTGGCGGAATGCCCCAATGCGTGAAAGATCGGCCCCCACGGCGAACCCGTTCTCGACGCACGGCACGATGGCCAGGACGCCGTCCCGCTTCGCGGCGATGATGGCGTCCGCCCGGTTGGCAATGCGCATGAGAATCCCGGACGGCGTCTGCGCCATATGGTTGATCTGGTCGAGCATGGCGATGGCGCGGCCGTAGGCGGAATCCTCGGCGGCCGGGGTACGGCCGGTCTGCGGCACATAGGCCACAAAACAGGCGGCACTGAGGCCGCCGCGAATCATCTTTGGCAAATCGACCTTGCGTGGGCCATCATGGAACGGGTCCGGACCGGTTGGCCAGGGAATGTCGATGTGGGTATCCAGCGTCACAATGTTTCGATGGATGGAGAGCGCGTCTGGCTGCATGGCATCGTTCATCCCGATACGCTTACAGATAACCGCGCGTCACGGAAGGGGTTTCGCGGGATAAAATGAAACACATCATCGTCCTGGCGGGATGGCTGACGGTGATGGCCGGTGCTGCCCGGGCAATGACGCAGGAGCAAATCGGCAGTTGGGTGCTGAGTTGTCCCGGCGCTGGACCGTGTGTGCTGCGCGTGGGGAAGCGGTTTCTCGATACGGGGGGCATCACTGCTAATCTCGAGGTTCTGGCGGCGGGCCAGTCTCTGGTGCCTGTTGTCACGCTGCGCGGCCTGCCCGCTGAGATGCTGATGGCTGCGTCGCTGGCGGGCACGACCGAAGCCTCGATGCAGTTTGGCGGCGGTTCCCGCGTGGCGCTGGCTTGTGGGGCTAGCGGCGGGGCGTATATCTGTGCGCCCGGGGATGCGGCGGCGCGGGTTCTGAGCTCGGGACTGCCGGCCGCGCGGTCGGTGACGGTGCGGGTGTCGGTTGTGGTGGGCGGCATGAAGCCGTTTCAGATTCGGGAGAAAACGCTTGGTTTGTCCGGCACGAACGAGGCGTTGGCGCGGCTGCGGACGGCGGGTGCGAAGCCGGTGCCTGGTCCGATGACGGCGCTGATGTCGCAGTCACCCGTTGATTTTATGGCGATGGCGGAGAGGGTGTTGCGGGAAGCGGGATATCCGAACGGGGTGGCCGGGCTGGTGGCGAAGTACCGGGGGAGGTAGGGCGGCCGTCACTGGCCGTTGCGTTTTCTCGCGACGTTCTTGCGGAGCAGGAATTCGCGGCCGATCTTGACCATCGGGACGCCGTCGTATTCGACGATATCCGCGGTCGCGTAGGTCTCGTGCCAGGCTTCGGGGATGAAACTGCCGGTGCCGACGACGTCGATGGGCGCCTTGGCGTCAGCCATCACACGGCATTTTTCCACACCGAAGCCGGATGACGCGACGATCCGCACCTTGTCGTAACCAGCGTTGTTCAGTGTTTCCCGCATGCGCCAGATGGCGGCGGCGGAGACCCCGGTGCCGACCAGGGCGCGCAGTTCCGAATCGCTGCGGTAACGGCGAATCGCTCCTGGAGCGTAACGTTCCAGCACGGCGTAGCTTTCTGCCGGATCGAGGCCTTCGAGGAAGCGGCCGCCGTGGGTGTCCAGGCGGAATGACAGCGCGCCGGCCGCGGCGACCTCGGGGAAGCGGGTGCAGACTGCGAGGGCGTCAGTAATTTCCTTGCCGAAATAGTCGACCAGCACGGTCATCGGTTCGTCTGGGTAGGTGTCGCGGAACATCTCGGCCGCGCGGACGGTCGAGCCGGCGTAGCCGATCAGCGAGTGGGGCATGGTGCCGAAGCCGCGGGATGCACCGAACCAGTGTGCGGTGCCGTCGTTGGCGTTGCCGATGAAGCCTTTCGCGCCTTCGCGCCGGGCCGCCGAACTGCCGACGGATGCAGCGTAGGACATCATGTCGTGCATTTCGGCGCCGGCGCAGTGACGGGCCTCCATCGCCAGGAAGGACGCGTCCGGCAACGACAGTGCCATCTGATAGGCGTTGTGGGCGGCGACGCAGGCGGGCCCGATCTTCTGCAGCAGGATGGTTTCGAGGTCGGACAGGTGCACCATGCTGCCGGTCAGGTAGACGATCGGTTCGCCGGCGCCGATCCAGTCACCTTCCTGGTAGACCAGATCGACGTCGATTTCAGTCTCACGCAGTTCGGCGGCGGTGTTCAGCCAGTCCAGCATCAACCGGGGCGCGCAGATCACGGGGCGCCGCAGGAACATTGCGTAGGTCACCCGTTTGTCGCCGAACCTCGCCACGATCTGCCTGGTGCGGTTGAAGTAGCTGTCGGTTCTGGCGGTTATGTCGGCCGCTAGGTCTGCCGCCGGGAATTCCATGTTCACTGGGCCGCAAGAGACGGGGCGGTGGCCGGCAGACGGCGGGTTTTGAGTTCCTCGGCGACCAGGAATGCGAGTTCCAGAGACTGTTCGGCATTGAGGCGCGGGTCGCAGAAGGTTTCGTAGCGCTCGCTGAGGTCGGCTTCTGTGAGAAGATGGGCGCCGCCGATGCATTCGGTGACGTCCTGGCCGGTCATTTCGACATGAACGCCGCCCGCCCAGGTTCCCTCCGCGGCGTGGATATCGAAGAAGCTGCGGACTTCCCGGAGAATGGAGTCGAAGTTGCGGGTCTTCACCTTCGAGGCGGTGCTGATGGTGTTGCCGTGCATCGGATCGGAGAGCCAGACGACCTTGTGGCCGGACCGGTCGACCGCGCGCACCAGCGGCGGCAGCCTTTCCCCCACTTTGTCCGCGCCCATGCGGCTGATCAGGGTTACGCGGCCGGGTTCGTTGTGGGGGTTGAGGATGTCCAGCAGTTTCAGGAGGTCTTCGGGATTTTGGGTCGGGCCGACCTTGATACCGAGGGGGTTTTGCAGGCCGCGGAGGAATTCGACGTGGGCGCCTTCGACCTGGCGGGTGCGGTCGCCGATCCAGAGGAAGTGGGCGGAGCAGCCGTACCAGTCGCCAGTGGTGGAATCGATGCGGGCGAGCGCCTGTTCGTAGGGCAGCAGCAACGCCTCGTGGCTGATGTAGAAGTCGGTTTCGCGCAGGTCGCGGGTGGTGGCGCTGGTCATTCCGCAGGCGGCCATGAACTTGAGCGTTTCGTCGATGCGCGAGGCGAGGTCCTGGTAGCGTTCGGCGAGCGGGGAGCGCTTGGCGAAATCGAGGTTCCAGCGGTGGACTTCGTTTCAGGGTGCTGGCGGACTGGAAGTAGCCGAACTCCATGCGGGCGGGGTCGGGGATGCGGGAGGCTTCGGTGAATTCGGGGCCGTTGACGATGTCGCCGCGATAGCTGGGGAGGGTGACGCCGTCCTGGGTTTCGGTGTCGGAGGAGCGGGGTTTCGCGAACTGTCCAGCCATGCGGCCGATCTTCACGACCGGGAGGGAGGCGCCGAAGGTGAGGACGACGGCCATCTGGAGCAGGACACGGAAGGTGTCGCGGATGATGTTGGCGGTGAAGTCGGAGAAGCTTTCGGCGCAGTCCCCGCCTTGGAGGACGAAAGCTTTGCCCTCGGCGGCGAGAGCGAGGTGCGCTTTGAGGCGGCGCGCCTCGCCGGCGAAGACCAGAGGCGGGTATTTGCCGATGCGGGCTTCCATCTGCGCGAGCCTGGTCGGGTCGGGGTAGCTGGGGACCTGACGGATGGGACAATCGCGCCAGGAATTTGGGTTCCAGGGAGGCGGGGCGGCGGGTCTGGCGGGTCTGGCGGGGGTCGCGGTCGGCATGAAGGGTCTCCTCGGCCGGCTTTATGTCGCGAATTGGCTGGAATGGCTACTGTTGGCGAAATCCGTGTTTGCAGGACCGAGGATTTGGCACGTTCGGGCTCGCGTCGACGGGGAGGCCTGTTCCCAGACACGTGGCGCCCGCGCCGGACCGGCGCCCAAGTGCCCTTGGTCGTTGCACCGAATGCACCAGGCGGGCGCGATTACGCGCGTTGGATGCGGATCAGGGACGAGGTGGACTTGGCCGACAGCCTCGTTCGCTTAGGCCGACTTACGCCGCCCGCGGCCGATCCGGCCCAGATCGTCCTCATCCTTGTCAAAATCCACATCTACGGTAACGTCGATGAGACGGAGGACATCGAAAAGGCCATCCGGGATTCGTGGCACGGTTGAGCCTGAACTACCATGCCAGAAAATGGTCATGGCTGCCTTGGCCGGTGACCGTTCCAAAAGTGATTTAAGAGCAACCAAACCCGCGAATTGCGTGCTTCTTCCATTGAGTGTTGCGTCCAATATCTCTGCACCACCCGATCCCATCAAACCTAAAATAAACAAAACTAGACGAATATGATCAAAAATGTTTTTGCTGAAAACCACAGTATCGGTGCTAAAGAACCAAATATTTGTTGACGGTATGATGTTTCCACTTTTGCCTGTGGAGTAGGGTTTGCCTTTGAGCCGCACGTGCGTGGGTTGGACTTTCAACAACTGCGTCACTTCGTCAGGAACGAGATTGTCGCCTGTGACTCTGAAGGTTGCGAAAGTCTTCAAGGTCTGACTAGATTTCGTCGAAGACGTTGCCGATTTCGCTGCCATCAACGTCGGTTACCTTCCCATCTGAATGAATGATGACCTTGTCGTTGGCTCCGAAATTGTTGCCGGCCTTGATTTTGTGGATTGCGCCCCGGAGTTGCCATCGCTCGATCCCCAAACGGTCGCTAACATTCTGGGTCGGGTTCCCTGTTTTGTCCCAAATTACCGCTCCTGCCATCTTGCCCTACCTGGGGTGGTAGCGATACCTTATTACGCAATCTCCGGATGTTGTTGCGATAACACAGCGATAGGGTCGAGGCCAGTCAAAACTCTCGGGGCTGGACACCCTGCGAATCACTTCCACTATCCTTGCCAATTCGTGCGGGGCTTGCAAGCCACCACCAGGTTTGTCAACGCCCTGACCGCCGGCCGGGACGAACCTCAGGCGGGTGCGCGCCCCGTGTCAGCCGTGAAGAGTTTTCGCCGCTGCTTGAGCAAGCTATGCGGACCCGGTAAGACATCGGGCGGCGAAACAGAAGCAGCCCCAGAGCGGGCGGCCGGCCCGGGAGGCAGCGTAGCCAGGTGGACCTTGAGGTTCTGATTGAGAATGTGCTGAACGCGCTGGCCGCGGGCATCACGATCGGCTGCATCTACGGGCTGATGTGCATCGGCCTCGGGTTGATCTTCGGCATCATGCGGATCGTCAATTTCGCCCAGGGCGAGCTGCTGATGCTGGGCATGTTCGCCAGCATGTACCTGGTCACAGGCGGCGGGGTGCTGGCGTTTCTGGGTCCGTATATCGGGCCGTTCGTGGGCGCCTTGCTGGCGGGTCCGATCGTCTTCGCGTTCGGCGCGCTGCTGCACAAGTTCCTGATCGCCCGGGTGTCCGGTCTGCGGACCACGGGGTCGATCGACGAGGGGCATTTCGGGCAACTGGTGGTCACGCTGGGCATCTCGCTGATCCTGCAGAACGGCGGGCTGATCCTGTTCGGGTCGACGCCGATGACGGTGCGCACACCGCTGGCGTCGAGCGCGGTCGAGATCGGGCCGATCTATGGCGACGCCACGGTGTTCCTGAACAAGGCACGGCTGATCGCCTGCGCGGTCGCGATCATCACTGCGATCACGCTTTATCTGGTGCTGGAATATACCCGTCTGGGCAAGGCTTTGCGGGCGGCGGCGGACAACCCGACGGCCGCGACCTACATGGGGATCGATACGGACAAGGCGTACCGCATTGCCTTCGGCCTGGGCAGCGGGATCACCGCGATTGCCGGCGGTTTGATGGCGACGTATCTGTCGTTTGGGCCATTTATTGGGCTCGACTACGTCATCATCATGTATTCCGGTGTTGTGCTTGGCGGCATGGGGAGTATTCTCGGCGCATTTTGGGGCGGGCTGACGGTCGGCTTTGTGCAGCAGTGTTCGGCGCTGGCGCTGCCGCCGCAGTTGCAGAACGCGGCGATCTTTGTCGTTTTCCTGATGATCATTCTGCTGCGGCCTCAGGGTCTGTTCGGCCGTTCGGCGGAGCGCGCCTGATGCGCTACGGTTCCGCGCCCCGGCTGAGACGGGATCTGATCACGCTGGCTGTCATCTCGGTCCTGTATCTTGGGGTTTCGCTGTTCGTTACCAACGGCTACTATCAGTTGATCATGACGCTGGTGCCGGTGTGGGCGGTGTTCGGGGTGTCGTGGAACATCCTGTCCGGCTATGGCGGGCAGTTGTCGTTCGGTCATGCCTCGTTCTTTGGCATCGGCGCGTATACCGTTACGCTGGCGTTGGCCTACTGGAACCTGACGCCCTGGCTGGGCATTCCGCTTGGGATGATCGTCGCGGGTTTGGCTGCGATTTTGATCGGGCTACCGACGTTCCGGCTGCGCGGGCATTACTTTGCGCTGGCCATGCTCGCCTATCCGCTGGCGATTCTGTACTTTCTGCAATATCTGGGTTTCCAGGAGATGTCGCTGCCGATGCACCGGGAGCATCCGGCGGCGTTCCTGGAATTCACCAATCCGCACTATTACACCGTGGTGGCCGTCGGGCTGCTGATCGCCGGCGTGTTTGTCTGCATGGTGGTGGAGAATTCGCGTTTCGGCCTGGCGCTGCTGGCGATCCGGCAGAACGAACTGGCGGCGGAGGCCGCGGGGATCAATACGCGGCTGTGGAAGATGCGGGCCTTGGTCGTTTCGGGGATGATTGCGGCGTCGGCGGGCGGCTTTTATGCGTGCGTGCTGCTGGTGGTGACGCCGGATTCGGTGTTCGGGATGCTGGTTTCGGCTCAGGCTGTTGTTGTTACGCTGTTCGGCGGGGTGGCCTCGGTGTGGGGGCCGGTGATCGGCGCGGCGATTCTTGTTCCGCTGGCGGAATCCCTGAATGCGGAGCTGGGGAATATTTTGCCGGGGATACAGGGGGTGGTTTACGGCGTGGCGATCATCGGCATCATGCTGGCGTCGCCTGACGGTCTGTTTTGGACGATCCGGGATCGTTTCTTTCGCCTGAAGGCCCCTGCCCCGCTGCCCGCCGGACTGGCCACTTGTGCTCCGGCGGCGGGGGAGGCGAGCGTGCGCGGGGCGCTGTTGCTGAAGGTCGAGGGGCTGTCGCGGTCGTTCGGCGGACTGCGGGCGGTCAGCGGGGTCAGTTTCGAGGTCAACGCGGGGGAGATTCTGGGGATTATTGGCCCCAACGGCGCCGGGAAGACCACGCTGTTCAATCTGCTGAACGGCGTGCTGGCGGCCGACGAGGGCAGCGCCATGCTGGGCGGTCAATCGATGCTTGGCCGCAAGGTTCACGGGGTTTGCCGGATGGGTGTCGGCCGGACGTTCCAGGTCGTGCGCAGTTTTCCCCGGCTGCCGTTGCTGGACAATGTGATCATCGGGGCGTTCGGGGCGGGCCTGGCGGATGCCGAGGCGATCGCGTCGGCTGCGCATGCGCTGGAGCGGGCCGGGCTGGCGGGGCTGGCCGGCGTTGCGGCGGGGCAACTGACGAACAAACAGCTTCGGCTGATGGAACTGGCTCGGGCGCTCGCGGGGGTGCCTCGGTTGCTGCTGCTGGACGAAACGCTGGCGGGGCTCGGGCGCGAGGAGTGCGACGATGTGCTTGGCGTGCTGACACGGTTGAGAAACGAGGGGACGACGGTCGTCATCATTGAGCACACCATGCACGCGATGATGCGGATTGCCGACCGGTTCGTCGTGCTGGATCACGGGCGGGTGCTGGCGAGCGGACTGCCACGGGATGTGGTGCAGGATCGTTCAGTGATCGAGGCTTACCTCGGGAAGAAGTGGGCAGTTCGGCTGGATGCTTGAGGTGGTCAACGTTTCGGTCTCGTACGGCGGGCTTCGGGCACTGACGGACGTTACGCTGTCGGTGAAGGAGGGGCAGTTCGTTACGGTGGTTGGGCCGAACGGGGCGGGGAAATCGACGCTGTTCAAGACGATTTCGGGGATTGTTCCGGCGGCCGGGGGGCAGATTACCTTTATGGGGCAGAGCCTGTTCGGGCTTCCTCCGGCGCGGCGGGCGCATCTGGGGATTGCGCATGTGCCGGAGGGGCGGCAGGTGTTCAAGACGCTGACGGTGCGGGAAAACCTGGAGATGGGTGCCTATCCGAAGGCCGGGCGGGAGGCGTGGCATCATACGCTGGATCGCATCCATACACTGTTCCCGATCTTGTCTGAGCGGGCGACGCAGCTTGCCGGGACGCTCTCGGGCGGGGAGCAGCAGATGGTGGCGATCGGGCGGGGGCTGGCGTGTGCGCCTCGGCTGCTGATGCTGGACGAACCTTCGATGGGATTGGCGCCGGCGGTCGCGGATACGATCTTTGAGCGGGTGTCACAGATTCACAAGGAGGATGGTGTGACGATCCTTCTGGTCGAGCAACGTGTGGCCGAGGCGCTGGAGCTGTCGGATCATGGGTATGTGCTGGAGACAGGGCATATGGTGCTGGACGGACCTTATCAGACGCTGTTGCTGGACGACCGGGTGCGGAAATCTTATCTGGGGCTGAGTTGATGGGGGGTTATTTTGGGGCCTGGGGGGCTGCTGTTTCGGGTGGTGCCGGTTTGTGCACCGCGATTTAACACGGAGGGCACGAAGAACCACGGATGTTCACCGAGAAGGAAGATTTGGCGCTTTGCGCAGGTGTTTTGCGTTGGTTGCTTTTCTTCCTGTTTCTGCGTGGTTCATTGTGGCTGCGTTGTTAAAGACGTTCTCGCATAGCTGCACCGGGCCGGGGCGTTTGACATATTCGGGTCTTTGATGAAATAAGGAAATCGTTGCCATGAAGGAATTCTCGCGCCGTTCGACTGTGGGGCTTGGGCTTGCGGCGGGGGCCGCGGCTTTAGCGCCTCGACGGGTTCGGGCGCAGGCGCCGGCGGAGGTGAAGATCGCGCTGCTGATGCCGTTGTCGGGGCCGTGGGCGCGGCAGGGCATCCTGGAGCAGATGGGTGCGCGGCTGGCGGTCGATGACGTCAATAATGCGGGCGGCATCAAGTCGATGGGCGGGGCGCGGCTGAAGCTGATCGAATACGACACGCAGGACAGCGCGGAGAAAGCCAAGGACGCGGCTCAGCGCATGGTTGCGCAGGAGCCGGATCTTGTGGGCGGATTCGGCTGCTGGCTTTCGACGTTTACGCTGGCGGCGACCGAGGTGACCGAGCGCGCCGAACTGCCGTGGCTGACTTTGTCCTATTCCGATCTGATCACCGGGCGCGGGTTCCGGCATGTGTTTCAGTCGTCACCGACGGCCGACCGGCAGGCGGAAGAAGAACTGCCGATGGTGATGGAGCTGGCGGAGAAAGCGTCCGGCAAGAAGCCGACGAAAGTTGCTTTTATCGGCGATAACACCGCGTCGTCCGTTAGCTTCATGAAGCCGATGCGCGATCATGAGGTGAAGGAACAGGGGCTGACGATTGTGGCTGACGAAGTCTATACGCCGCCGCTGACGGATGCCACGACGATGATCCAGCATGTCCGCTCCGGGCGGCCGGATTTTGTGGTGTTGCAGTCTACCAACGTGCCGGATGACAAGCTGCTGGTGGACAAGTTCGCCGAATTCAACATGAAAAGCGATCGGCTGCCGAAGATCGGCAGCGGCGGGCACTGGGCGGTTCCGGAACTGCTGAATGTCGCGGGTGCGGAGAACCTGGAAGGTGTCATGGTTGGGCTGGCCAACTGGCCGGGCAAGCGGCAGGCCGACCTGGAGAAGCGGTTCATGGCGCGGACGGGGGAGCCATGGTTCGGTCATGATTCGATTTTTGCTTACGTTCATGTCATGATTCTGAAGGAGGCGCTGGAGCGGACCGGGGTGGCGGACCGGCGCAAGGTCAGCGACGCGATCCATGAACTGGATATGACCGACGGGCCGGCGCTCCTTTTTCCTGATGGACACTTGAAGTATGATGAGAAGGGGCGGCGGGTCGGCGCGAAGCTGTGCGTCGTGCAGTGGCGCGGTGGTCGGCCGGTGCCGGTGTATCCGCCGTCGATCGCCTCTAATGACGTGCTCTGGCCGAAGGTGTGAGCGCTTTTGCGGCGCTGCGTGAGCGGCTGCGGCTGCCGCTGATCGCGGCACCGATGTTCGGTGTGTCCGGCGTCGAGCTTGTTGTCGCGGCGTGCCGGCACGGCGTAATCGGGGCGTTTCCCACCGCCAATTGCCGGTCCGTGGAGGAACTGGACGCGTGGCTTTCGGCCTTCCGAGCGGAGGGGTTGGTGGCGCCGTGGTGCGCCAATTTGATCGTGCATCGATCCAATCCGCGACTGCGCGACGACCTGGCGGTGCTGCTGCGGTATTTGCCGGAGATCGTGATTACCAGTGTTGGGTCACCGGCTGAGGTTGTCGGGCCGTTGCATGATGCCGGTGCGCTGGTGTTGGCCGATGGCGCCTCCATTCGGCATGCGGAACGGGCGGTTGCGGCGGGTGCGGACGGGCTGGTCCTTCTGACGGCGGGGGCGGGCGGGCAGACCGGGTTGCTCAATCCGTTCGCGTTCGTGCGGGCGGTGCGGCGATGGTTTGAGCGGGCGGGATTGGCGATGGGCAGGCGCTGGCGGCGGCAATGGCTCTGGGATGCGACCTTGGTTATATGGGGACGCGCTTCATTGCGACGACGGAGAGCATGGCTGAGCCGAGCTATAAGCGGATGGTGGTGGAGAGTGGTGCGAATGACGTTTTGCTGACGCGCGCGTTTACGGGGTTGCAGACGAATATGCTACGGCCGTCGATCGTGGCGGCGGGACTCGATCCGGAGAATCTGCCGGAACGTGGCGGCATCGACGTGGCGACGGACATTGCGGCCGTCGGGCCTCGGCGGTGGCGGGATATCTGGAGTGCGGGACACAGTGTGTCGTCGGTTACGGGTGTCGTTGCTGTTGCGGATCTGGTCCTGTCGGTTGCCGCGGAATATGAATATTGTAACGGAAGTGGACGAAAATGGGAACGGGGTGGATGCCGACCTCCGTCGGCATGACGGGAGGGACGGGGGCAGGCTATGCGTCGGCATGACGGATGTTACTTTTACGTGATTGGGTCATGATGGTATGGCAACGCCATGATTTATCGCGTCATCAGGGACCGTTCGATAATCGGGCGCCGGCAAGTCGTGGGTGACCGGGCCAAGCCCGGTTATGACGCGAGGGGCACGTTAGGGCGCGCGACTTCAGTCGACTCCCTTGTTTTTGGACGTTGCCTATGAAGGCGGACGGGTCATCTTCAGCTCATATCGGCATCAAACTGGTTATCTTCGATTGCGACGGCGTTCTGATCGACAGCGAGGCTCTGTGTGACCGGGTGGTATCGGCGGAACTGCATCGAGCGGGGTGGGCGCTTTCGGCGGCGGACTGCCACCGGCTGTTTCTGGGGCTCACGTTTCCGTCTATCCAGGAAGCGGCCGAGGTGCATCTCGGGCGCCCGCTCGGGGCTGGCTGGGTCGATACGGTTGTCGAACGGGTGACGGCGGTGATGGGCGCCGAGGCAGAGCCTGTCCCGGGCGCCCGGGCGGCGCTGGAGGCGACCTCGGCCCTTGGGCTGCCGTTCCGTATCGCATCGAATTCCTCGCATGTGGAGATGGTGGCCAAGTTTGCACGCGCCGGTTGGTCCGGCCTGGTCGCGGGGCGAATCCATAGCGCTTACGACATGATCGCGCTGGGCAAGCGTGGCAAGCCTGATCCGGACCTTTTCCTGGCGGCGGCGTTGGCGGAGGGCGTTCCGCCGGCGGCGTGCGTGGTGATCGAGGACTCGCTGGCGGGCGTTCAGGCCGCGGTGGCGGCGGGCATGAGGTGCCTCGGCTTCAGCCCGGATAACGTTGGTGCGCCGCTGCGGCAGGCGGGCGCGCTTCCCTTCTCGTCGATGCTCGCGCTACCAGACCTGCTTCGCAGCTTGTTGTAGGGAACGGGATGACCATCGCGGCGCTGAGTTATGTGTATCCGTGGACCAAGGCCTTCCACGTGATCTCGCTGATCGCCTGGATGGCCGGCATCTTTTATCTGCCGCGCCTGTTCGTGTATCATTGCGAACTGCGCGGCGGCAGCGCCGAGAGCGAGCGCTTCAAGATCATGGAATACCGGTTGTTGAAGCAGATCATGAACCCGGCAATGATTGCCACCTGGGTGTTCGGCGTCCTGCTGGTGCTGACGCCGGGCGTGCTCGACTGGGCATCGGGATGGTGGCATGTCAAGCTGCTGTGTGTGATCCTGATGACCGGGTTTCACGGCGCAATGTCACGCTGGCGCAAGGACTTCATGGCTGACGCGAACCGGCGCAGCCACAAATTCTACCGCATCGCCAACGAAATTCCGACGGTGCTGATGGTCGTGATCGTCATCATGGTCATCGTCCGTCCGTTCTGAGGAGGCTCCTGTCATGTCGCTACGCATCGTCGATGTCCGCGAGGTCACCAAGCCGATCAGTTCACCGATCCGCAATGCCTATATCGACTTTTCCAAAATGACGTCCAGCCTGGTGGCGGTCGTCACCAACGTGCAGCGGGCGGGACAAACCGTTGTCGGATACGGCTTCAATTCAAACGGCCGGTATGGCCAGGGCGGGCTGATCCGGGAGCGGTTCGCGCCGCGCATTCTGGAGGCGGAGCCGGCATCCCTGCTGGACGAGACCGGCGACAACCTGGACCCTGACAAGGTCTGGGACACGATGATGCGCAATGAAAAGCCGGGCGGGCATGGCGACCGGTCCGTTGCGGTGGGCACGATCGACATGGCGGTGTGGGACGCGGTGGCGAAGATTGCCGGCAAGCCGCTGTTCCGGCTGCTGGCCGAACGGCACGGCGTCGTTGCTGATCCGGACATTTTTGTTTATGCGGCGGGCGGGTACTACTATCCCGGGAAAGATGATTCGGCGCTGTGCGCGGAGATGCGAAGCTACCTCGAGCGTGGCTACACCGTTGTGAAGATCAAGATCGGCGGTGAGTCGATTGCCGATGACCGGCGGCGGATCGAGGCGGTGCTGAAGGAAATCGGGCCGCACGCCAGGCTGGCGGTCGATGCGAACGGGCGTTTCGATCTGGAAACGGCGATCGCTTATGCGAAGATGCTGCGAGAGTATGAGCTGTTCTGGTACGAGGAGGCCGGCGATCCGCTGGATTATCAGTTGCAGGCAGCGTTGGCGGAGTTCTATCCGGGGCCGATGGCGACGGGGGAAAACCTGTTCAGCCATCAGGACGCGCGCAACCTGATCCGGCACGGCGGCATGCGGCCGGATCGCGACTGGCTGCAATTCGACTGCGCTCTGTCCTACGGATTGTGCGAGTATCAGCGCACGCTGGCGATGCTGAAGGACCATGGCTGGTCGTGGAAGCGCTGCGTGCCGCATGGCGGGCACCAGATGTCCCTGAATATCGCGGCTGGTCTGGGGCTGGGGGGGAACGAGAGCTATCCTGATGTGTTCCAGCCGTATGGTGGTTTTCCTGACGGCACGACGGTGCGCAACAGCATTGTGACGTTGCCGGATCTTCCGGGGATCGGGTTTGAGGGGAAGTCGGAGCTTTATTCGGTCATGCGGGATCTGGCGAGGTAGGTTGCGGAGGCGCTGTTTGGCGGGCGCTTCTGCAGCATCCCGGGGATTATACGTCTGGCTGGAAAGCTGATTATGTCGGGGCAAGGCGTGGATGCCGACCTGCGTCGGCATGACGTTCGCGTCAGGCTTGATGTCGGCAGCGTCGGTGGGCGATGGCGTCAGACTTGGTGCTGACAGTGTCGGCATGACCGTGGACGAAGGCGCGGTCAATGGATCGGCCACATTCCGGCCTCGCAAGACGTGGGTGACCGGGCCGAGCCGGCCGATCCCGGTCATGACACGGATGGTGACGGCGTGCCTAGGCGTGCAGTCGCGCGATGTCGAGGAGGACGTTGGCTTCGAGGGCTTTCTCGTCGAGGCGATGCTTCACCAGGTCACCGATGCTGACGATGCCAACGAGTTTGCCGTCATCGAGCACGGGCAGGTGCCTGATTTTTGCCATTGTCATGGCCGCCAGCGCGGTGTCGACGGAATCGGTCAGACGGCATGTCACGACCGGGGCGCTCATGAGTTTTTCCACTGGTATTGTCAGCGCCCGCGCACCGTGTTCGGCGATGGCATTGACGAAATCGCGTTCCGAAAAGATGCCGGCGTGGCGCATCCACTGGTCCTCGACCACCACGGCACCGATCCGTTCGGCGGACAGCTTGCGGACGGCGGTCTCGACGTTGTCGGACGTGCGAACCTTCACCACCTTATGACCTTTGCCATGCAGGACATCGGAAATGGACATCGGAATCGCTCCTTTTTGGTTCCAAGAGTATAACTTACCGCGTAGATGGGATCGGTGACAGTCTATCCCAAGCCAGATGGCCGATTGTTCAGCTTGCGGACGGGATTGATCCGATTCAGCCGGCTGGAGCGATGATAATGCGCCGGTTCTGTTTGCCCTTGTTCTCGATCTTCAGGACACGGATCGGGCCGATTTCGCCGGTGCGGGACACGTGGGTGCCGCCGCAGGGCTGGAGGTCGATCGGGGTCTCGCCGTCGCCGATGCGTATCAGGCGGAGCCGGCCGGTTCCGCGGGGCGGCTGGACCGACATGGTGCGGACGAGGTCGGGGTTGGTGTCGAGGACGGATTCGTCGACCCATTCGATGCGCACCGGGTGATCGGCTTCGATCAGGGCGTTCAGGGCGGTCTCGATCGATTCCTTTGACGGCGGGCTGGGGAGGTCGAAATCGAGGCGGGATTTTTCTGCGCCGACCGATCCGCCGGTGACAGCGGCGCCCTTGATCAGGCTGCACAGCAGGTGCATGGCGGTGTGCATGCGCATATGGGCGTGGCGGCGTTGCCAGTCGATTGTGGCCTGCACCACGGACCCTGGTGGCGGGAGAGGTGCGCCGGGGGCGAGGAGGTGCAGGATCGCGTCGCCCTCGCCTTTTATGGCTTCGGTGACCGGTGTTTCGCCGCCATCCCAGCGTACTGTGCCGCTGTCGCCGGGCTGGCCGCCGCCGCGGGCGTAGAACACGGTGCGGTCGAGGATGATGCCCGCAGGCCCGCTGGCCAGTACGGTCGCGGCCGTCGTGGCCAGGGCTGGGTCGTCGAGGAAGAGACGCTGGGTCATGGGGTCATCCATTTTTGCCGGAGCCAGTCTCGCTTGCTTGCCAGCCAGAACAGGGCGATGGCGGTGACCGAGTTGGTGAAATAGCCTGCGAAGGCGGACTCGATAGCGTCGGTGGCGGACCAGACGCGGACGCGGATGTCTTCGTTTTCGGACAGCTCGCCGCCGTGGCCGGCGATGCCCTCGCCGTCGGCGGGTGGGGCGGTCACGCGGCCGACATAGAGGTGACAGAACTCGTCGGCGCCGCCGGGGGTGAGCAGGAAGCCGCCGATGCGTTCCACGCGGTCGGCGTTCAGGTTCATTTCTTCGCGCATCTCGCGGCGGATTGTTTCCGCGGGGTCCTCGTTGTCCTCGCAGAGGCCGGCGGGGAGTTCCACGAGGGTGGGGTCGAGGCCGGCGGCGAGGGCGGGGAAGCGAAACTGCTCGATCAGCACAAGGGAGTCAGTGACGGGGTCGTAGGGAAGGAGGGCTGCGGCCTGGCCTCGGCGCCAGGTCTCCCATGTGCGGATGCCAGACATCGCCCCGTCGAAGCGGCGGTGGCGGAATTTTATCACGTCGAGCGGGAAGCGGCCGGACCAGACACGCTGTTCGGATTCGATGACGACGTCGGGGTGGGACGGGATCGGCGGGGTCGAGCGATGGGACATGCGTCGTTTGTTGGGGTCGGGGGCGGCAGGCTGTCAACCGCGTTTGAAGACGCTTACGCTTTCCAGGCGTGCGGACCAGAGGAACTGGTCGATGGCGGTGGCAGCTTGCAGTTTGTATCCGGCACCGAGCAGGGTGCGGGCGTCTCGGGTGAGGGTGGCGGGGTTGCAACTGACGGCGATCACGGTCGGGACGGCGGCGGCGGCGATCTGGGCGATCTGCGCGGCGGCGCCGTTATGGGGCGGATCGAGGACGACGGCGACGAATGCCTTCAGTTCTTTCGCTGACAGGGGCTGGCGGGCGAGGTCGCGCTGGAATGCTTCGACGCGGCCGGCGAGACCGCCCTGGTTGATGGCTTGCTTCAGGGCGGCGGCGGTCGCCGTATCGCCTTCGAAGGCGGCGACGCGAACATGGGGGGCCAGCGCGAAGGTCAACGTTCCGCAGCCGGCGTAGAGTTCGGCGATGCGGGTTTTGGTGGTGATCTTACTGGGCAGGGCGTGAAGGACGGCTTCGATGATCGCCCGCTCGCCCGCCGCCGTGGCTTGCAGGAACGCGCCGGGCGGGGGGCGGACGGCGGTTCCTGACAGGGTTGTGATGGGGGGACGCAGCAGGGCGATCGTCTCCGGGGTGTCGTTGCCCTCGGCCTGAGAGACGCGCGGCAGGCCGTGATCACGGGCGAATTCGGTCAAGGCGGTGCGGTCGCCGGTGGTCAGCGGCGTGTCGGTGCGCAGCAGCAAGTCGGGGCCGGAGCCGAGGAGGTTGATGATGACGGATGCCTCTCGCCGGATGGCGTGCAGCCCCTGGAGGAGGGTGCGCAAGCGTGGCAGCAGGGCCAGCAGCGTCGGGTGGAGGATCGGGCAGTCGGTGATGTCGATGACCTCGGCGGAGCGCGGCTCGTGCAGGCCGAGGATGATGTGGCCGCCAATGGGGTGGCCGCCGCTGGTGCGGCGGACGGCGAAGTCGATGCGGCGGCGTTCCCCGGGCAGGCCGGGGACGAATGGCAGCGGATCGGGGAGCGTCGCGCCGGCCTGCCGCAGGGCGTGGGAGAGCAGGGCGGATTTCCAGGTGCGGTACTCGGCGTCGCGCCAGTGTTGCAGGACGCAGCCGCCGCAGCGGCCGAAATGGCGGCAGGGCGGGGTGACGCGTGCCTCGCTGGGGTTGGCGATCGTTTCGGCGTGGGCGTGCCAGCCATCGGCTCGCGGTTGGATTGGGCGGGCGCTGACGGTTTCGCCGGGGAGGGTGAACGGGAGGTAGAGCGGCGTGGCGTCGGGGAGGCGGGCGATGCCGTCGCCCTCGGAGCCGATGCGGTCGATGCGGACCTGTGCTTGTGCCGGCGGGTGGCGAGGCGGCTTTTTTGCGGGTGCGCGTGGGGGCATCCGGCCAGTGTGTAGACTCTCGGGCGGTTGGAGCGCAGCCCCCTGTCCAGGCGGGTCAGCCCCGGCCGGCGTATTATACAAACCCGCGTTCAAATCGAGCCGCCGGCCATGCACCCTCGTCATGCCCACGACGGTCGCATCCACGCCTTTCCCGCGACTAAGGCAACGCCTACGAAGAAACTGCCCTATAGAAACCGCCCCGTGGGTCGCCCGCCGTTATGAGGCATTCATGGTTCGTTAATACTTGCGGCGTAGCCCCTATCGGGCGTCGGTGTTGGCTTCGAGGCAAGCTTTTAAAGGCGGATGAGCGGGATGCAGATGGATGAAGGGGATGCGCGGTTGTTGGCGCCGGTGCCCGAACGGATCATCGGATGTGCGTTCAGGGTTGCCAATAGGCTCGGTCATGGGTTCGTTGAAAAGGTCCACGAGAACGCGCTTGTCCATGAGATGCGAAAGTGCGGGCTCGGCGCCGTCCAGCAGCGGGGAATCGTTGTCATTTACGACAACGTGGTCGCGGCGAATTCACCGCCGACCAGGACCAAGTCATCGTTGAACTCAAGGTGGTTGGCGGGCTAAGCGACATGCATCTCCCGCAATGCAGGAACTACTTGCGGGCGACGGGCAAGTCCCTGTGTCTGCTGATCAACTTCGGCCGGCCCAAAGTCGAAATCCGCCGCATTACCGCCCGAGCCTGATCGCGAGAACCATTCCCGTCATCCCCGTTATCCCCTTCATCCGCCTTGAGAAACACCTACCGCCGCACCCCGGCATTGCGCCGCGCCGCAACGTGCTCCACGTGGGTGGCGGTAAATCCTAGGGGTCGCCCAATCAAAGGCATCGATGGCGTGCCCGCGCCCGCCATGACGATGAGAGCGGCACTCAGAGGCCGAATTGACCGGGGCCGATGGGTCAATCCCACCGGTGGCTGGTATTATCGAAGGGCGGGCAGAGCCTGCGTTCCGCCCGGGCCGACGATGCCCTATATACCATCACGACCCGATGAAAGCGCTTGAATGTCCGATCCCACCACCGAGATTGCCCGCCGCCGCACCTTCGCGATCATTTCCCACCCCGATGCCGGTAAAACGACGCTCACGGAGCACCTGCTGCGGGAGGGTGGGGCGATCCAGCTTGCCGGGAACGTCCGCGCCAAGGGCGAGCGGCGGCGCACGCGGTCCGACTGGATGGGGATCGAGCGCGAACGCGGCATCTCGGTTGTCACTTCGGTTATGACGTTCGAATACGCGGGATGTGTGTTCAACCTGCTGGATACGCCGGGGCATGAGGATTTCTCTGAGGACACGTATCGCACGCTGACGGCGGTGGACTCCGCGGTCATGGTGATCGATGCGGCGAAGGGGATCGAGGCCCGCACCCGCAAGCTGTTCGAGATCTGCCGGATGCGGGACATTCCGATCATTACGTTCATCAACAAGATGGACCGCGAGGCGCGCGACCCGATCGAGTTGCTGGATGAGGTGGCGTCAACCCTGGCGCTGGATACGTGCCCGGTGACCTGGCCGATCGGGCGGGCGTCCGAATTCGCCGGAACGTATGACCTGCGCAAGCGGGAGATGCATCTGATCGCGGATCTGGCGCAGTCGGATCCTCGGCTGCAGGCGGTCGGCGACGAGGTCGATCTGGTGCGTTCGGCGCTGCCCGAGTTCGATCTGGAGAGTTTCAACGCGGGCCATCTGACGCCGGTTTATTTCGGCAGCGCGATCAAGGATATCGGGGTGCGTGATCTGCTGGACGGACTGGCGGAGTATGGGCCTCGGCCGCGGGCGCAGCCGGCGGATACGCGTGTGGTCGAGGCGACGGAGCCCGGGCTGACAGCGCTGGTGTTCAAAATCCAGGCGAACATGGACCCGAACCATCGTGACCGGATCGCTTTCGCCCGGGTCTGTTCGGGGCGGCTCGTGCGGGGGATGCGGTTGAAGCAGGTGCGGACCGGCAAATCGATCCCGCTGCACGCGCCGCAGTTCTTCTTCGCGCGCGAGCGGGAAATCGCGGATGAGGCGTTCGCCGGCGATGTCGTTGGGATTCCGAACCATGGGACGTTGCGGATCGGGGATACGCTGACCGACGGGGAAGACGTTCAGTTCACCGGGGTGCCCTACTTTGCGCCGGAAATACTGCGCCGGGTTCGGCTGGACGATGCGATGAAGGCGAAGAAACTGCGTCAGGCACTGGTCGAACTGGCGGAGGAAGGGGTGGTGCAGTTGTTCCGGCCGCAAGATGGTGC
>JBEKLE010000058.1:0-53388 GCA_050010355.1 Rhodopila sp. | reverse complement strand
GATGCAGCGCGGCCGGATCGTGGAAACGGGCCTGACTGACCAGGTTCTGGACGACCCGCGCCATCCCTACACGCAGTTGCTCGTCAGTTCGGTTCTTAACGCATGACGGTCATGCTCAGCACCCGGGCGCTGGCGAAAAGCTTCACCTTGCACCTGCGCGGCGGCCTGGTGATGCCGGTGCTGGCCGGCATCGATCTGGATGCCCACGGGGGCGAGTGCGTCGTTCTGTCGGGGCCGTCCGGCGCCGGCAAGTCCACGCTGATGCGCAGCCTGTACGGCAATTACAGAGCCGAGAGCGGCAGCATATTGATCCGCCATAACGGCGCGATGGTCGATCTCGCCGCCGCCGATCCACGGACTATCCTGGCCGTGCGGCACGAAACCCTTGGCTATGTCAGCCAGTTCCTGCGCGTTGTGCCCCGGATTTCGGCGCTTGACGTGGTGGCGGAGGTGCTGCTCACGCGCGGGTTCGACCTCGACAGTGCGCGCGACAGGGCGCGTTCGTTGCTACTCCGGCTCAATATACCGTCACGCCTGCACGCCATCCCACCGGCGACCTTCTCCGGTGGGGAGCAACAGCGTGTGAACCTCGCGCGCGGCTTTATCGCCGTTCACCCGATCCTGCTACTGGATGAGCCGACAGCGTCTCTTGATGCAGAGAATCGCGGGATTGTGATAAGGATGGTCCAGGACGCGAAAGTACGTGGGACAGCGATCGTGGCGATTTGTCACGACGCTGATGTCCGCGATGCGATCGCCGACCGCCTTTTCACGATGGCCCCCTACCAGGATGCTGCATGAGCCCGGAGACAATTCTCACTAACGCAATTCTGGTCCTGCCGGATGAAACGTTGTCTGGCACCGTCGTGCTGCGTGGACAGGCTATCGCTGCGATCCAGTCCGGCCGGTCGCACGCCGCGGGGGCGATCGACTGTGACGGCGACACGATTATCCCAGGGGTCGTCGACCTGCACACCGACAACCTCGAACGTCAGGTGCAGCCGCGCAGCCTTGCACGGTGGCCGTCCCGTTCGGCAATGGTCGCGCACGACGTGCAATGCGCCGCGGCGGGGGTGACCACAGTGCTGGACGCGCTGTGCCTGGGCGATCTGGGTTTCGATATGGAGCGCATCAAGACGTTCCAGGATGGTGTCGTCGATCTGGACGCGTTGACCGAGGCGGGCTTGCTGAAATCCGACCACTTCCTGCACCTGCGCTGCGAAGTCCCGGCGATGGACATGCTGGAGCTGTTCGATCCGGTCGCGGATCATCCTCTTGTGCGCATGATCAGCCTGATGGATCACAGTCCTGGCGTCGGTCAGTACGCCAACGTTGATTTTTACCGGAAACTGCGCCGCCAGGGTGGCATGGACGAGGCTGCGGTCGAACGCCGCATCGAAAAGATGCAGGAGCAGCGCGCCCGCCTTCGCAACCCGAACCGCAGGGCGTTGCTCGACCGGGTGCACGGCACGTCGATCGCCCTGGCAAGTCACGACGACCGGACCGAAGACGAAATTGCCGAAAATGCGGCGGACGGTATCCTCATCAGCGAGTTTCCGGTCACCATGGAAGCCGCCCTGGCGGCGAAACGAGCCGGCATGCAGGTGATCGCCGGTGCGCCCAACATCGTTCGCGGCGGCTCGCATTCGGGCAACGTCAACGCGGTTGATCTTGTGCGGGCGGGCGCGGTCGATGCGTTCGCGTCTGACTACGTACCGCCCAGCCTCGTCGAAGCGGCCTTTCAATGTGCCCGCGAAGAAGGCGTAAGTTTGCCGGCGGCCGTCGCCATGATCTCCGACCATCCGGCACGAATGGCGGGCCTGCCCGATCGTGGCCGGATGGAGACGGGACTGCGTGCCGATCTCGTGCGTGTGCGGCTGCACGGCACGCTGCCGATCGTGCGACAGGTCTGGCGGGCGGGCGTGAGGGTGATCTGATGGGTTCGACTGGCAGGGTTGCGATCTATTACGCACCCCTGCCCGACGATCCGCTGACGCACCTGAGTTCCGCGTGGCTGGGACGCGATCTGGTGACGAACGCCCCGGTGGCGCAGCCGCGACTGGAGGGCATTGCGGAAATCACAGCCGAACCCCGCGGCTACGGCTTTCACGCGACTCTGAAGCCACCGATGCGTCTGCCAGCGGGGACGGACTGGACCGGTTTCATGCGTGCGGTGCGCGCGGTTGCGGCCGGCATCGCGCCGTTCGACTTGCCGCCGCTGGCGGTGTCCGATTTGCGCGGATTTCTGGCGTTGAGAGAAACGACCGCCTGCCCGCCTTTGCAAGCGCTGGCGGATGCGTGCGTGGAACATCTCGATTTATTTCGAACTCCGCCATGCGAGGATGAACTAACACGCCGGCGAAAAGCCAACCTCTCTGCCGAACAGGATGCGATGCTGGTGCGTTGGGGCTACCCTTATGTGTTCGGCGCCTGGTTCTTCCACATGACACTGACACGGCGCCTTACGGATGCGGAAAAAGCCGTGATCATGCCGGCGGCGGAGGCCTGGTTCGCACCGGCGCTGGCCGTTTCGCGCCGCGTGGAGGACATCTGTGTATTCACGCAGGTCCGGGCGGATGCCCCCTTCAACCTGGCGGAGCGGGTGCGGCTGAGCGGATGAGCATGCCATTAACCGGCCGCCCCGGCAGATCCTGACCCGGGTCCGCGATCGGTGGGACATCGATACGGGGCGAATCCTGCTTACGGGCATGAGCGACGGCGGGACGTTCACCTTGCTGAACGGGCTGTTAGCTGCCGCCCGCACCGGCATCGTTTCATCCGATGCCACTGGCAACTACCGGGCCGCAACGTCTGACCCGGGTTGCCGATCCATCTGACACATGGAAAACACGACTGGATGTTTCCGGTCAGTATCGCTCGGACAGCGTATCGCTGCGGCAGGGGCCGCGGTCACGTATCGGGAGATCGCCGCTGTTTCGCATGCCCATCCACGTGATGGACAGGGCGAGGTGCTGGACTGGTTCAGGTTCATGGGTGCGGGTTGACACCAACCTCGATCACCGCATCGACGGCGAAAGCGCCCTCGCCTTCCGGCATCGCGAACACGGGGTTGAGGTCGACCGACTGCAACCGGTCCCCCGCAGCGACGGCAAACGCGGAAAGCCGAGACAGCATTTCGGCCAGCGCCTTTATATCCGCCGTCTTCCGCCCGCGTGCACCCAGCAGCAGTGACGCGCCTTTGATCGAGCGGATCATCGCCTCGGCGGTATCGGTACCGAACGGACAGCGGCGGAAGACGACGTCTTTCAGCACCTCGACGAATATCCCGCCCAAGCCAAACATCGCCATCGGGCCGAAGACGGGATCGCGATGGATGCCCAGAATGCATTCGATGCCGCCCTTGAGCTGTTTCGCGACCAGCACCCCTTCAATTCGGGCCGTCGGTGCAGCGGCCCGGGCACGTTCGAGCAAGAGCGCGTAACCCGAACGGACCGCATCCGCATCGGTGACATCCAGCAGCACGCCACCGATTTCCGATTTATGCATGATATCCGGCGACAGGATTTTCATGACAACCGGGAAACCGAACCGCTGCGCTGCGGAAACGGCTTCGTCAGTGGTCGTGCAAGCGGCTTCCGGGGCCGAGGCGATACCGGCGCCTGCCAGCAAACGCTTCGCCTCGGCTTCCGATGGCGTTGCGGCCGGCAGCGTGACAGTGGAACCCTGCGGTCCCGGATCGGCTGGGCGGGCAGCGAACGCGGCGCCAAACCGCCCCATCGCCTCGATCGCCGTCACCGCTCGGGTTGGGTCCTCATGCACCACCCAGCCGTCAGCCTCCAGTTCGTCGCGTCGTTCCGGTGGCACGATGACTGAAAGCACATAGAGCCGATCTGGATTTTCTACCCGCACGACATTCAGCTGCTCGCGGATTTGCGGCCAGCGTCGGGACGACGCGGTCATGCTGAAGAATCCCAGCACCGAGGCGTATCCGCCGTCGCGCACCATCGATTCCGTAAATGTCCTGACCAGCGTAACGTTGTTGGACACCTGCGCTGTCGCATCCACCGGGTTCCGCGGCGCGCAGAACGGCACCAGGGCGCGTAGTTTCTGTTGCGCATCCAACGGCATTTCGGGCATCGCCAGCCCGAGACTCTCGGCCACGTCGCTGATCAGAACCCCGGCGCCGCCGGAGACCGTGATTACGCCAAGGGAATTCGAAACCGGATAGATTTTTCGCGTCGCCGTATGGGCGATGTCCAGCATTTCCTCGCTGTTTCGCGCGCGGTATACGCCGAATTCCGCCATCACCGCCTCGGTGACCGCGTCGTTGCCGGCGATGGACGCGGTGTGCGACTTCGCCGCCTCTCCGCCGAGTGCGCTCCGCCCAACCTTCTGCATCACGACGGGTTTTTTCGCATCCCGAGCGGCTTCGAGGGCGGCGATGAAGCCGGGGGCTTCGCGAATACCCTCGGCGTAAACGGCGATCACGTCGACCTCGGGATTTTCCGCCAGCCAGCCGATGCATTCGCCGACCGTAACGTCGCCCTCGTTGCCGGTCATGACGCACAGCGACGCACCGATGCCGCGGTTACGCGCGAGTGTGTAAAGATGCGTGCCGTAAGCGCCGGACTGGCTGGCGATACCGATGCGGCCCGGCACCGGCCAACCGCTGTCGAACGACGAGGAAAATGTCGCGTAATACGAGTGGCGGGCGTCGAACACGCCCAGACTGTTCGGGCCGAGGATTCGCATGCCATAGGACCGCGCCGTGGCGACCATCTTCGCCTGTGCCGCGGCGCCGGCGTCGTCCATCTCGGCAAAGCCGGCTGTGAACATGACCACGGCTTTCACGCCGCGCTTTGCCAAATCCTCGATTGCCGGCCCCGCCAGTTCGGCTGGCACCGCAACGATCGCCACATCCGGCGTTTCCGGCAGGTCGGCGACCGACTCGTAGGCCTTCAGGCCCTGGATCTCCGTCCGGTTCGGGTTGACCGGATATAAGCCGCCCGGAAACCCCTGTGCGCGCATATAGGCGATGGGGCGCCCGCCGATCCGGGTCGGGTCGGAGGATGCGCCGAGGACGGCGACGGAGCGAGGTGCCAGAAGCGGCGTGAGGCCGGCGAATCGAGACATGGTGTTGGACGGTTCCCAGTTCTTGTAGCGCGGCGGCTAAGTGGCCGCAGCTTCATCCTGGACCGGGTGTCATCATGCCGCAACTCCGTGCGAGGTAGTCCGGGCGAGGTAGTCCGGGCGAGGTGGCCGACCGGCTGCGCTACCCTCCCCGCTGCAATCGCAGCAAATCCAGCGAAGCAGGCTCCCTGATCCCCGCAATCGTCAGCCCGGCGTGCACCTGTCCCCGATGATGCGCCTGATGATTGAAGAAATGCGTCAACGCTGGACCAAGCGCCTGGCGGAACGTTTTCCCGGTCGAGTTCTGATATTCGATGACTCGCTCATAGTCATCCGACCCAGTAACGAAGCTGAAAATCCGCTCATCCTCTTGTTCCCGGGCCTCGCGCAATTCAGCAAAATCCTCGTACAGGATCTGGTTCAACCGCTCCGGCTGCGGCCCGTCGCCGGTGAAGCGCCGCAGCCAGATGTAATCGGCTACCAGAAGGTGGTTCAGCGTCCCGTGCACGCTGCCGAAGAACAGCCCGGCCCCGCGCTTGCGGACCTCATCCGGCAGGGACGCCGCGTCGTGGTAAATCCGGCGGTTTGCCCAGCGATTATAGGCGGCCAGTTGGTCGAAATGAGCCTTCAGCATCGTTACCTCCTCTCCGGAACACCCGGAACACGCGTTCAATCTGGCGCATCCGGTCAATAACCGGTAGTGAGAAGGCAGTCCGTAAGCATGAGGATATCTCATGTCACAGCCTTCGCTCCGAGCGTTGAGGGCCTTCACCGAGACATCGCGTACCGGCAGTCTGGCCGCGGCGTCGCGTATCCTGAACGTCACCCCGTCCGCCGTCTCACATCTGCTCAGGGAACTCGAGCAATCGCTTGGGCTGACGCTGTTCGTGACACGCGGCCCGCATGCCCGCCTCACCGAGACCGGGGACAGACTGGGCGGGCGTCTGGCCGGCGCCTTTGACACGATCGATGCCGCGATCACCGAGGCCAGGCATCAGGGTGCCGACGTGCGGGTTTCCGCCCTGTCGAGTTTTCTCACACTCTGGCTGGTTCCCAGGCTGACCAGGTTCCAGTCGCGCCACCCCGGCACGCGGCTGCTGCTCAGCACCGGGATGCGCGCGGTGGATCTGTCCGCCGAACCGTACGAGTGCGCCATCCGCTGGGGCCGCGGCGCCTGGCCCGAGCTGGACGTCACGCCGTTGTTCAGGGACCGTCCCGTCGTGGTGACGAACCCCCGGCTGCTGCGAAACGATCCTCGGGAGCTGCCGCGGCTTGCCACCGGAACCCGCCCCGATGACTGGCCGCTTGTCGCCGCCGCGCTCGGCTGGCCGGACGTGCCGCCTGCCCTCACGTTCGAAACCCGAGCCCTGGCAGTGCAGGCCGCCACCGCAGGAATGGGCGCCGCCGTCGTGGACCGGAATTTGGTCGCCGATATGATCACCAACGGACTGCTTGCCGAAATTGCGCCCGATCCGCCGGTGCATGGCGCTGAGGGCCACTGGTTCGTCGCCCTGCCCGACCGCTTGCGGCTCCGCCATGTGCGGCAGTTCCGCGACTGGCTGATCAGTGAGGCTAGCCGCAGTCAAGATGGCAAAGAGAAAGCGCCGCTGCCCGCACCCAGTGGTGCAGATGCCCCCTTGGCAACACCCCATTAATCCGCCCTAATTCCCACCCACATGTTCGGTTTCATCGGTTCTCGAATCCTCCAGGCGATCCCGGTTCTGCTCGTCGTTGGCTTCATCGCCTTCGCCCTTTTTGACTACGTCGGTGACCCGGTCAACATTCTGCTCGGGCAGGACCACACCGAGGCGCAGCGGCTGGCGCTGATCAAACAGCTCGGCCTGGATCAGCCCTTCTTTGTGCAATATGGCCGGTTCCTCTGGACCGCGCTGCACGGCAATTTTGGCATCAGCTACCGTTTGGCGCAGCCGGTCTCCAGCCTGATCGCGGAGCGGCTGCCGGCGACACTGGAACTGGCGATCACCGCGTCGGTGCTGGCGTTCGCGATTGGCGTGCCGATGGGCGTCTATACAGGCATCCATCGCACCACCGCGCTTTCCCGCATCTTCATGACAGTCAGTCTGGTGGGCGTTTCGTTGCCGACATTCCTGCTGGGCATCCTGCTGATCCTGCTGTTCTCGGTGTGGCTCGGCTGGCTGCCGAGTTTCGGCCGCGGCCCGGTCGTGCATGTGGGGGCCTGGTGGACGACGGGCTTCACCTCGTGGGCCGGCATCCGGTCGTTGATCCTGCCGGCGATCACGCTGGGGTTGTTCCAGATGACCCTCATCATGCGCCTGGTGCGCGCCGAGATGCTGGAGGTCCTGCGCACCGACTACATCAAGTTCGCCCGGGCCCGTGGGCTGACCAACCGATCCATCAATTTCGGCCATGCTCTAAAGAATACCCTGGTTCCGGTCATCACAGTCATCGGCTTGCAGTTCGGTGGGATCGTTGCGTTCTCCCTGGTGACGGAAACGGTGTTTCAATGGCCCGGAATGGGCCTGCTGCTGGTGCAATCCGTCGCGGTGGCGGATATCCCGGTGATGTCCGCTTACTTGCTGCTGATCGCGCTGGTCTTCGTGCTGATCAATCTTGTGGTGGATTTATTGTATTATGCGGTTGATCCCCGACTAAGAGCCCACCGCTGATGTTCGGCCGAGCCTGGAACAGCGACCTCGGGTACACCTTTCGCACGTCGCCGGTGGCGCTGGTGTCGGCGGCGATCGCCCTGATCCTGATCATCGCCGCGGTCTTCGCGCCTGTCCTTGCGCCGCACGATCCGATGGACGTGGCATCGCTGTCGCTCATGGACAGCCTGAAGCCCCCAATCGGCATGGCGGACGCCGACTGGTCCAACCCGCTGGGCACCGATAATCAGGGCCGAGACGTCCTGTCCGCTATCATGTACGGGATGCGCGTAAGCCTGCTGGTGGGATTCTGCTCGGTCCTTTTCGCGATCGTCGCCGGCATCGCCATCGGTCTTTTGGCAGGCTATGCCGGCGGAATCATCGACGCGGTGCTGATGCGCATCGCCGACGTGCAACTGACCTTCCCGTCGATCCTGACCGCGCTTCTGGTTGATGGCGTGATCACCGCCGCGCTGCCGCGTACCATGCGCGAATCGTTGCGGATCTACGTCATCATATTTGCCATCGGGATCAGCCTCTGGCCCAATTTTGCGCGCACCGTCCGAGGCTCGACCCTGGTGGAACGCAACAAGGACTACGTCATGGCCGCCCGCGTCATCGGCGTCCCGTCCTGGCGCATCATGCTGAGTCACGTTCTTCCCAACGTTGTCGGGCCCGTGATGGTCATTGGCACACTCGGCCTCGGCCTGGCGATTATTGGCGAGGCAACACTGTCGTTCCTGGGCGTGGGACTGCCGCCGACGCAACCCTCCCTGGGGACTCTGATCCGGCTTGGGAACGACTTTCTGTTCTCCGGGCAATGGTGGGTGACGGTTTTCCCCGGCGTTGCCTTGATCCTGATGGTGCTGGCGATCAACCTGCTCGGTGACTGGCTGCGCGACGCGTTGAACCCGAGGCTGCGCTGATGGCGCTGCTGGAGGTGCATGAGCTGACGGTCGAATTTCCGACGCGCCGTGGGTTGTTGCGCGCGCTGGACAAGGTGTCGTTCAGTATTGACACGGGGGAGATTCTGGGGGTGGTCGGCGAATCCGGGGCCGGCAAATCGCTGACTGGCGCGGCCATCGTCGGGCTGCTGGAACGTCCGGGCCGCGTCGCCGGCGGCGAGATCAGGTTGGATGGTCAGCGCATCGACAACCTGGCCGCTGAACCGTTACGGAGAATCCGGGGCAAGCGCATCGGTATGATCTTCCAGGACCCGCTGACGACGCTGAACCCGCTCTACACCATCGGGCGGCAATTGGTTGAAACCATGCAGACCCACGCTCGCCTGTCTGACGGCGAGGCCCGGAGAAAGGCGGTCGCCTGGCTGGACCGCGTCGGCATTCCGGCCGCCGCTCAGCGCATCGGCGCCTACCCGCACGAGTTCTCGGGCGGCCAGCGTCAGCGCGTCGTGATCGCCCTGGCGTTGTGCGCCGAACCCGCGCTGGTGATCGCCGACGAACCCACAACGGCGCTGGACGTTTCGATCCAGGCCCAGATTATTACTCTGTTGAAAGACCTGACACGGGATCACGGCACCGCCGTGATGCTGGTTACGCACGACATGGGCGTGATCGCCGAGACGGCCGACCGCGTCGCCGTCATGTACGCCGGCCGCATTGTCGAGATCGGCCCCGTCGCCGCTGTTATCCGCCATCCCGCACATCCATACACTGACGGGCTGATGGCCAGCATCCCGTCGCTGGAGCATCGCGTGAATCGCCTGCGTCAGATCGACGGCGCGATGCCGCGTCTGGACGCCATCCCGTCCGGCTGCCGCTTCCATCCACGTTGCCCCCGGGTGTTCGGCCGCTGCACGGAACAACAGCCGGAACTGCTGGATGCCGGTGCGACGCGGGCCGCATGTTGGTTGCACGCCAATGGCTGACCAGGCGACACTCGAGGTTGTCGCGGTTTCGCACTTCTTCGATGTCTCGCGTCCGCTCCTGCAACGAATGTTTACCCGCGAGCCGCGGCGGCAGTTGCGCGCCGTGGACGATGTTTCGTTTGAGATCACCTCGGGCACCACATTCGCGCTTGTGGGCGAATCCGGTTGCGGCAAATCCACGATCGCCCGGCTCGCGGTTGGCTTGTACGAGCCTAGCCAAGGCGATATTCTGTTTGAAAACAAAGGGTTGTCGTCAGCCCGAGCGCAACCGGCGATGCGGCGGCGCATGAACATGATCTTCCAGGACCCGTATGCGTCGTTGAACCCAAGGTGGCGGGTCAGGGATATTGTTGCAGAACCCATCTGCGCTTTCCATCTGGCGAAGCGCCCGAACGAGGTTCACGGCCGGGTCGGCGCCTTGCTCGCCCAGGTTGGTCTGACGGTTCGGGACGGCGAGAAATACCCGCATGAGTTTTCCGGCGGTCAGCGGCAGCGCATTTCCATCGCCCGCGCGCTGGCGAGCGAACCGGATTTCCTGGTTTGCGATGAGCCGACGAGTGCGCTGGATGTGTCGGTTCAGGCGCAGATTCTGAACCTGATGCGCGACCTTCAGGGGCGACTGGGCCTCACCTATCTGTTTATCAGCCACAACCTGGCGGTCGTTCGGCACATGGCGGACCGGCTCGGGGTTATGTACCTCGGCCGCATTGTCGAACAGGGTCCGGCCGAGGCAATCTTCCAGCGCCCACGCCATCCTTATACGCGGCTGTTGCTTGACGCGATTCCGGACCTCGAGCAGGTCGGGCGCGCGCGGACGCCGGTTGGGGGCGAATTGCCCAGCCCGATCGCGCCGCCGCCGGGGTGCGCCTTTCACCCACGCTGCCCGCTTGCTGCTCAGCGTTGTCGGGTGGAAAAACCGGCCCATGTGACGGTGGGAGAGGTCGCGGTCGCCTGTCATGCGGTCGAGGAAGGACGCGATGGCTGAAGATGAGGAAAAGAGTTCCCCGCTTCGCGCGGTTGTCGGTCTGGGATTGATCCTGGTGCTAATCCTGGGTGTTCTGTTCGTGATGCAGCAGTTGCGGCACGCGTCGGCGATTCAGGATTGTGTCGCGTCAGGCCGGACGAACTGTGCGCCGATCGCGCCGGGGCGGTAAAATCCCGGCGTTTGGCTTTAGACTGCTCGCGAACCCAGTGTCCGCAATTCGCGGGATTTCGCCGGAGCGACACTTGCCAGAGCGCTCTGCGGTCGCGGAGGACCCGGCAACTCGCTGCGCGTCCGGACTGGCACGATGCTCGGGTTTGGGGCGTATCCAGCGTATCCGGACATCGCCACAAGGAACGCAACCTCGCAGAACAGGTCGGCGGTTTTGACGCCGAGCGAATTGGAGCCTGAGTCGATCACGAGGGAAGCGATCACAAGCAGCCACCCATAGATGCTGCGGGAATAACGGGCTATGTGGAACAGGAAGGTTGCGAACACAGCCAGAAAAGCCGAAAAGCCTATTGCCCCCAAGTTCAGCATTATCAGAAACCAGAAGTTCTCGATATCAATTTGTTTTCCGTCGAGGCCGATCTGGTATTTGATCAAACTGAGATCATCATGCGATATACCGAACAGCCAGTTATTCAACGTCAGATGACCGAAAACTTCCCACTGTGTCATCCGGGCCTCGGCACTGTCGTCGAAATACAATGTATCAATGATGCGATCGGCCATTGAGGTCTGGGTGACGATGACACCGATCAGGATGGGGATCATGATCGCCGCGATTCCAATAGCGACCGCGAACTCCAGCTTGAGATTGCGATTGATGATGCCTGCCAGCAATACATAAGTCGCCATAAGTACACATGCCAGAAGAGTGACACCCAACGCGGTTCGCCCGCCGAAAGCGAGCAGACCGATCATGAAAATAACCAGAACCGGTGCGCGGACCACAAGCCTCATCCGCATTGCGAACAGCAGGAAAATCGCCATGGAGGTGATGAGCGATGCCGTCAAAGGATGATTGTAGAACGCGTTGGCCCGGAAATCGATGTCCATGTCAGTCATCTTGAGATCCGGATCGATCACCAGCGCAAACCAGTTGGTCGTGGTGAAACTCTCGTAGAGCGCAATGAACACGTTGATAACGCATAGCGTGATGAGGATTTGCGCCAGTAAACGCTTTTGTGCCGGGCGCGCCGGCGAAAGCATCAGGGCCAGCAACCCCGCCGACAAGTACGTTTCGACATACTGACCTGCACCGCTGATTCCGGTAAAGTAGACCGAATAGGCATTGAGCACCGGGATTGCGAACACAAAGAGCACCACCCCAGGCGCTTCGCGGCAAAGCTGATGAAAAGGCACGGGGCCCGCGAGCAACGCGTATGTCCCACAGATCATCACCAGGACGGTGGCCGGATGCAGCCTGATTGTCTCAGGATTGACGCCCATCGACTGCAGGACGACGTAGGGAAACACGAACTGGAGCAGCACGGCTAGCACGCCCAGCCAGAACAGTGCGGTTGCGCCTCTGATCCGGCCTCGGCCGCGGGTTGGCGGCAACCTCGGCTGCAGCATTCGTAGGCTTCGGGTCACGGTGCTATCCTGTTAGGGCCATGCGGGCATGCTGATGTCGATCGCGGTCAGTTGGTTATGGTGTTAGGTCCGCCTCGTGGTCGGTGTCCATTAGTCAGCGTGCGTGGCGGGTTCGGTTGAGACTTGTCGATTGGAAGTCGGAAGCAAAGAACGCGTCTGTGAAAGGTCGGTCAGCCGAACTTTCGAGCGCGCCGAAGGCGTCCGTAATGCCCTATTCGCATCACCCACGAAGTGATTTTCGCGCGAAGTTATTCATCAGGTTGAGCAAGCTTTATCTGCCGGCGTCGCTCGTTGTCCATTCACAACCTTGCCAGGGTCGGGACGTATGCGCGCTTGCTTCTGCGGGGCCACCGTTCCGATCGCCAGAAAGACAAGAACTGCGAAGCCATGCTCGGCCTTCCGCCCTAGCGGCGTGCGCGCTGAGCGAGCAGATCGAGCACCCTGGCGGCGGCGTCGGAGATGACCGAACCAGGCCCGAACACCGCGGCCGCACCATCGGCGTACAGCTCATTGTAATCCTGCGGCGGGATGACGCCGCCGACAACGATCAGGATGTCCTGCCGCCCATACGCGTCCAGGGCCGCACGCAGGGCCGGGATCAGGGTCAGGTGACCGGCCGCCAGCGAGCTTGCTCCGACAACGTGCACGTTGTTATCGACCGCTGTTTGCGCGGCCTCCTCGGGTGTCTGAAACAGCGGGCCGATATCAACGTCGAAGCCAAAATCGGCGAACGCCGAGGCAACGACCTGCTGTCCACGGTCATGACCATCCTGACCGAGCTTGGCGATAAGGATCCTGGGATGGCGTCCATTGAGGCCGGCGAAGGCCGCGACCTTTTCACGAACCCGCGTGATCCCGCTGCTGGTCTCACCGAAGTCGTGGGCGTAGACGCCGGTCGCCAGCCGCGGCGTGACCTGGAAGCGGCCGAACACAAGCTCCAGCGCATCGCTGATCTCGCCCACCGTCGCCTTCAGGCGGGCCGCCTGGATCGACAGGTCGAGCAGGTTGCCCTCACCCGAAGCGGCGCAACGGGTCAGCGCCTCCAGTGCCGCCGCGACAGGCTTGGGGTCGCGCGACGCCCGCAGTTCCTCGAGGCGCCGAATCTGGGCGTTGCGCACCTCAGTGTTGTCGATCTTCAGGACCCGAACAGGCGGCTCGGTCACCGGCCGGTACTTGTTCAGGCCGACGATCGTTTCCTGCCCCGAGTCGATACGCGCCTGGGTGCGCGCGGCCGCCTCGGCGATCCGCATCTTCGGCAGACCAGCCTCAATCGCCTTGGTCATGCCGCCATGTTCCTCGCATTCGACGATATGCGCCCAGGCGCGCTGTGCCAGCTCGTGCGTGAGCCGCTCGACATAGTAGCTGCCGCCCCAGGGGTCGATGACGGCGTCTGTGTCCGTCTCCTCCTGCAGGAACAGCTGGGTGCTGCGGGCGACTTCGGCGGAGAAGTCTGTGGGAAGCGCCAGCGCCTCGTCGAAGGCATTGGTGTGCAGGCTCTGCGTCTCGCCCTGGGTCGCGGCCATCGCCTCCAGACAGGTACGTGCGACGTTGTTGTAAGGGTCCTGGGCGGTCAGGCTCCAGCCGCTGGTCTGGCTGTGCGTGCGCAGCGAGTAGCTTTTCGGGTTCCTGGCGTCGAACATGCGGATGATCCCGGCCCACAACATGCGTGCGGCGCGCATCTTGGCGACTTCCATCAGCACGTTCTTGCCGATCGACCAGAAGAACGACAGCCGCGGCGCGAAGTCGTCGACGGCGAGGCCGGTGTTCAGGCCGGTGCGGAGATATTCGAGGCCGTCAGCCAGCGTGTAGCCCAGCTCGATATCCGCGGTCGCGCCGGCTTCCTGCATGTGATAGCCCGAGATGCTGATGCTGTTGAACGAAGGCATATGCTGGCTGGTGTACTGAATGATATCACCAACGATCCGCATGCTGGGCGCCGGCGGATAGATGTAGGTGTTGCGGGTCATGAACTCCTTCAGGATATCGTTCTGAATGGTGCCCGCGAGCTTCCCCTGCTCGACCCCCTGTTCCTCGGCCGCGACCACATACAGCGCCATGATCGGCAGCACAGCGCCGTTCATGGTCATCGACACGCTGATCTGGTCCAGCGGAATGCCGTCAAACAGGATGCGCATATCCAGGATGCTGTCGATTGCCACGCCGGCCATGCCGACATCTCCGAACACCCGCGGATTGTCGGAGTCGTAGCCGCGATGTGTCGCCAGATCGAACGCGATGCTGAGACCCTTCTGGCCGCCGGCAATATTGCGTTTGTAGAAGGCATTCGATTCCTTGGCGGTCGAGAAGCCGGCATATTGCCGGACGGTCCAGGGGCGACTGACATACATCGACGCGTACGGTCCGCGCACGAACGGGGCGAAACCGGGATAGGTGTCGAGATGCTCCAGTCCGGCGCGGTCTTCGGCGGTATAGAGCGGCTTGACCGGGATTCCCTCGGCGGTCGCCCATGTCAGGTTCGCCGGCGCCAGCCCCTCCACCGCGTGCCGCCAGTCTGTCAACGTGGCCCTTGTCACGGTGGCCCGCGGGAGCGCGGGTTTGAACGGGACCGAGCCGAAGTTGGGAATAGTCGGCATCACAGCGCTCCCTCCTGCCGCAACAGCGTTGTCAGCGTCTCCAGCACGTTGCTTTTGATGAAGATGAACATGTCGACGCCGGCCGCCCGGTAGGACGGTTCCTGCGTCCCAGGATGGCCGGCCAGCACCACAGTCCTCGCGCCGGCGGCCTTGAGCTTCGGCGCCACTTCCCCCACGCCGGTGGTATAGATCTTGTCAGTGGAGCAGATCACCGCGATCCGCGCCCCGCTGTCGGCGAACGCCGCGGCCGCCTGGTCCGCGCTGAAGTTGCTCTCGGGGGAAATCACCTCGAAGCCGCCGGCCTGGAAGAAGCTGTTGGCGTAGGTCTTGCGGGCGATCTGCTGGGCGATCGAGCCCAGACCGGCGAGGAAAACGCGCGGACGATGGCCGTGCTGGTCTGCGAAAGCATCAGCGGCGTCGCGCAGATGTTCGTATGCCTCATCGAACGGATGCACAGGCAGCGGCGTGATGTGGGCCGGTTCCGCTGCGGGCGGGATCAGGGCCGCGGCGATCTCGCCGATGGTGGCGCCGGCCTCGGCCGCTTCGATTGCCAGCCCTGTGACGCCACCGGCCGCGAGGCCAGACCGCGCTGCTTCCGCCAGGCGACGCAGTGCGGTCTCCGGAGCGTGTGACCGACGCCAGGCCGCAACACGCTCGGCAGCGGCGGTTCGGCGTTCGGCGAGGTTTGGCGCCGAGGCATGATGGACCGGCGCCTCGGCGCTGTTGGCATGCTCGCTGATCCCGGTAATGGGGAATTTGCGAGTGGCGATGTCGCGTTCACGCTTTGCCTCCACCACGTTGATCTGCTCGGCGATCCAGCCGCTGGTGGCGGCGGCGATCATGCCACCCTCGGCCTCGATCTCCTGGAACACCGACCATGCCTGTTCGGCGAGTCTCTGCGTGTACCATTCGACATACCAGGAGCCGCCGGCCGGATCGACAACATGGTTCAGGTGGCATTCCTCAGCCAGGATCAACTGGGTGTTGCGGGCGTTGCGACGGCTAAGATCGGGGCTGAGCAGATCCGGCGCGTCGATCGGCACCGTGGTGATCGCGTCGGCGCCGCCGATCGCTCCGGCGTAGGCCGCGGCGGTGTTGCGCAGGATGGACAGCATCGGATTCCGCGCCGTGATGACGCGGCGGCCGGTTACGGTGTGCAGGCGGGTCTTTTGGGCGGCCGGCGACCCGCCGCTGGCCTCGACGACCTGACCCCATAGCAGCCTGGCGGCGCGCAGCTTGGCGATCGCCTGGTAGAACCGGCATCCGAGGCTGATGCTGAGGGTGATTTGCTGCGCGGCGGCATCAATATCGAGCCCGGCGGCGGTCATTGCACGCAGGTATTCGACGCCGGTTGCCAGCAGGAAAGCGAGGTCCTGCGTGGAGGTCGCGCCGGCATCGTGGTACGCCCTGGTTGACACCCGGACCGAGGTCATGCGTGGTGCATGCGCCGCCGTCCAGGAAGCGAGGTCGGCCATGTGCCGCAGTGCCACGTCAAGCGGCACCATCAGCGATCCGTCGTGCACCAGGGTCCCCAGCGGATCGGCGTCGAACGAGCCCTGGAGTTGGGCGGGTTGCACGCCGCCTTGGCGCGCCGCCGTCACGAAAAGCGCGGCAGCCGGCAGGAAGGCGCCCCCCGCGTCGAGCCAGGCGCCGGCGAGGTCGAGTTGCACCTGGTCAAACACGCCACGCAGATCGGCCGTCGTGCTGATCATCACGCCGCCGCGCCCGCACAGGTCCGCCGCACGCAGGTCGTCCGCATCGTGACCGGTGGAGGAAGCTGCGTCGAACCGCAGGATGACGGACGTTGCGCCATTCGCGAGGTCATCGCGTATGTGCGCGTTAGCCTCGGCCGGATTGGGATCGGCGTGTTCCTGGCGGACGTCCCAGCCGGCGACCGTCGCGCCCAGCGGGCTGGATCCGCGCACGAACGGGGGGAAGCCCGGCATGCCGGATGGATCGGCGCCGGTGGCGCAGATCGCCTCGGTGTACAGCGGCTGCAGGGCCACGCCCTCATAGGTCTGGGAAACCATTCGCTTTTCGAATGGCTGCTTGACCTCCTGTTCGACCGCCGCGCGCCAGGCCGCCTGGTCGATCCTTGGGAAGTCGCTGCCCAGCCTGAATTCCTTGTTGATCATTTTTCCTCATCCCATCAGGCTGTCGATCTCGGAGGCTTAGGGGTCCTGGCTACAAATCGGCCCGACCTGTCGAAGACGGATGCGCATCAGAACTTTGCCGGTCTTTTCTCCCGAAACGCGGCAATGCCTTCCTTGTATTCCGCCCCGAAATAGACATCCCTGCGCAGGCCTTGAATATACTCGTACGTCGAGGGACTTATGGCGGCAGACTCGCTCAGGGCGCGGATGGTCTCCTTGAAGGCAACGATGGCTGCTGGGGACCGCGTGGCGATCGTTGCTGCCACAGCATATGTCCGAGCCTCGAGCTGTTCCGCCGGAACCAGGGCGTTGAGGATACCCACGCTCAAGGCACGCTCCGCGGCGATGGGTTCGGCGGTGAAGAACATCTCTTTCACCACATTCAGCGGCAACCGGCTCATGAAGTTCAGGAAGCCGGCGGCGTTGTAGGGCACGCCAAGCTTGGCCGGTGTGATCGCAAAGGTGCAGGTTTCGTCGCCAAACACGAGATCGCAGGACATGACCAGATCGGACGCCCCGCCCCACACGGAGCCGTGCACCATGGCGATCACGGGTGCCGGAAACGCCTTCACGCCACGCAGAAGCTGCTCGAGCGGATCGCTGTACGGCAGCGGGTCGACGTCCGCTAACGGCAGCTCATCGATGTCGTGCCCCGCCGACCAAACCTTCACACCGTTTGCCGCCCGAAGCACCAGGACGCGCGCCCGCTCGGTTTTCAAGCGATCGAACGCCGCAAGTATTTCGGCAATCAGCTCCGCACCCAGCGAATTACGTTTCGAATAGTGATCGAGCGTGATTGTGGCGATGCCGTCTTCAAGGCGGGACTGGATCAAGGACATCTGGCGGTCTCTTTTTTGTGTTGGTAGCTCGGCCTGTCGGGCCGGGGGGACGCCTCATCAAATCCGACTGTGATCCATCGACCCTTTCGGAGCAAGCGGGCTTATCGCTTCACCATGAATCCCAGCCCGCGGACCGGCGGCCCCGACATTTTCCAGCGCCCGATGCGCACTCGTCCTCAGCCAGCAGGAGACGTGACCGGCTGTAAACCCGCACCTACTTGCACGATCTGCGGGTGTAGCGCAGCATGATCCCGGCATGTTGCCAAAGCGACGGCCACAGAGGAATTGCCGCGGGAGCCACATCCAAGGCCACCCAGAAAGTCTATGCTGAAGGGTCGTAAGAAGCCCAGCCGCGACACGGGGGAATCATGAATACCAAGGGCAGTTTCCGCTGGATCATCATCTTCCTGCTGTTCTACATCACCGTGGCGAATTATATCGACCGGTCGGCAATCGCATTCGCGACTGGCGACATCAAAGCCGAACTCGGGCTCAGCACGACCGAGATCGGATTTATCCTCGGCGCCTTCGGGTTGGGCTACGCCGTCACAACATTCCTCGGCGGGATCGCGGTCGATCGGTGGGGTGCCCGCGCGGTGCTTCTCGTCGCGGCTGTGATGTGGACGGCATCAATCGGCGTCACCGGATTTGCGGGTGGCTTCCTCACGCTCTACATCGCGCGCACCGTGCTTGGGGTGGCGGAGGGGCCCAACTTCCCGGCGCTCACCGGCGCGGTCAGCCGCTGGCTTGCGCCGCACGAGCGCGCGATCGCCCTTGGCAATACGCTGGTCGCCGTGCCGCTTGCGCTGGCTATCGGCGCGCCGGTTTCAACAGAATTGATCCATGCGTTCGGCTGGCGTGGCATGTTCTTTGCGTTGACGCTGCTGAGCGGCATCTGGGTTCCACTGTGGCTCATTTTCTTCCGCAATGACCCGGCGCAGTCTGCGTTCGTCGGCGACGCGGAGTTGAAGCATATCCGCGGCGGGGTCGAAGCTCAGCGCGACCGCACCGCCGGGCATGTGCGCCATGGCTTCACCGACTGGCGCCTGTTGCTTACCAACCGCACGCTTCTGGCGAACTACTGGGCGTTCTTCGTGTTTGGATACTTCCTGTTCTTCTTCATGACCTGGCTGCCGAACTACCTGGCCCAGACCTACCAGTTGAACGTCCGGGAAGTCGGCCTGTTCGCCGTCCTGCCATGGGCCTGTGCCGCGATTTTGCTGGTGGCGCTCGGCTACCTGTCCGATTATCTGCTGGCGCGGACAGGGAGTTTGCGGATATCGCGAACCATGTTGATCGGCGTGAGCCAGCTTGTGGCGGCGCTCGCGGTTATCCCGATCGGCTTGATCCACAGCCTGCCGGTGGCGATCGCCTGCATCACTACCGCCGTGGCCTTCAGCATGGGCGCAAATGCCTCGTATTATGCGATCAACGTCGATATCGTACCGGGACGGGCCGCCACGGCACTTGGCATCATGGATACGGGATTTGCGATCTCCGGCTTCCTCGCGCCGGCGATCACCGGTTGGGTGGTCGGCGCGTTCGGATCGTTCGAGTACGCCTTCATGCTCATGACCGGTCTGGCGCTGTCTTCGGTGCTGGTGGTGCTCATCTTCCATCGTCCGGACGAGGATCGCGCGGATCAGCCGGAAGGGGTTCATCCGGCTTTGCGCGCGGCCGAATAGGACAGGGCGCTCCTGCCCGGCATAATCCGGATCGCGGCATGAACGTGCAAAAAGTGGTCACAAAGGCTGCCGGCCGGGCGGCGCTGGCTGACCGCCGCCATCAGGTGGTTGAGTTGAGGGCGGCCCTCACGACGGCCTGACCCCGACATCGCGATCATCCTCAACGACCTCGAGGCTGGCGTGGGCGACGTAGGCGCAAAGTCCGTCTCGGCGCAGCTCGATCGGTTCATAAAGATGGCGGCTTGATCGTGTTAGCGCCGGGCCACGCAGCCCGGCCGAGCTTGCTGCGAGGTAACGGCAGGTGTGAAACCTTGACGCGCTGCTTTCGATTACCGGCCTGAAGACTTGTTCAGGGCCACGGCCGCACCTATGAGCGTCCTAAAGGCATTTGCATCTATTTCATCGCCCTCATGGAGATCGATGGCGCGCCTGGCGTTCCCTTCAAGGCTGGCGTTGAACAGACCTGCCGGGTCGTTTAGCGAGGCGCCCTTGGCGAAAGTCAGTTTCACGACGTTCCTGTAGGATTCGCCCGTGCAGATGATGCCGCCGTGGGACCAAACCGGAACGCCTCGCCATTTCCACTCCTCGACCACTTCGGGGTCCGCCTGCTTGATAAGAGCCCGGATATGGGAGAGCGTGTTGCCCCTCCAGTCGTTCAGTTCCCTGATCTTCGCGTCTATCAGCCGAGACGGGGGTTCGTCCTTGGCCGTTTTGGTGTTTTTCATGGCGCTGGCAGCTCCTGCGCGCAAAACGCCGATGCGACCGTCAGGTTCCCGCCCAACGCAGGCCGCCCGGTTCTCGTTCAAGCCGGTGGACGATCACACCATTTCAGCACTGACCCCAAGCGCGACGGCGACTTCGGCGAGGCGTTTGTCCAGCGTGCAGATGATCGCGCCCAGGTCCGCCGCGACCGCGATATGGAGTGCGTCTCCGGCACGCAGTCCCAGCCCTGATTGTTCGGCAAAACGCGCGGCAGTCTTGAAATGGTCCCGCGTCACCGGCACGACCATCAGCGACTCGCCCTGCAGCCGGGAGAATGCACCGGCCGCTTTGGCTCGGTCCGCCATCCGCAAACGATGCATCCGTATCTTGACCGAAAGAGCCGATGCAAATTCGGTAACCACCCAATCGGGCCTAGACCCAACGGTCGTGTCACCGGGGGCCATTTGGGCTTTTTCCCTGTCGCATAAGTTTGTCGCGAATGCCTGAGCTATTGCGACATGTCCTGCGACAGGCGTTTTCGGCGCGAGTTGAGCGAAATGGCCCCTGGTGACACGACTGTTGGGTCTAGGCCATAATGCGGCCAGCAGGACGTCCGTGTGTTCGCCCAGCAGCGGCGGACGGGTGATCTCGGCCGGGGAATCGGACAGCTTGATCGGGCAGCCGACCGTCTGGTAGGTGCCGCGGATCGGGAAGTCGATGTCGACGATCATGTTGCGGGCGCGCAGGTGCGGATCGGCCAGCACCTCGGCGGTGTCCTGGCAGGCACCGCTGGGCACGCCGGCCTTGCCGAGGATCGCCATCACGTCGTGTTTGGTGCGCTGGCGGGTCCAGGACTCGATGATGGCATTCAGCGCGTTGCGGTGTTCCCATCTGGCGTCCGGGGTTTTGAAGCGCGGGTCGTCCGCCAGGTCCGGCTGACCGATGGCGGTAAGAAACGGTTTCCACATCTGCGGCTGGGCGAAGATGTAGACATAGTCGTTGGGGCCGCCGGGGGCGCACGGATATGTCGTTCCGGGAATAGTATGACCGAGCTGGTTGCCGACGCGCGGGGGCGGGTGGCCGTAACGCTGATGGTCGCGCAGGCTGACGCGGATCAGGTTGACCACGGCGTCCTGCATCGAGACTTCAACATGCTGCCCCTTCCCGCTCGTGTGGCGCTGCTGCAGCGCGGCGAGGATGCCGATGGCCATGTGCATGCCGGTGCCGGAATCGCCGATCGCGGGGAAGACGTAGGTGGGCGGGTTCTCCGGGAAGCCGGTGACGGCCATGGCGCCGCCCATCGCCTGGGCGATCGGCTCGAAGCTTTTGTAGCCGCTGTAGGGGCCGTAGGTGCCGAAGCCCTTGATGGTGGCGTAGATCAGTTTGGGGTTCAGTTTCGACAGCGCATCGTAGCCCAGCCCGAGGCGGTCCAGCGCGCCGGGACCGAAATTCTCCAGCAGGACATCCGATTCGGCGATCACGCGGCGGAACAGCGCCTTGCCATCCTCGGTTTTCAGGTTCAGCGTCAGGCTGCGCTTGTTGGCGTTCAAGATCAGGAAGAACAGGCTGTCGCTGTCGGGCTTGTCGCGCATGTTGGTGCGGGCGACGTCGCCGCCTTTCGGTTCCTCGAGCTTGATCACGTCGGCGCCGAGGAAGCCGAGTATTTGGGCGCAAGCCGGGCCGGCCTGATTATGCGTCATGTCGATGACGCGAATACCTTGCAGAGCCTGGCTCATTGTTGCTCTCCCGTTTCAGGCCGCTTCGTTCAGTGTCGATCCGCTATCGAGCGTGGTCGCCCGGCGCAGGTCGCGCGGCTTGCTTTCATCGTGCGGGCGGCCGCGGTGCATGGTCCAGCGATTGTCCCAGATCACCAGATCGCCGACACGCCAGGTGTGACTGTAGACGAAACGAGGCTGCGTCGCGTGGGCGTTCAGGTCCCACAGCAGCAGGCGCCCGTCGGCGACCGGCCAGCCGGTGATGTGGGAGGCATGGGCGGATAGATACAGGCTCTTGCGCCCCGATCGGGGGTGGCGGCGAACGAGGCGCTGGCGTGACGGTGGGTATTGTTCGCGCTCGCCCGGCGGGAATTCGGTGAAGCCGATCTGCGCGCGCGACCAGAAAACATCGTGTTCGCCCGTGAGGCTGTCGATGGCATCCTGCGTGGCGCGCGGCAGGGCGTCCCAGGCCGCGCGCATGTCGGCGAATTCGGTCTCGCCGTTGCCGAACGGGCTTTGCGGCGGCAGCGCGACGGCGTGCAGCAGACCGAGCACGACGGGGACCGGCATGTAGGACGCGTCGGTGTGCCACAGCCGGTTGCCGAGACTGTCGAGGCGGCGGCGATCGGTCAGGGCTCGGACGTTGTTGTCCTCGTCAAGGTTGGAAATGTCGCCGATGTGAGGGATGGCGAGGCGGCGGCGTCCGGGACGTGCGGCGGAACGGCCGATCTCCAGCGGCCCGAAGCGGGCGGCGAAGTCACGCAACTGGTCATCGGTGAGGCGCTGGTCGCGAAACACCAGAACCGGGTAGGTATCGATGGCGGCCTGAATTCCCTCGATCGCATTGGCATCCAACGGCCGGGACAGGTCCAGGAAACCCGCCTCGGCGGCAAATCCGGAATGCAGTTCCTGCGTCTGAATGGGCATTGTTGTCGCCTCCCGCGGTATCCTGCAAAGGTTGCGGCACCGGCGCAAGCGTGGGCGCATCCCTTGTGGGCGCATCCCGCCGGATGGCCGGACCACGCTGTCGGGGCGCTGACGTCGGGCGGGCGGATGCGTCGAACGCGCGGTGACCGGATGTAACATTCTGCCAACAAGATTCTGTGTCCGGTGGGCCGTGCGGTGATTATAGTGGCGCCGCAATGATTACGGCGGCCCCGCGTTATCTCGGGCCGCTTTCAGGCCCTTGGGGAAAACTCATGTCCGGGACGACCATTACGAGCGGTTCGGCCGCTGGCTTCGACCTCAGCGCCGGGGTTTCCTATCCGGTCACGGTTGCTTCCGGTGTAACGATCACCAACAGCAACAGCCCGGCAATCGGCAGCGGGCGGTCCGATTCCACCTACTGGCCGATCACCAATTACGGCACGCTTCTGGGAAAAGGGACAAACAGCCTCAGCGATGGGGTCTTGCTGTCCGGCGGTGGCGGCGCGGTCACCAATATGCAAGGCGGATTGATCAGCGGGTATAATGCCGGCGTATCCGTCGCGGGCATCGGCACCGTGGTTAACCAGGGGGTGATTTCCACAGATAATACCAGCGGATCCGGTTTCATCTACGCGGGCAGCGTGTTCACCGCCACCACCGTGGCGGTGCTGCTCGGCGGCGGCGGTGTCAGCAACGCCGGGAGCGGCCTGATCACAAGCTACCTCGGGGGTGTCGCCGCAGGTGGCGGCGGTTCGGTGGTGAACGCCGGGACCATCCTTGCGCCCGGCACAAAATCCGGCTTCGGTGTCGTGCTGCCGGCAGGCGGCAGCGTCATCAATGCTCAGGGCGGAACGATCAACGCCGGGCTCGACGGGGTTCTGACGATGGGCGAGGCCTCAACGGTGACCAATCAGGGCTTCGTCTACGCCCTGGATGGTCTCGGTGTGAATCTGATGGCAGGTGGTCTGCTGAGCAATTCACTGGCCGGGGAGATCAACGGCTACTCCGAAGCGGTTGTAACCGACGGGTCCGCGGCTTCGACGATCATCAACAGCGGAACCCTGTACGGCTACCGTACTTCCGGCGGCTGGCTGAAGACCGGCGGGAGCGTCACCAACACCGGGTCCGGGTACATCTTCGGCGGGCATTTTGGCATCGAGATCACCAACGGTCTCGGGACGGTGCTCAACACGGGCTCGATCCTGAGTTCGGCGACTTACGTGCCGACGCCTGGCTTTGAGTCCGCCGGTGTGCAACTGGCTGATGGCGGGATGGTGACCAATGTAGCGGGCGGCGCCATCACGTCGAAATGGATGGGCGTGCAGATCGGCGAATCGCCAACGGTCAGCGTGGGTGGTTCGGTGGTCAACTACGGGACGATTCTGGCTGCCGACAGCAAAGGAGACGGTGTGGGGGTATGGCTGCACGGGCCGGGTGCGATTACCAATGCATCGGGCGGCGTCATCAGTGGCGGCCCTTTCGGCATCGTCGCCTATTACCAGACGACGGTGGTTAATCAGGGCACCGTGTTCGGCTCGGCGTTCGCCTTCGATGCGGTCAAACCTGGTTTCGCGGACCGGATCATCGACCTGCCGGGCGGTGTGTTCAACGGCACCGTTTCGGGTGGAAACACACTGGGTTCCGCGGTCTACAGCACACTCGAACTTGCCAACGGGGCCTCGGCCGGCACGATCGTCAATGCCGGCACCTTCATTGATTTCGGCCAGATCGCGTTGGATGCGGGGGCGACATGGTCGGTCGGCGGCTCGATCGTTGCGGGCGAAACCATTGCGTTCGGCGGGGCGGATGCTACCCTGATCCTGACCAGCCCGTTCGCCGCCGCCGGCACGATCACCGGCTTTGCCGCCACCGACACGATCGTGCTGTCCGGCATCACGGATGTGACCGGCCTGTCGGTCGGCGCGGGCAATACCCTGACCGTCTCGGAAAGCGGCGGTCCGGGGCTGGCGCTGCAATTCGACGCCCCGCAGGCGGTCACCTATTCGGTGGGCGCCGGACAAACCGACATCTGTGTCCCCTGCTTCCTTCCCGGCACGCATATTCTGACCGATCGCGGCGAGGTGCTGGTCGAGAAACTGGTTGTCGGTGACAGCGTCGCCACCGTGAGCGGGGGCACGCGGCGGCTGTGCTGGATCGGCCACGGCCGCGCCCTGGCGACGCGGGGCCGGCGCAATGCAGCGACGCCGGCCATCGTGCGCAAGGGGGCGCTGGCGGACAATGTTCCGCATCTCGATCTGCACATCACCAAGGGGCACTCGCTTTATCTCGACGGCGTGCTGATCCCGGTGGAGTTCCTGGTGAACCACCGCTCGATCCTGTGGGATGACAGAGCGCAGGAGGTGACGGTGTTTCACCTGGAACTGGATGCGCATGATGTGCTGATCGCCAACGGCGCAGCGGCGGAGAGTTACCGCGATGACGGCAACCGCTGGCTGTTCCAGAACGCCAACGCCGGGTGGGATCAGCCGCCGAAAGCGCCCTGCGCGCCGGTGGTGACGGGCGGGGCGTTGCTCGATGCGGTCTGGCGGCGTCTGCTCGACCGAGCCGGACCGCGGCCTGGGCTGCCGCTGACGGACGATCCCGATCTGCACCTGCTGGTCGATGGTGAGCGTGTGGATGCGCATGAGGCGCAGGGTCCGGTGCGGGTGTTCCGGCTGGTTCGGCCGCCGCGGAGCGTTCATATCGTCTCCCGCGAGGCCGTGCCCGCCGAACTTGGGCTGGCGCGCGATCCCCGGTCGCTGGGCGTGGCGTTACGGCGTGTGGCGGTGCGGCAGGGTTCGAAATTCGTTGTGCTCAGGGCGAACGATGACCGGCTGGCCGAGGGGTTCCACGCGTATGAAGCGGTGGGCAATCTACGCTGGACGGATGGGCGTGGGGTCCTGCCGGTCGAGCTGTTCTGCCGGCTCCGTGGTGGCGTGGAGGTTGTGCTGCATCTGGCGGGAACGATGCGGTATCCGAATCACGTCAGTCGCGTGGCGCCGGTCGCGGCGTAGTATCGCGCATCGGGGAAGCTTGATAGGTCGCGATATGTTTGAAGTATCCGATCCACGCGGCGAATCGTAGCCGCTTCGCGGCTCACGCTTTTCTGCGATCGGATAGTATCGGCCTGCGCATTTACAAGATTGGCAACAGGTCGCGAGGAGCCTGGCGGCGGACAGCGTGAAGACCACCTCTTGCCGTCGCGGGCGGTCTGTCGCAGGTTCAGGTCCATGCGCATCACCCTGATCCACGTCATGGCTCGCGCCGTGCTGCCGCTGGACACGGGCTTTTGCCGCCCCACCGGGTGAATCGACCTTTGAAGGCAGTCTGAAGCATGGACCTGACAGAATTCCGCGCCTCGACCGAGGACGTTGCACCGCCGGCTTCGCTTTCGTTGCCGCTGCAGGCGCTGTGGTGGGACGCCACCGGCGACTGGGACAAGGCGCATGAATGCGCGCAGGCTGATCCGGGTGCGACAGGCGCCGCGGTGCATGCCTATCTGCACCGGAAGGAGCCGGACCTGTCGAATGCACGCTACTGGTACAACCGGGCCGGACGGACGCCGGCCACGGGCCCGCTGGACCAGGAATGGAACGCGCTGGTGGCGGAACTGTTGGGCGTTTAGGGAGGCCGTGGACTGCAATCGGGCTTTTTGCGGTTCAGACATCGTCCCAGCGTAACGGACGTAGCCAGCGGCGACGGGGTGGTATAATCTGCCCTCGGAATGAACAAAGCTCTCAGGCGACGCCCGACACCAGGCGAGGCAATCGGCGCGAGGCTTCGCGTCATGGTCTGGCTTGTCCGGGTCACCCGTCGCGCCACGTGTGCTTGCGCCGCCGGCACCGGCGAGCCGGGCCGTTGCGATGAAGACCGCGATCGTCATGCAGCCGTGTTTCCCGGATGTCGTTCCGATATGCGACCCCGGCGATCAGCGGTCTGGCCGGCGATGACGGCAGCCATTCTCGCCATGTTGTCCAGCCAGGCAGTGAGTGCAACGCTCGAGGTCGGGAGGGGCAAGCTATATCCGCTTCCCTCCGCCGCTGCCGCCGCCGCGCGTGACGGCGACCGTATCACCATCGCTCCCGGATCCTATTCGGACTGTGCGGTCTGGAAGGCCAACGATCTGATCATCGAGGGCGCGTCGGCCGATACGACCACGATCACCGGAACGCCGTGTGAGGGCAAGGCGCTTTTCATCGCACAGGGCGGCAACATCACGTTTCGCAACCTGGCGTTCACCGATGCCCATGTCGGTGACTTCAACGGCGCCGGTATCCGGGCCGAGGGCGGTGACCTGACCGTGGAACATGTGCGCTTCGCAAACGACGAGGATGGCATCCTCGCGGGCACCCTGCCCGGCAAACGCATTTTCATCCGCGACAGCGAATTCACCGGCAACGGCACCTGCGAGGGTGGCGGCGGCTGCGCCCATGGGGTCTATGTCGGCGGGGTCAGCCTGCTCCGCATCGAGCGCACACGGTTCTTCGGCACGCGCGCCGGGCACGCCATCAAGTCGCGGGCGGAGCGGACAGAAGTCATCGGCTGCGACATTGCTGACGGGGCAGACGGCACAGCGAGCTTTGCCGTCGATATCTCGAACGGCGGCGCGGTACTGGTGCGCGACAGTCACATTCAGAAAGGGCCCAGGTCGGAGAACCACCTCGCGGGGATCATGATCGGCGCGGAAGGCGTCAAGCAGCCGACGCCGGAAATCATCGTCGAGAACAACACCTTCCTGGTCGAGGGCAACTACCACTCCTACCTTGTTTACAATCTTACCGCGACCGACGCGGTGCTGCGGGGCAACGTTCTGCAAGGCAACGCCCGCGCCTTGCACGGCGACGGTGCCACGAAATGACCCATGCCGCCGGCCTGACACGTCTTGGTCTTGCGGTGCGGATTGTCGTGGCGGCCGACCTGCTGGCTGCATGCGGCGGCCGGCTGGAGGCCAGGGAACTGGAGGTGGGTCCGGGTAAACCTTATGCAGTGCCCAGCGCCGCCGCCGCGGTCGCCCGGGACGGCGACACCGTGACCATCGCGCCCGGGACGTACTATGACTGTGCGCTGTGGCACGCCAACGGACTGACGATCGTGGGCACCGGCCCGGACGTCGGGATCACCGACAGCGCCTGCGCCGGCAAGGCGGCGTTCGTGATCGAGGGCAACAACGTGGTCGTCCGGGGCCTGAGCTTTGGCCGCATCCGGGTGATGGACGGGAACGGGGCCGGTATCCGGGCCGAGGGTCGCGATCTGACCGTCAGGGACACACGTTTCGTCAACAACCAGATCGGTATCCTGGCCGGCGGCCAGGGCGGCAAGCTGCTTATCGCCGATTGCAGCTTCAGCGCCAACGGCGTCAGCTCGGACGGTCAACCGACGCACGCGGTCTCGGCCGGCGCGCTCGATTTGCTGCGGATCGAGCGCTCGTCGTTTCAGCAGGCGCGCGGCGGCGACCATATCGTTTCGGCCGCGCTGCGCACCGAACTGGTGGACGACCGGCTGAGCGACGAAGGCGGCCATATGTCCGGTCCGCTGGTCGCCGTGACCGGCGGTTCGGTTCTGCTGGACCACACGACGGTCTATTTGGACCGCACCGCGGCATACCGGCCCGGTGCCATCCTGGTAACCGGAGACGTCAGTGCGATCGCGGTCGACGGCAACACGCTGGTCGAGCCCGAGGGCAGCGTGCCGCTGCTGCGCAACTGGACCTGGGTCACCGCGACCGAGACCGCGAACATCGTGCCAGCCAAAGCATCCGCGGTGTCGGACAGCGGCACTCTCTACCATCGGCTGCGCGGTGGAATCGCGTCGCTGCGCAACCAAATGCAGGAGGTCAAAGGCGTGGCTCGGCATCAGGCCGCGCGGTTGGCGCGGGAACTGAACCTCATTCCGTAGTTCGGGTTGCGTCATCATCACAGGCCGTTGTTTTCCTGGGCGGATTCATACCAACCGCCGCTGAGCCCGACTCTCGCCCGGCCGTCACAATCGAGTCCGATCCACTGCAGGAGAGGCTGTGCATCGGTCGATGTCTACGGCGGTTCGTATCAGAACCGTCCGAACGCGTGACCGGGACAAGCGGCCCCCGGGTCAAAGACGTCAGTGGCCGCTTCGGGCTCCAGAAGATTTCCCCGAGCTTGCGCGTGTTCCGGTCGTGCCCCCGCCGGTCGTGCCCCTGCCGGTCGTCGCGGAGGTGAATCGCTTCGCAGAGTTTCCGGTGGCTGACGGCACCGTGCCGCTGACTGTCGTCGTGACCGATGTCACCGCTGCCGTAAGCAGGCTGATCGTCGGGGCCGAGGCCGAGCCAGAGACCGTGACCGAACCCAGGCGCCTGCGCGGTTTGGATGAGACAGGACCCGGCAGTTGCGATGGGTTCCAGACAAGCGCGGCGGTGGTGACGGTGCCTCCGTTACTGCTGATGAGCGGGCTCGGTGATCCCACGCTCTGGGTCGACGGTACTCCGGATGCTGTCCCCGGGGTCGCTCCGCCCGGTGTTGTTCCTGGTGCTGCTGTGGGTGCTGCTACGGGTGTCGTCGCTGTGGGTGTCGCTGCGGGCGTTGCTCCGGGCGTCGCTGTGGGTGTCACTCCGGGTGTCGCCGGGCCGGATGTCGGTCCCTCGGGTGCCCCTCCGGCAGATGTCCCAGATGTCGGTTGCGTGGCTGTCGATGTCCCGGATGCCGGTGTCGGCGGGCCGGGGGCGATGACGGGCGTGCTCTCGGCCGGCGTTGACGTCGCGGGTATGGCTGCCGAAAGAGCTGATCCATTCACTGGGTTTGGGTGGCCGGCGATGCCGGCTGTCGCGGCCGGCCCGTAAGCAGGCGAAACGCTGCCGCTTGTTGACTGCTGAGATGACGGCGTGCCGGAGATGACGCCGCTTTGCGGTGGCGCCTGCGATGGTGCGCCCGTGCCATCGGACGGAGCGGTGTGGCCACGGTAGTCGCCGTAGCGCAATCCCACGGCCGTATAGGACCCGTCCGGCTCGCGCCGCAGTGAGACGACGCCGATACCGTTCACTCGGGGCTTGTGTGAAGCGACGAGGTCGGACCTTACTCTCACGCCGTTCATCGAAATGGAGCCTTTGTCCACCCGAACGAAAGCCTGCACGACCAGTTGGCTGGCGGAAGACCCGAAATAGTCCCCCGGGCTGGAAAACAGAGAATCGGATGCGACGGCGCTGACGCGACCACGCCCGGCCGCGTAGTCGCCTGATACGACGACGAACTCGCCGACCTTCATGCCGGCGGCGGCCGGTTCGGTCAGCACGAGGTTGCCAAGCCGAACCACCGCGCCGTCGCGAACGACCGGGCCGCGCGCGAGAAGGACGCCCGCCGGCGCTGCATCGAGCCGGCTGGCCACGATGGTTCCGTCGTCGCGCCGCAGACCGCTGACTTTGACCCAGTCGCCCAACCGGAAGTGGTTTGCGCCCCATGTCCCGGCCGGGACCGAAACCGCCTGTCCGGCGATCGTCAGCGTTCCTGAATTCAGCTCCATCGCCTCGATCCGCCCGGCGGCCGCGCTTCGCACCGAGATCATCCTGGCATGCGGCGAATCCGCTGGGCCCTCGGCCCGGATCGCGACCAACTGCCCGGCCCGCAACGCCGAAACCGACGCGGCGTCGCCATCGATATCGACCGAGGCTGCGGCGTCGTATGCGACCTCGATCCCGTTCACGAAGACCGAACCGAAGCCGGTCACGACGCCGACGATACCGGTTCCGCCAATGCCGCGGTCTGCCGTGCGCCATGCCACGGCCGTTGAAGCGGGCGCACCCGTGCCGCCGATGCCACGGTCGGCGACCGGCGCGACGCCGTCCGGTCCCACCCGGCCTGCGTTATCCGAAGCTGGTCCGACTGGCTGATGCCCGCGATGAGCGTCTGCCACCCCGGCCTGGTCGCCCCCGGCCTGGTCGCCCCCGTCCGGTTGTGCGGGCGGGATGGTGCAGGCCGTCAGCAAAGTCAGGATCAGGAAGGGAGCGAGCCGCCTCATGACTTGCTTCCCCCGGCAGGGGGCCGCTCGGCCTCGTCGAATATATAGAGCCCGAAATTGATTCGGCGCGGCTGCGTCGGTTCCGAGGCGGGGTCTGCTTCCGTGAGTTCCTGCGCAAGCCGGTTGACGTCCAGCAGAACGCGCATCGCGGCTGCGCGGGCATATCCCCGTAACGTTTCGGCCTGTGCCGGTGTCAGCCGGTCATAGTGAACGCTCCTGTCCAGAAACGGAGGCACTTCTGCCGCGCTGATGTTCGCCACCGCCGCGGCGACGTGATCATGCAGGTTGCGGGCGAAGTAGAACAACTGCTCCTCTCTCCCCGGGCGGGGGATGAATGCAGCCGCATTTAGCTTAACGCAGTCGTCTGCGTCCATGAATACGACACCGTGACCAAGCAAATCGTCCAGCACAGCACGCGGGCGAATGTCGGTCGTGACGGATTCGACCAGTTCATCGAACGACGGGCGCGACGCGGCTGTTGCATCGTTGTTTCGGGGCAATGGCCGCGGCCGTCCTGCGTCGTCGATGAATGGGGCGGTGCCGACCCAGCGCGCGACGATCTGGCTGGCCAGGGTGACGATATCCGGCGCATCCGCCGGGTCCGCCGGCATCAGCCGCAGGTTCCGGATTTCCTTTCGATGCACGCCGGTCAGCAGGCTGATCCGGCTGTCGGTGCGGGTCTTAGGATCGGTCAGTACGTCGTTGACCGCAACCTCAACATAAAGGCGGCGGAGCGCGTCGGCGAGGATCGGAAAGGTCAGTCCGCTTTGCATCATGAGGCGCACCAACGGCCGCATCAACCGGCGCGCCGCTGCGAGCAGGGAGGCGGGCGGTAACGGCTGAGGGCGCTCAATCGGGGGCATTTTGGACCGAATAATCCTTTCTTGATACGATCTAGCACAATCCTGTGTGGGAAAAATACCCACAAGATTACAAAAATCGATTGACGTGGGAAATCTTCCCACGTACGTTTCGTTCGATCAGAGAGCGTCAGCCTTAGTCTTGTCATAAGGCTTCATCGTCCAGGCTGGGTCACCACCGACGACGGCGCATCGAAACCAAGGGGCTTTTGACATGTCATACGTCGCCGCCTTCACGCCCACCCCGCGCCGTCCGCTGTTGAGCAGCAGTGCGCGGCATTCGGTCCGCGGCCCCGATGCCACGACGGATCGCCGGGAGGACGAGCTTGATGGCGTCAGGCAGGACATCGACCTGCGCCAGCTACGCCATCATACGAAGAACACGCTGCAGCGAATCCTGGCTCTGATCGCGGATGCGCCTGGCCTCAGCGCCACGCCGGAGGGTGAGAAGATCGTCCAGGAGCTGGAATACCGGATCTGCCTGTCGGCGACGATTTCCAACGCGCTGTTCGGCCTCACCGATGCGCCCGGATCGATGGCCGACCGGCTGCGCCAGCTCGCGGGGGCGGTGGTCGACATGATGCGGGACGCCGACCAGGTGATCCGTGTCGGGGTCTCGGTGCGCGGAAGCTGCCCGTTGGAATTGCGCGATGCTGTCCTGCGGAGCGCGCATGAGTTGGTCGGCAATGCCGTCAAGCACGGCATGAAAGGCCGTCCCAGCGGACGGATTGCTGTCCGGGTGACCACGGATGAGGACTGCACGACGCTGACGGTGCTGGACAACGGCTGGGGTTTCACCGGTGCGCCGCGTTCGGGCGAGGGGCTGGCACTGGCGCGGGGCCTGGCGGCTCGGCACGGCGGTTCGTTGCTGATGGACGGCGAGGACGGGACCGTGGCGACCCTGGAATTGCCGCACTGATACAAGCCGGCGATTACGCTGCTACGAAAATACGCCCCCGGCCCCGCGGGTCTATGCGGCTCGTCGCACCAGCATTTTCTTTCATCGTGGTGCCCGGCACGGGCCGGGGGACTGACTGGTATGCACGCAGGGTTGGTGTGGCGGCTGCGCGCAAAATCAATGGGATACCAGCCGGCCGCCCGTAGAGTGAAGGTCGGTCCTTCGGCCGGCTGGTAGAAATGCCCTCCCGCGCCGGAATCGACGAAAGACGTCTGCGATAACAGACGGCATACCCCCTGAGGTCGGGGTCCGGCAGGCAGATCAGGACGGCTGGATCCCAGGCATTCATTGGCCCGGGGTCAATGCTTCAGGGTTGGCAATGAGACTGTCCGCTTCGGCCAATTGTCATGCCGAAGCGGACAGTCGCGTTCGCGGGTCTGGTAGCGGATTGAATATCATGTCAACGTCTGACAGCCACTTACGACGACAGGGCGGCCAGACCGCTTATCCGCGAAACGCCGGTTTGTGCATGGGTCTCCTAGCCAAGGCGATCGGGTTCGGGTGGGCAGTCGACCTGCGACGGCACGATTTGGCCGAGGCCGTGCCGCGATGAGCCGGAACGGGAGCAGCAGGATGAACGAGACTGAGATTCGAGAGGCACTCAATCGCCACTGGGCCGCCTCGGATGCGAACGACTTCGTCGTTGAGCACGACATATATCGGGAGGACGCCGTGCTCGATTACCCACAATCGGGCGAGCGCATCAGGGGCCGGCACAACATCCAGGCCTCTCGCACCGTGCAGCCGAACGCCAAGCGCTTCACGGTGCGCCGAATTGTCGGCACGGGGGCCCTTTGGGTCACGGAGTTCATCATCACCTATGACGGCAGTCCGTCCTATTCGGTCAGCGTCATGGAGTTCCTCGATGGCAAGGTGGCCCGCGAGACCCAGTACTTTGGCGACCCGTTCGAGCCGGGACCTTCGCGCGCGCATCTGGTTGAACGAATCTGATAAAATCGGCGCGACAGCAGTGCGCCCGCGCGTACTGGGCCGGGCAGAGCTGCCTGTCGACACCGCTGAGCTCGCTCGTTTTCTCATCGGCAAAGTGCTTGTGCGGATGCTGGCGGAAGGCGTCGCGGGCGGCCGCATTGTCGAGACCGAGGCATATGCCATCGGCGACCTTGCGGGGCACGCCTATCGCGGCATCACCCCTCGCAACCGGGCGCTGTTCCTCGAGCGCGGGCATGCTTATGTCTACCTCGCCTACGGCACCTCGTTCATGCTGAACGTCTCGAGCGAGACGTCCGGGGTGGGCGCCGGCGTCCTGATCAGGGCTATCGAACCAACCGATGGCATCAGGATCATGGAGCGAAATCGCGGCACCGAGCGGGTGCGAGATTTGGCGCGGGGCCCGGGGCGGCTGAGCGCGGCGCTGGGGATTGACCGCCGGCTGGACGGGATTGACCTCTGTCAATCCGGCCCGCTGTGGCTCGGATCTGACGGTCAGGCGCCGGACGAAATCGGGCATGGCAAACGGATCGGCATCACCCGCGCAGCTGACAGTCCGCTTCGATTTTACGTGCGGGGCAATTGGTTCGTCAGCGGCCCTCGTGCGCTTAACAGATGAGACACGCGACTTGACCGTGTCGGCCGGTCATACGCGGATAACACTCACCGCCTTGCGCGCAATCTCCCTCAGTTCGGCACAGGGGACGCCGGCCCGGGCGCGGATAGCGATGGTGTGAAGCGTCGCGGAGGGCCGGCCTCGGCGCCTCAAGGCGGGCCGACCGCTGGACCACGCCGCATACGTCGCCCGCGGTTGATCCTCTTTCCGGCCTTACTCGCTGTCGTCGGCGCGGCGTACTGTCTCGCGTGGGCGAGCGAGGTGGCCCCTCAAGCGACAAAGAGGCTCCGACTGGTTGCTGACGTCCAGGACCGCTGGAGAGGCGCCGACCCGGAGGGGTCCGGCTCGCTCGATATTTCAAAAATGTCAAAACGAGGCCGGTATCGAACAATCGTCGTCGGGACCAGGGTGTCAAGTGAGAGCGGCTCGGCACAAAATTCAACCACCATCAGGCTCGCCATGCAGCCGTATCTCGCACCGGCCGCCTCCTTCATGACTTGCGGCATCGCGATCCACGAAGGCAATGCGGACCAACTTGTCGAGGTTGACGCCAAGTTGAGCCGAACGCTTGACCGTCCCGTATCCAGCCGCCAAGCCGCGGTGCCGAAGATGCCACCGCGGGAGCGTTACTCGAGCAATTCAGCCGCCATGATCGTGTCTCGACGGATGATGCCTTCGTCCGCGCACCCAATCACAATCGGTCACCTCCCGGTTGCCGGCCAGGTGGTCAAAATCGCTGTCAAGGACAATCAGCGCGTCCAGCGGGGCCAACTCCTGCTCAACCGCCCACACGCATCACAAGAGTGAGACCCGATATCTCTCAACGATAGGTCTCCTATTCACGCACCCCCGCGGTCTTGATACTGTACCGCCGGGATGAGCGGTCGATCTCACCGGAAACGAGATTAGCGACCTTGAGACTGCATCCTCTCCGGAGCTTTGAACAACAGACTGCGGAGTTCGCGCGAGAGAGTTGGAATCCGTAATAAACAACATCACACGACGCGTTGTCGCAAGCCCAATCCCGGACTTGCAACGCGATTTAGGAGAATCCAAGTGAGCTTAGTCGAACACGCGATTGCGGCAAGCCGCAAGACAGCAAAGCAGCATGATCCTTCGCTGGCCAACAAGCCAGCTCCGAAGATTGCAATCCTCACCTGTATGGACCCACGCCTGAACCAACTGCTCGAATGGCTGGACATCAAACCCGCCGATGCGGATGTGATCAGGAACGTCGGAACGGCAGCCACGGTAGATGTTGTGCGGTCTCTCATGTTTTCGATTCACGTTCTGGGCGTGCGAGAGGTCATGGTCATCGGGCACACTGGCTGCGGAATGGAAATGTTTTCGGAAGAAGACTTCGAGAACCACCTCCACAAAGAATGCGGCGTGTGGGCGGTAGCTCCCGATAAATTCCACTTCTATTCCGACGTAAATCGGGCGACACAAAAGCAGGTACTGAAACTCCGGTCGCACCCGTGGATTGCTTCGAAGGCGGTAATCCGTGGATTTGTTTTCGATTTGGCAACAGGCGAACTGAGGGAAGTAACGCCGAAGGACGAAGGGTAGTCGATTGGCTGGATGAAAATTCGCCACGTGCCGTGCGACGCGCACGGAAAAAATGACTACCGCACGCCGAGCCACCCGGAAAAGGGTAAAATCGGGAGCCCGAACCTGAGGGAGAGGTCTTATGACTGCCACTGCGGCTACCGCGCCATCCGCGGCAACTATCGAGGCCATCAAGCAAAAAGCAAAACGGTTGAGTATTCTTTCGGTGATGTCGACAACCGCGGCTGGTTCTGGACATCCGACATCCTGCATGTCGGCGGCAGAGCTGGTGGCCGGAACGTTTTTCTACGCGATGAAGTTTGATCCGAAAGACGCTAACTCGCCGGATGGGGATCGTTTCGTTCTCTCCAAAGGCCACGCCGCGCCGGTGCTTTACGCCGCGTTGGCCGAGGCAGGCGTTTTCCCGGAGTCGCGTCTGATGACGTTGCGCGAATTTTCAAGCGAGCTGGAAGGCCATCCGACACCGCGTATTCCCGGTGTCGACGCCGCGACGGGTTCGCTTGGCCAGGGATTATCTGTCGGTTCGGGGCTCGCGATCGGCGCGCGTATGGATAAGAGTCCAACGCGTGTCTACGTGCTGATGGGCGACGGCGAAATGGCTGAGGGCCAGGTGTGGGAGGCGGCAGCGTTCGCTGCACATTACAAACTCGATAACCTCACGGTTCTGGCTGACGTCAATGCGTTGGGCCAAAGCGAACCGACAATGTACCGACACGACATGGAAGTTTACCGCAAGAAATTCGATTCGGAAGGCTGGGCGACAGAAATCATCGATGGCCACGATGTCGCCGCCGTACTCGCCGCCCTCGATCACGCCAAGGCGACGAATGGCCAACCGCAGGCAATCCTCGCGCGGACGATTAAAGGTCATGGCGTAAGCTCCATCGCCGGCAAGGAGCATTGGCATGGCAGGGCGATTCCGAAGGATCAGCTCCCTGCCGCGATCAAGGAAATCGGACCGGCAATCGACCTGCCCCACGACCCCGGCAGGTCCTATGCCAGGACGTTATTGCCTCAACCTCCTGATTTCCCGGCTCCCGCGCCGCTCGACTATTCCCGGCTCCCGCGCCGCTCGACTACGATCCTTCAAAGCCTGTTGCGACGCGCGAGGCCTATGGATTTGCCCTCAAGCGACTGGGCGCGGTGAATCCGCACATCGTGGCTATTTCGGGCGACGTGAAGAACTCGACTTTCTCACAAACATTTGGCGACGCCTTCCCGGATCATTTCTATCAGGGCTACATCGCCGAGCAGAATCTCGTAAGCGCGGGTGTTGGACTCGCCGCGCGCGGCAAGGTGCCTTTCCTTGATACCTTTGCGTGCTTCCTGTCCCGCGCCTATGACCAGGTACGCATGGCGGCCATCAGCCGGAGCAACATCAACCTGTGCGGGTCGCATTGCGGCGTTTCGATCGGCGAGGACGGTCCATCTCAGATGGCCCTGGAGGATATTGCGATATTTCGCGCCGTTCATTCCTCGACCGTTCTTTACCCAAGCGACGCCATCTCCACGGAGAGGCTTACGGAAACCATGGTGGGGCGTGCAGGCATCAACTATCTGCGAACGTCCCGGCCGAAACTTCCGATCCTCTACTCGAAGGACGAGAAGTTTCCGATCCCTGGATTCAAGGTGCTCCGACAGAGCCCGCAAGATAAAGTGACGGTGATCGGCGCGGGCGTCACCTTACACGAGGCGCTAAAGGCCGCTGATCAGTTGAAGGCAGAAGACATAGCCGTGCGGGTGCTCGACCTTTATTGCGTCAAACCCATCGACGGAAAGGAGCTCGCCAAGGAGATTGCCGCCACAGGCGGCCGGCTCATCACCGTGGAAGATCACTGGGCGGAAGGGGGAATAGGCGAGGCGGTCCTGTCCGCCCTGGCGCAGGCCAGCGTTGCCCCTGCCAGGTCGCAGCTCATCGCGGTGCGGGAGATGCCGCACTCCGGCAAGCCGGATGAGCTCGTTGACGCCTTCGGCATTTCGGCAAGGCATATTGTGGAGGCGGTGCGCGCAATTTCAGGGCAAGCCTCGCGAAGGCCTAGCTAGATGCGACCTGCTATGCTGCGGAGTCCTGGTCGAATGTTTGCCAAAGTCGATTTCGCACCATCGCAGCCCCAGCCTGGAACGCGACCACACACCGCGACCAACGGGCGTGATCTGTCCAATGCACCACGCGGAGAAGCGTCGCAAGGCGCTTGAACCGGGCCTCGACCGGATCCTGCGTGCGGCCGTTCGTCACGATTTCCGGTCAACATCCCCTGCTAGTGCCCCGAGTCATTCATAATGTTGGGTAAAGCCTTTTCAGCTTGACGCGGGCATCGGCGGTGGTGAACTGCCAATCGGCTTTAGCGTGGTGCTTGTTGCGGCTGTTCTCCCAGGCGGCGACTTCCTTGATCAGTGTCTGCTTGTCTGGGATGCGGCGATCGAGACACTGGGATGACAGCACGCTGAGTTCGGACTCGGCCATGTCGAGCCAGCTGCCATGTCTGGGTGTGAAGTGCCACTCGAATCGCTCAACCAGTCGACGTGCCTCCGCTGCGGGGAAAGCTTCGTAGAGGGAAGCCGGCTTGTGGGTGCTGAGATTGTCCTGCACCAGCACGATCTGCGAGACGTTGGGAAAGCGCGTATCCGACAGCGCCTTCAGAATATGCGCATAGTCGACGGCGGTATGGCGATCGGTGACCTCGACATGCCGCCAGCCCTCCAGCGGTGCGAACATCATGAACAGGTTCGCCGTGCCATTGCGTTCATATTCGTAGTCGTAACGTTCAGGCTGTCCTGGCCGTGCTGGGATCGGCACGCGCGTCTCGATGGTCAGTTGCTTCGAGGTCTCGTCGAAGCAGACCACGGGGCGGTCCGGATCATGCGGTCTTTGATAGACCGCGAGCACATCTTCCATGGCGGCGACGAACCCCGCGTTGGCTTCTGGCGGTATGACGAATCGCTCTCTCAGATGCGGTTTGAAGAGGTTTTTTTAGCGTGCGCCCGATCGTGTTGTCGCTTGCACGGGCGACGATGTTCAGTTCCACGACCTTGTCTTCCAGCAGGCTCAACGTCCATCGCGCGCGGCCTTGGGGTGGTTCGGAGCAGGCCAGGGCGACCAGTTTGGCCTCCGCCGCGCCATCAAAGATGCGCGGTCTGGCCGAGGCCGGTGAGCGTTTCGGGGTCAGCACGGAATCGAAGCCTTCTTCGACGAGTTGGCGACGCACGCGCGCGACTGTCGCGAGGCCAGTGCCCAGTGCCGAGGCGATCTGGCTGTCGCTCCAACCCTCGCCGGCCTCCCCGGCATCGGCCTTCAACAGGATGCGCGCCCGGGTCAATTTTCGCGCTGAGTGCTTGCCCCTCTGGGTCAGGGTTCCGAGGCGCTCTCGCTCTTCCGCAGTGAGCTTCACGACATATTTCTTTACTGCGATCTCTTTCGCGGCCACGAATCGGCTCCGTCGTTACGTTACGAGGCCATCGATTCGAACATTCCGCTCGATGTCAATGACGGGAGGCACTAGGATAACCTGGGCGTCGGCACTGCGCTCATAGACCGCGATCCCGACACCCGATTCATCATCGACCATCTGGCATCTTCAGCCGCGGCGTGCCGCCCGCCCCGCCGCGGTGCCTGACCAAACCTACGTCACCGCGCCGCCAGACAGGTCGAAGGTCTTACGCTGAAGGCTCGCCAGCAACGCGTCGCCGCCACCCTGCGACAGAAGGCGGCGGAAATCGGATCGCTGGACAGCCACGCGGCTGATCGATCCCGCGGCGAGGACATCGACCACTTTCCAGCCGGACGGCGTCCGCTTCATGACATAGTCGAGCTCGGTTGCGTCGCCCTTGAGTGGCCGGATGCGGCTCTTTACGGCGACCCGGTCCGCATCGAGGCTCCGCATTTCGGGCGAAACAGTGAAGGTCTGACCGGCGTAACTGTCGAAGTTGGCCACGTAACTGACCACCGTATAGCGGCGGAACGCGTCCAGCAGCCGGCCCTGCTGATCCTGCGACAGGCTCGCCCAGCCAAGGCCGACTGAAACCGACAGTACGGTCCGGAGGTCAAACGCCCGATCGACCGCCGACGCCAACGCCTGGAACCTGTGGTTAAAGTCCGTCCGCCCACCAGCCTGCATGGCGGCGAGCAATGCCACGTTGAACTGCTTGATGGTCGCGGCTGCATCCGGCGATGAATCGGCAAGAGCGTTCGGGCCAAATGGCGAAGCGATAATCATCAACAGTCCAAGCAACGACCGCCGGCCCGGAGCGATCCACATGGAGGCGGTATCGACGTCCGTGAACATGACCACTCACCCGAGGATTTGCGTAACCTTGATCCGGAACCAGCTGCTTTATATTGGACAAAACGGCTCGTTCTTGAACGGGCATGTCAGAACCCGCGGGCCATCGATTCCGGCTCAACGGATAACTCGCACCCCCACACTTGCGGCGGTCCTGCCGCCTCGAACGAAATGCCGGCCGGCGAGCCGGTGCGCAGCGTGTAACCCTCAGTGCCCGTTTTGATTTTTTGACTCCTTCAGACCGGCGAAAATGACTCGTCGCCTCCGTTGCGTCTAGGCATCAATGTCCGGCACTCTGCCCTCCGTCGACATGCAGGATCTCGCCGGTCACGAAAGGTGCGGCCTCCAGGTAAAGGACCGCTTCGACGATGTCCGCTATCTCGCCCATGCGCCCGACCGGGTGCAGTGCGCCCAGTGCCTCATGGGTCTCCGCCGGGTGCATCGGCGTCCGGATCACGCCGGGCGCGACCGCGTTTACGCGAATGCCGCGCCGGGCGTATTCAATCGCAAGTGACCGTGTCGCCGCATTCAGGCCGCCCTTCGTCAACGAGGCGAGTACCGAGGGCACAGCAGAGTTCGCATGGTCAACCAGGCTCGTGGTGATCTGGACGACAAGGCCGCTGCGCCGCTTCTCCATCTCTGTTATGGCAAGCTGTGTGATGTGGAAGAACCCAGCCGCATTGACGCTGACCATGGCGGCAAAATCAGCCTCGGTGTACTGGGTGAACGGTTTTGCAATGAAAATGCCGGCGTTGTTTACCAGCGTGTCGATCCGGCCAAACCGGGCCATTGCTTCGGAAACCGTTCGTTCCGCCGTCCTTCGCTCGCTAATGTCGCCTGCCACTGCCGCGATATTCGCATCGTCCGTGTGCTTGATGGATCGAGCAGTCGCGACCACGCGGTAATTGCGCGCGCGATACGCTGCAACGAGCGCCGCGCCGATGCCTTGCGACGCGCCGGTAATGACTGCAACTTTACCCTCGGTACCCATGACGGACCTCCCTTGTGCCTTACGCCGTCGATTGGCGGCGTGCGATCCGCGACTTAATTGTCACCGCGCCGGGCAGAAATCGATTGGACGTTGGTATCGTCGATACTTAAGTATCGGATCGGACCGGCGAACACCGCCACGGTCCGTCCGGTTGTTCAGCCTGCCCGTGCCGGAGCGTGCGGCTGTAGTCTGCCCGAACACGTGTCCGCGCCATGACAAAGCACCAGTAGAGACCTCACGATGCGTCGGCGTCAGTGCGCGACCCGCAGTTTCGCCGCCATCCCCACCAGGTCAGCCAGTGACGCTGCCTGCATCTTTTGCATCATCCGGCCGCGATGCGCCTTCACGGTGATCTCGCTGATACCCAGCTCACCGCCGACCTGTTTGTTCAGCAAGCCGCAGACCACCAGCGCCATTACCTCCCGCTCGCGCTGGCTTAGCGAGGCGTGCCGGTCCCTCAGCGCCCGCACCTCCGCTTCCTCCCGCAGCGCAACCGCACTGCGGGCGATGGCGCCGCGGATCGCGGCCAGCAACATCTCGTCGCCAAACGGTTTGGTCAGAAACTCAACAGCACCCGCTTTCATCGCCCGCACCGTCATCGGTATGTCGCCATATCCCGTGATGAAGATGATCGGCATCTCGACCCGGTCGGTGGCGATGCGCTTCTGCAGATCGAGGCCATTCAGGTCCGGCAACGTAACATCCAGCACCAGGCAGCGAGGGACCGGCACCTGGGGTCGCGCAAGAAATGCCGCGGCGGTCGCGAACGTCTCCGGCAGCCAGCCTTCATGGCGAATCAGCAGTTCCAGCGATTCACGGACGGAGATGTCATCGTCGACAACAAACACGATGGGTGTAGGCTGTGACATGGGCGATGACCTCGCGTCATGGTCAGGTGCATGCGGGGTATGATCTCATCCCTATGCGGCCAAGCGCAAGGCCGCCACCGCACCGGTCAGCGGTCCCCGACCGCGGTGTTTAACGCGTGCAGTAATGCCGTGTCGCTGAACGGCTTCAGCAGGCACGCCGCCGCACCCCCCGCAGGCGGACCGGCACGGACCGCCTCGTCTGGCTGGGCAGTTATGAAGACGATCGGAATCGCCTGCCGGCGTCGCGTCAGTTCACGCTGCAGCGCGGGTCCTGACATGCCTGGCATTGCGATGTCCAGAACCAGACATCGTGTCTGGTTCACATAGTCCGAGGCAAGGAAGGCCTCCGCGGACGAAAACGCCTGGGCCGCGAAACCAAACTCCCGTAGCAGATCGGGCAGCGACTCGCGAACGGACTCATCGTCATCGACGACAGACACGAGTGAATGATTGACCATCACGAAATATTCTCACTCCTTATGCTTGATGAACCCGCGGCGATCCCCGATGGAGCGGCAACGGGCGCAGCCTCGGCAACGCCGGGGATGGAAAACGAAAACGTTGCACCCGGACCATCGTTCACCGTCGCCCACAGGCGGCCACGATGGCTCGCGATGATCGAGCGGCTGACTGACAGTCCGATCCCCATGCCGCCTGTCTTGGTGGTGTAGAACGCCTCGAACAGCCTCTCCGCGGCGTTCGGCTCGAACCCTACCCCGCTGTCCTGCACCGTCAGGCGCACACCCAAGTCGTCTTCGCGCGCCGTCCGGATCACCAGTTGCCGCGGGCGGTCCTCGACGCCGCTCATTGCATCTGCGGCGTTCAGCAGCAGGTTCAGAATGACTTGCTGTAGTTGGACGCGATCGCCGGTGACCGGCGGCAGGGCATCGGCTAGCTCCGCCTGCACGATCACCCGCCCGCGATGCAGCTCACGCAACGAAAGCGCAATCACATCTCTTGTCGCCTCATTCAGATCCACGAGTTCGGTCGTCGCCCCCCTCTTGCTGAACAGCGCCCGTAATCGCGAGACCACATCAGACGCTCTGTTGCCGTCACGAATCGTACGCCGAGCCGTTTCGCGCGCGCCGTCGATGTTGGGCGGATCGGTCGCCAGCATCCGCAGACAGGTGCTGGCATTGGTGATTATGCCCGACAGCGGCTGATTGACTTCGTGCGCAATCGACGCCGTCAGCGCGCCAAGGCTCGTGACCCGCGCCACATGCGCCAGCTCGGTTCGAAGCGCGCCAAGAGCCTCCTCCGACAGGCGTCGCTCGGTCACGTCCTGGATCGCGCCGATATACTCGAGGTCGCCATTCGGACTCCGCGTCCCATGGGCTACGATGTGAACGTGCTTCACCGCGCCACCAGGCATCAGCAAACGGCATTCGTAATCAAAATCACTTCCGTTGACCGCCCGCGCGATCACATCCGTGACCAGCTGGACATCCAGCGGATGAACGCGTTGCAAAATTGATTGCAGCGAAATAGGCGTCGACCGGTTGTACTCGAAAATGCGGAAGGTTTCGTCCGACCAGAAATGCTCCCCCGTCGCCACCTTCCAGCCAAAACTCCCCGTCCGGCTCAGCGTCTGGGCTTTCGCCAGATAGGCTTCGCTGCGGCGCAGATTTTCCTCCGAAATTGTGCGGTCCGTGATGTCGCGCAGATAACCGGTAAAGGATGGCGGCCCGTCCGATACGATCCGAGTGACCGTCAACTCGACCGGGAACTCCGATCCGTCAGCGCGCATCGCCGTCATCTCGACGCGCCGGCCAATCACCCGCGCATCGCCCGTCGCCAGATACCGCGCGAGCCCAACCTTGTGCTGCTCTCGCAGCGAAGGCGGGACGATGATGTCCCCCAGCCGTCTACCCATGACATCCTGCCAGCGGTACCCGAAGGTACGCTCGGCGGCCGGGTTGAACTCGGTGATGCAGCCTTCGTGATCGATCGTAATGATACTGTCCAGTGCCGAGTCGAGGATCGCCGCCTTGCGTGCCTCGCTGTTCTTCAGCGCGGCGTCGTGCTGCGCCCGCTCGATGGCGATCCCGGCAATGATGGTGAACTGCTCTATCAGATCATGCTGCTGCCTCGTCGGCGTTTCGGGTCCATGCTGATATATCGCCAGGACCCCCAACACCGTCCCGTGTCCCGACAGAATCGGCGTGGACCAGCACGATCGCAGATCCAACCCCCGCATCAGGCCGCACCAGGGCGATGCCGCCCAGCGCGGATCAGCGGCCACATCGGGGACGATCACCTGCGTTCTGCGGGTTACCGCCATCCCGCACGTTCCTGCGGCGGGATCGACTTTCATGCCGTCGAACGCCGCATTGAAGCTCGGCGGCAGACTTGGCGCCGCGCCCTGCCGGAAAGTGGTGGCAGTGGGATCGACCAGCAGGATGCTGCAGCTGCACGGGCCGATCGTCTCTTCGACCAGTTCGCACAGCGCGTCGAGCCCGGCCGAAAGCGGCAGGCCCCGCGCCACCATCTCCAGCAGTTGCTTCTCACCGCTCACCAGTGCGTCGGCTCGAAAATGGTTCTCACGCTCCGGGGCCGGCAGCCACCATCCAGGGCGTCGCACGGCCTCGGCGGACCACGTGCCCTCGATGTTCGTTCCGATACCGCACCACCCGACGACTTGTCCGGCCGCATCGGTGATCGGCGAAACCCGCATCATGAACCGCCGATAGGCGCCGTCGAACCGCCGCAGCCGCACCACCATCTCGGCAGGCTCGCCACAGCGGGTGATCGCCTGCCAGCGTCCCACCATCTCGTCCAACTCCTCGGGGTGGACCGCCGCTTGCCACCCCCTTCCGTGGGACTCGTCCCTGCCAAACCCCGTGTAGTCGGACCACTGCTGGTTAACGAAGTCGATCTCGCCACCGAGCGACGCCGTCCAGACTAGTCCCGGCAAAGTATCGACGACCCGGCTAAGTTCGCTCTCCATACCAGACCCTTTTTGACAGTTGCCAGATGCACCATTCTTGCGGCCACTTCTATGATACTTTGGTATCGGTAGTTGGTGAATCCGAGACAGCCGACAGACACGCGACAGTTGCTTCAAGCAACCGTCCGGTTTTGTCAGCCCCTGAGTGCCGACAATCACGACGGCGTAGCTACGCTCGATGATTTCGTACGCTCACGTCACCGCTGATCCGCCCGTCACAGGTCGGTCCGGGCCCCAGATACGCCCGGTCCCAATCGACTCTATTGGACGATAGGGATCAGGTTCCTTGTTAGTTGGCCGGGCGCGGTTTGCGGAGAAACAGCACAAGCGGGCTCACCAGCAACATTGCGATCATCATGATCTCGAATTGGCCGATGACGCCGACGAACGCCGCCTGGTCCGTGATCATGTCGTTGAGCGTGGCCAGCCCCGGTCTGGCGATTGAACCCGCGACGTGAGCGGCGGCGCGGTAGGGCGCGAGGTCCTTTGCAAGCGCTAAGTGCATGGCCTGTGTATTGTCGTAGAAGAAGACCAGGACCAACGCGACGCCGATGGAGCTGCCACAGAGGCGCGACAGATTGAAGAGCGCAGTGCCTTCCAGGCGGAATGTCGGATCGAGCGTGCTGAACGCCGTCTTGGTCAGCGTCGGCAGCAAGATGCCCAGGCCGGCGCCTTGGAGCACGCCTGCGACGATAACGGGCCAACAGTCCATCTCGGGCGAATACCCGAGCATCCGCCAGTTGGCGTAGACAACGAGCGCCATTCCACCGGCCAGGAGCAGCCGATTGTCGATCCGCGCCGGAACAACGCGGGCCGCTAAGATCAGCGCTCCCACCAGCGCGATGCTGCGCGGAATCGCCATGTAGCCGGTGGTGTCGGCTGGGTATTTGAGGATTTCGTCCAGCATCGGCGATGTCAACGCAATGGTCGGCAGCAGGACGAAGCCGAACGCGAAATACATGATCGCGGAAAGAACGAAGTTGCGGTCTTTGAACAGCGCCTTGTCGAGGAAATGCGCCTTGCTGGTCAGGACGTGCACGAGATAGAGGTAGAAACCAAGCGCCGAGGCGATCGCCTCTGCCCAGATCTCGGTCGAGTTGAACCACTCCAGGCGTTCGCCGCGGTCGAACATCATCTGCAATCCGATTATGCCGACCGAGAGAGTCGTCCAGCCGAAGAAGTCAAAGGGAGGATTGTGCTCGGCCCGCTTCTCCGGCAGCGAGAACGACATCGCCAGGAAGACGAAACCTGCGATTGGCAGGACGAGATAGAACATCGAGGGCCAGTCATGATATTCGCTGAGCCAGCCACCGATGCTGGGACCGCTGAGGATGCCGGCCATCAAGGTGACGGCCACCACCAGGTTGATGCGAGCGTGCTGCGGAGGCGGCAAAATATCGAGCAGAATCCCTATCGACAGCGGAGCGATGGGGCCGCTTGCGCCACCTTGGATGATGCGGGCTGCGACGAATTGCAAAGGAGTCGTCGCATGTGCCGCAAGTACAAGGCCGACGGCGAAGATGGTGATCGACAGCAGATATATGGTCTTTCGGCCGTAGCGGCCCGCAAGCCAACGTGTCATCGGCATGGTGATGACACTCGCAGCGATATACGACGTAAAAACCCAACCGACCTCGTCGTCGGCCATCGACAGCGTGCCTTGGAGATAGAGCAACGCCGCATTGGGTAGCGAGAGGGCGACCGACTGCATGAAGCTCGCCATCAGCGCCGCGACAACGATTGTGCGATGGCCCTCGGTCGCAGTGCTCGACGCGACCGCGGCGCTCATTTGGCCACCGCCGTCGCGCACTCGGCTTGCAACGGATGGCGCCAGGTGCGCTGGCAGCCGGTGTCGACATTCACGGTGACACTGATGCCCGAGAACAGCGGCCGGTCCGGATCGATCTTGTCAAGCTCGAGGCGTACCGGCAGACGCTGGACGACCTTGACCCAGTTGCCCGTCGCATTCTCGGGCGGCAGGACCGCGAAATCCGAGCCGGTGCCCGGACTCATGCTGACGATATGTGCCTTGAAGGTGTGGCCCGGATAAGCGTCAACGTCGATGTCCGCCTCCTGGCCAGGACGCATGTGGGTCAGGCCGGTTTCGCGGAAATTCGCCTCGATCCAGATGCGTCGGATCGACATCATGGAGAACACCGCGGCACCAGGATTGACGTAATCGCCGACTTGCAGGTCATCGACCCTTGCCACGATGCCGTCGTCCGGCGCGTACACCGTCGCATAGGACAGATCGAGCCGGGCGTGGTCGAGTTGCGCCTTGGCGGCACGGACCGTCGGGTGGCGATCGACCTCGATATTCGGATCGTCGTCCAATGCGGCCACGGTGTTGGCGATCTGCTGTGCGTCCGATGCAACCTGCTGACGGGCGACCTTGAGATTCGTGTCGGCTTGGTCAAACACCTCGCGCGGCGTCCAGCCGTCGGTGACCAGCGCTCTCCGTCGCCCATACTCACGCTCGTCGAAGTCCGCGGTAGCGCTCGCCGATTGGAGCTCGGCCAGTTGCCGGCGATAGGTGGCCTTAAGCGCTTTGATCTGGAGACGCACGCTGCCAAGCTGCGCTTCGGCCTGATCGACGGCAATCTGGTATGGTTCCGGATCGATCCGGAACAGGAGCTGGCCGCGCTGCACGCGCTGATTGTCAATGACGGCGATTTCGACCACCTGGCCGGCAACCCGGGCGTTGGCCGACTCCTTCGCTGCGCGGACGAAGGCATCGTCCGTCGAGACGTAAGGCTCCACGGCGAGATAGTAAGCCGTGCCGACGGCAGCCAGCAGGATCGGAAAGAGGATCAGCAGCGGGCGACGTAGCCGCTCCCGCAGCGTCTTCTTCGGCGTCGCGGCCGGGCGCTCGGGTGCGGGACGGTCAAGCGTTCGGCTCAACGCGGCGTCAACGTCGGCCAGTTGCTCGGCATTGTTCATCATTGCGCGCCGCTACAGGTATCCAGCATCGCCTCGTACCTTTCCGCGGAATACCCAGTATGACCAGGCTGTGTACATGAGGATGACCGGCAGAAGCAGCAGCGTCCCGATCAGCAGAAAGGCCTGTGTGCTCGGTGACGAGGCTGCCTGCCATAGCGTGTAATGTCCCGGCACAATCATCGGCCACAGGCTGATGGCGATGCCGAGATAGCACATCAGAAACAGGCCCATTGCCGCCAGGAATGGCGCCGCATCGCCGCCCCAGCCGTCCAACGCGCGCCACGCCAGCCACGCGATCACTGCGGTCAGGATGGGAACCGGCGCGAGCAGGATCAGGTTGGGTAGCGAAAACCAGCGCAGGGCAATTGAGGGATCGGCGAACGGCGTCCACAGGCTGACGGCGACGATCGCCACGACGACGCCGCCAAGGCAAAACCGTCCCGTGCGGCGCGCCCATGCTTGCAACGTGCCCTCGGTCTTGATGATCAGCCAACCGGCGCCGAGCAGAGCATAGCCGCACATCAGCGCGAGCCCGGTCAGCACCGAGAAGGGCGTGAGCCAGTCCCAGGATGAGCCTGCGAACGCGCGATCGTGGACGGTGAATCCCTGGATGAAAGCGCCGAGCACGCTGCCCTGTGCGAACGCCGCCAGCGCCGAACCAACAGAGAAGCCGCGCGACCAGAAGTGTGCAAGCCAGGGCTGGCGGAAACGGAACTCGAAGGCGACGCCGCGGAACACGAGCGCCAGCAGCATCAGCAGCACGGGGAAATAGACAGCCGGGATGATGATGGCGAAGGCAAGCGGGAAGACAGCGAGAAGCGCGAGGCCGCCCAGGATGAGCCAGGTCTCGTTGCCATCCCATACCGGCGCGATCGCGTTCATCACGCTGTCCCGCTCGGTCTGCGGGACGAAACCGTGGAGGATGCCGACGCCAAGGTCGAAGCCGTCAAGCAGCACATAGAGGAAAACGCCGAGCGCGATAATCGCGGTCCAGATCGGCACCAGGTCGAGGGTTCCATCGCCCATGTCTGTTACTCCGCCGGGGTTGCGAAAGGCGCCTGCGGCTGCAGCGCCGTGGGGGGCGTCCCACGTGCGTCGGCGCCGGCGCAGCCCTGCCGCACCATCCGCGCTATCACGGCAAACCCAGCCGGGTACATGGCGAGATAGATCGTCATATAGGCGAGCAGCGACAACGCGACGTCATGTCCGGTGAGCGAGGGGGAGACGGAGTTCGCCGTGCGCAGCGCACCGTACACGGTCCAAGGCTGGCGGCCCACCTCCGTCACCGTCCAGCCGGACAGCACGGCGAGGAAACCAAGCGGCGCCGCCCCCTGGCAGATGTGAAGGAACCAGACGGTCTCGAACAGGCGTCCGCGCCGGTGCAGCCACCAGCCGAAGGCAACGATGCCGAGCATAGCGAAACCAATCCCGACCATCAGGCGGAACGCGAAGAACACCGGCCATACGGGCGGGCGCTGGTCGGCGGGGAAGTCGCTCAGCCCCTGGACGGCGCCGTCGAGCGAGTGGGTCAGGATCAGGCTGCCGAGGTAGGGAACCTCGATCGCGTCATCCATGCGTTGCTGCGCTGGGTCAGGGATACCGAACAACGTGAGTGGCGCGGGCGCGGCAGTCTGCCACCTGCCCTCGATCGCGGCGAGTTTGGCGGGCTGGTATTGCCGGGTGTTGAGGCCCTGGAGATCGCCGAGGAAGATTTGCAGCGGTACGAAGACGGCTAGAAAACCGAGCGCCATCATTACCATGCGTTGCGCTTCGGCGGTCGAGACGCCGCGCCGCACCAGCGTGGCGCCGACGCCGAGCACGACAAATCCGCTCGTGACATAGAACGCGCTGACGTTGTGCGCGAGCCGGTAGGGGAAGGAGGGGCTGAACACGATCGCCATCCAATCGACCGGGAAGAACCGCCCGTCGCGCACCACGTAGCCGGCGGGGGTCTGCATCCAGCTATTGGCGGCGAGAATCCAGAACGACGACATCAGCGTGCCAACCGCGACCATGCAGGCCGACAGGAAATGCGCCCAGCGGGGCACCAGGTTGCGTCCGAACAGCAGCACGCCGAGGAAGCTGGCCTCGAGGAAAAACGCCATCAGGTCCTCATAGGCCAGCATCGGCGAAAGCACGTTCGCCGTCGCGTCCGAAAAGCGCGACCAGTTGGTGCCGAACTGGAACGGCATAACAATCCCCGTGACCACGCCCATGCCGAAAGCAACTGCGAAAATGCGCGTCCAAAACTGCGAGATGCGCACCCATATCTCACTGCGGCGGAAGAAATAGAGGCCCTCCAGCACGGCGATGTAGGAGGCCATGCCGACGGTGAACGCTGGCAGCAGGATGTGCCACCCGATCACCCACGCCCATTGCAGGCGCGACAAGAATAGCGGATCGAGCGGCATGGAAACCTCCCTTAGATGGGATTACTCACGGTTGCTGGCGACTTTGATCGAGCTGATTGTTGTTTCCTGTGATGCTGACTGCTGCAGACGCTCGAAAACGAGTCGTCGGGATCGGGCTCAATTCCCAAACCGGGGCCTCGCTGGCTGGCAGGATCGAAGGCCGCCTCGACGTACTCATGACACGGATCTCATGCAGATCGTGATATTCGAGGCCGAGTCCGCGGATTGCCTTCACCTGCGTGCCGTATTCGCCGGATTTCGCCCCGTGGAAATGCCAGGTCGCGCCGGGCAAAACGATGACGCTTCCTGGCGGATAGGCCTTTACTTTGTCGCCTTCGAACGTCTCGCCGAGGCCGATGCAAAAGACGCCCGACATCACGGTGTAGAGGTGATCTTTTGGATGCTTGTGTGGCATCAGCTTGGCGCCATCAGGCACCTTGACCCTGACCACGTAGGGACCGGGTTCGGTGGGATGGCCGACTACGATAGCCAGACGAGCCGCAGGCGGGAACGCCGGGAATGGCTTCCACCCAATGTCTTTGGGCAGGATCGAACGAAACACGGATTGACGCAACTGATGATTGCGAGTCATCGCAGTCCCTTTCTAACGTTCGCTGAGGCGAGACCGTTCAGCACGTCGCGCCGGAAGGCCGGATCGGACTCGGCAAAGCACACGCTCTGGTCGTTCTGGCACAGGAGCATTAGATATTTTTTGCGAGGCAAACGCCTGTGAACTGCCAGCGTTGGTGCGGGTAGAAGAAGTTGCGGTACTCGCCCCGACATGCCCGCAGGCCGTGCCAAAGTGCGTGACCCTTTGGACATTGATGAGATGGCTGATCGTCCGCATGGGCTCTTCTTTCCTCGCGCTTGATTGAGAGGTACGAAATGTGCCGTCGGAGCGGATACCCACGTTACGGCAGACACTCGTGGGCCGGGCGACGTCTTCGGTTCTTCCCCCCACATCCATCAAACTATCGCCCAGACCGTAGCTGCGCTTTTCCAGGATTGTGGAAAATTGCCACGGATGACTGTGTTCACGACGGGAGGCTGAAGAATCGGCTTGCCTTTGAGCGGCGGCTTCTCGCCTCAGCTTCTGCATCGGGAAGCCTTCGCCGGAGCCAGGCGGCCGGGGTCTCGCCGACCCCGCGCCGAAAGAGCCTCGACAGATGCGACTGGTCTGCCATCCCGCACGCGAGCGCGATCTGACTTAATGGAGCCTCAGTGGTCAGCATCAGCCGCTGCGCCAACTCCAGCCTCAGCCCATTAATGTGCGTATGCGGTGTGGTCCCGTAGCTTTCCCTGAAGGCGCGGCAGAAATGACTGACGCTGAGCGAGACCTGACTCGCGATCTCCTTTATGTATAGGGGGCGCCCCAAGTGCTCGCTCAGGTATCGATCAACCTTTCGCTTTTGCCACGGCGCGAGACCGCCGCGAGCGCTCGCGGATGCAATCTCGGCCGGTGGCGTAAGGAGCGTCACCAACCGCAAAGCAAGCGCGTGCGCCTTCTCAGGATTCCGCTCCAATGCGCGACGGACGTCATCGATGATTTCGACCGCCTCGGGGGGAAACCTCGTTTGCCAGCGGCCCTCTGCGCATGAGTTCGATTGCTCGGGGATAGAGGGAAACTGTTCGGCGAAAGCGTCTGCCGGTACCGTGCCTGGTTGGCGTAACTCCAATTTGAACGAATCCATCTGATGCGACTCCCGTCGACGGTCATTGAGCGTGGTTTAGACGAAGCGGGAACAGGAAGAGTTCTTCCTCGAACATGAAGGTCCGTTTTATTCCGACGCCATACCGGACCACGGCGCTCACACACGCCGTCTTATTGCATTGCCGATAGCGAATGAGGCAACCCCGCCGGGATGCGATACCGAAAGACTAGGTTGGAGGAGCATTAATATTCTCCTGAGCGTTTCCTCCTGCATCCTCTATGATCTGTGGGCTACTGCGGCATCAAAGCTGAGACGATGAGGGAAATCTATTGGACGATGGTATCGTCGATACTTTAGTATCAGTAGGGCGGCGAGCGGTCGTGGTTCAAATGAGGGTCACACCCGAGGTGGGGTTGACGCTGGCTGAGCGGATGATGGCACGCTGACGTTTTCGGGTGTGGTGCGAATATGGCTCGATGCGTTGGTGCAGCGGCGATGCTGCCGGAGAGTGGGAGAGTGACCGTAAGGATCGGTTCTATTGAGTTTTGCGCCGCCGACCTGATCGGGTAGACCCCAACGAGGCGTCGGCATGAGGCACTTTCCACGCGTCAATAGGGTTGCTTGTGGCGTTCTGGGACGATGGCAGCCCAGCGTCTTGACCCTATTGGAACAAAACTGCGGGCTTCCGGCGAGATCTCGGACGCCGTGCGCCGCCAGCCATCTATTGCGCGTCCGTCTCACGCAATGTGCGTTGTGTCTCACCGATTGTGCGTCCGATGCCGACTTGCGGCTCAAATAATGGGCGGTCGGATCAGTCAGCTGATCGAACTTACGTTGCAGCGTGGCGGCTGTCGTTTCGGCGTAAAGACGGGTGGTGGCGATGCTCTCGTGGCCGAGAAAGCGCTGCAGATCGGTGATGTCCATTTGGGTAATCCGGTGTCCAACTTCAGTGACGGCGGATCAGCGGACCACGTCGCGAGGTACGCATTGCCACTTTGCTTCCTTTCGTCGCCGAAGAGGTTCAGGCTGGTTGAGGCGCGTTATCGCACGCTGCGGTATTGGAAAGCCTTCATCGCCCGTCGAGACTGGCGCTACCGAACGCCGGCAACAGGAGGAAATGGAATGAGCAGCAGCGCAGCCCGGGATGAGGTGTCTGAACTGGAACAGCGGACGATCAGGAAGGTGATGTGGCGTTTGGTGCCGTTTCTGGTCTTTTGTTACTTCGTGGCTTACCTCGATCGGGTCAATGTCGGCTTCGCCAAACTGCAAATGAACGCCGCCCTGGGGCTTAGCGACACCGCTTTTGCTTTCGGCGCCGGCATCTTCTTCTGGGCTTACTTCCTGCTGGAGGTTCCCTCAAATCTGGCGCTGAACCGGTTCGGCGCGCGCCTGTGGATTGCGCGCATTATGTTCACCTGGGGCCTGGTTTCCGGCGCTTGTGCCTTTATTCCCTGGATTTCGGCGGCGACGGGGATTTCCAACCCGGTCGTGTTCTACATCCTGCGTTTTATGCTGGGCCTGTGCGAGGCAGGGTTCTATCCCGGCATCATCTTCTTTCTGAC
>JBEKLE010000057.1:0-20865 GCA_050010355.1 Rhodopila sp. | reverse complement strand
CCGGCGACCACGCAACACTCGCTAAAGGGCGGCATGCTACTGCCCTACCCTCACCGGACTTGCACCGGCTGGAAAGCGCCAGCTTCGCTTGGCGCACTGAAAATCGATCGAACTTGAAAAAGGGTACCCCCTGTTGTCATTGACGTTTTTTCGTCGATTCCGGTGCGGGGGCAGTCTTTTTCAAGAAGTCGTGAGAACGTCGCGCATCATTGCCACCGCCTCATCGATCTGCGCCGCGCTCACGTCGAGGTGCGTGCATGCCCGACCCCGGAACGTTCCCGATACGGACACCGCAAGACCAAGCGGGCGCAGGCGCGCGGCGAAGGCGGCGGCTGTCAGGCCGGTGCCGGTGGTATCAAAGACAACCAAATTCGTTTCCGGTGTTTCTACAGTGATCCCCGGTATCTGAGCCATCCCGCGCGCCAGGGACGCAGCGTTCGCGTGGTCCTCGGCCAAACGGTTGATGTTGTATTGCAATGCGTATATACAGGCGGCGGCGTTCATGCCACCCTGACGCAACGAACCGCCCAGCCGCTGCTTCCACCGCCAGGCCTCGCCGATGAAGTCTTTCTGCCCCGCCAGGACCGCGCCCAGGGGAGCACCGAGGCCCTTGGTGAAGTCCAGCCAGACCGTGTCGCAGTCGGCCGCTACGTCGCCTGCCGCGGCGCCCAGAGCCACGGCCGCGTTCAGCAGCCGCGCGCCGTCCATGTGAACCGGCATCCCATGTTCGTGGGCAACCTCGGCCACGGCGTGAAGTTCCGGAATTTTCCAGCACGTCCCGCCGCCCTTGTTCGCGGTCTGCTCGACCTCCACCAGTCGTTGCGGTGGCGAATAGCGGGACACCGGGCGGATTGCTTCGCGTAACGTATCGGCCGAGAAGATTCCGCGCTTGCCAGGCAGGCCGCGGATCATTACGCCGGCGATTGCACCGGGTCCGCCGGCCTCGCTGGACTGGATATGAGCGTCCTCGTGGGCCAGGATTTCGTCGCCGGGGCGGCAATGCGTGGCGATCGCCACCTGGTTGCACATGGTGCCGGATGGCAGATACATCGCCGCCTCCTTGCCCAGCAGTGCCGCCGTCCGGTCGCAGAGCTCCCAGACCGTGGGATCCGACCCGCCCTGCTCGTCGCCGGTTTCGGCGGCCATCATCGCCTCCTTCATGGCGCGTGACGGACGCGTCTGGGTGTCGGAATAAAGATTGATGCGGACGGGGAGCGAGAAGTCCGCCCGCGTCGGTTCGTAGCTCATTCGGTGCGCTCCATCAGGCGGCTGCGGCGGTCGTACCAGAACGGCCATTGCCTGCAAAGCCGCTCCATTGGATGCTGCTGTTTCGTTTGGAAGGGCACTGGATGAAATTCTCCAACTTTCTGTTTCCCGACAGCATGTCGGCCACCGAAGACGGGCGGATCATCGACGAAACGCTGCAAGAGGCGCGCCTGACCGACGCACTGGGCTTTGACACGATCTGGCTCGCCGAGCACCATTTCGATGGCATCGTCGCTTATGTCGACCCGGTTGCTTTCGCTGCCGCACTGGCGGTTGCCACTACGCGGGCCCGGATCGGCTTCGCGGTCGCGCAGTTGGCGCTGCACCATCCGATCCGCCTTGCCGAACAGGTCGCGCTGATCGACCACCTGAGTAAGGGCCGGCTCATCGTCGGGCTGGGTCGGGGGACCGCGTACAACATTTACGACTATCAGGGTTTCGGCATCGACCACATCGAGGCGCAGGCGCGTTTCGAGGAAGCCGAGGCCATCATGTTCGAGGCCTGGAAGGGTCTGGCGTTCGAGCATCATGGCAGGTTTTTCGATCTCTGTTTGCCCGAGCTGCGGCCGGCGGTCTTTACGAAGCCACATCCTTATGTGATCCGGGCGGCGGCGACGGAACACGGGATGCTGGACATCGCGCGGCGCGGCAACCCGTTCATGATGAACGTGCAGAGCAACGCGGTCACCGCCCAGCGCGTGGCGCTGTATCGCCAGACGTTGCGTGAGATTGGGCTGGATGCTGCAACGATCGCTGCCCGGGTTGACGAATGCTGGGTCTGGCGGAACGTCTGTGTCGCCGAGACCGACGCGGAGGCGGAACGGGTTGCGATTCCCGCCTTCATCGCGATGCACGAGCACCGGATTGCGATGCGAAAGCGCATCTACGCGGAGCAGGGGGCGTCGATCCTGCCGATGCCGGCGGAGGGGACCGCGCTGCCGGCCCATGCGTCGGTCGAGCACGCACTGGTTTGCGGATCGCCCGCAACCGTCGCCGAAAAGCTCGCGCCACTCAAGGCCACGGGTGTCGGTGGCTTGATCATGCAGTTTCGTCTCGGTCCGATGAGTCATGAACAGGCGGCGAGCAGCCTGACCTTATTCAATGACAAAGTGATTCCGGCGCTGTGACCGAGGACGAAGGGAGTTCCCACTGGCAACGAAACCTGTGGGTTTGTGTTTTCGGGTCGTTCACCACGATCGTGGCGATGACGCTGCTGCTGCCGTTCCTGCCTTTGTACGTCGAGCAGCTTGGCGTTTCGGATCATGCGGCGATCGTGCAGTGGTCCGGCGTTGCGTATGGCGCAACGTTCCTGACGGCGGCGATGTTTGCGCCGCTGTGGGGAAGGCTGGGCGATCAGTACGGCCGCAAACTGATGCTGATCCGGGCAAGCCTGGGTATGGCGGTCGCGATGTCGTTGATCGGGCTGTCGCAGAATGTCTATCAACTTGTCGGGTTGCGCCTTCTGGCGGGACTGCTTGGCGGCTATTCGTCCGGCTCGATGGTTCTGGTAGCGACACAGACGCCGCGTGCGCAAACCGCCTGGGCGCTGGGCATGATGTCGTCGGGCGTCATGGCGGGCAACCTCGCCGGACCGCTGATCGGGGGCGTGCTGCCGCCGCTGATCGGCATCCGGATGACGTTCCTGGCGGCGGGCGCGATCATTTTTGTTGCGTTTCTGGCGACCACTTTCCTGATCAGGGAGGAACCGAGGCCACGGCGGTCGGGAACCGTGAAACACAAGGCCGGATTTGCATCGGTTCCGAACAAGGCGCCGGTGATCGCCATGCTGGCCACCGGCATGCTGCTGATGTTCGCGAACATGTCGATCGAGCCGATCATTACTGTGTATGTGGCGCAGATCGTTCCTGATCCGGCGCATGTCACAATCGTCGCGGGGTTAGTGATGTCGGCGGCGGCGCTGGGCAGCATTCTTTCGGCGTCCCGACTGGGCAAACTCGCGGACCGGATCGGGCACTGGACGGTGATCGTCGGCTGCCTTCTGGTGTGCGCCGCGCTGCTGATACCGCAGGCCTTCGTTGCCGCCGGATGGCAACTGATCGCACTGCGGTTTCTGATGGGCCTTTCGCTCGGTGGTTTGCTGCCCTGCGTCGCGACGGTGATCCGCCATAATGTACCGGAACGAAACGCCGGGAGTATACTGGGTTATTCCACGTCGTCACAGTATGTGGGGCAGGTGGCCGGGCCGCTGGCGGGCGGTTTCGTCGGCGGCCATTTCGGCATGCGGGCGGTATTTTTGGGGACGTCAGTACTGATGGCGACGGGTGCTTTTTACGGCTGGGTTTCGCGGCCTCGGCGTTAGATCGATCCGGTCTATCACGGCATGGACGTCCGGCGACCGGATCACGTGGGACCCAGGCCTGGCCGGGGCCGTTCACATCGTTAACGAAAACATCCTCCGGCCTTCTGGCAGATTGCCCGATCAAGGGCGCCACTCACAGCCCAAGTTTATCAGCGATGCCGTAGCCTTGCGCCAGGTCACGGATCCTGCTCCAGGTGGCGTCCTCGACCTGTACACCGTTCTTGCGCCGGTCCTGCTCTTTCCTGAACTCGATCTCGCCGGGGTAGAACACTTCGGTGAACCCCTGCGCCGGCGGCGTTGCCTTCAGGTAGTGGGCGAATTCGGTCACTTCCTGCTTGAACGTGTCCAGGGAGCGGAAGGCGGCGACGTTGAACACCGCGATGAAACAGCCGTCGTTGTGCCGGCCGGTCGGTTCGACGCCGAATCCAAGACCGGTCAGCAAACCGGAGAGGATCTCGACGATTGCGGCGAGGCCGGTGCCCTTGTAGCCCTCGGTCCCGCCCAACGGCAACAGAGCGCCGCCTGATTTGAGCACCCGCGGATCGTTCGAGGGCTTGCCCTCGGCGTCGATCAGCCATCCGCTCGGGACCTGGTCGCCGCGCGCGGTGGCGACGTTGATTTTCCCCGCGGCGGCGGCGGACGTTGCCATGTCGAACACAAGCGGACCGTCCAGATTGGACGGGATGGCGAAGCAGATCGGGTTGGTACCAAGACGGGCCTTGGCGCCGCCAAACGGGGCGACGTGCTTGGGGCTGCGGCCGGAGTCGGCAGTGATCATCGCGATCATACCCTCGGCCGCGGCGAGCAGCGGGTAGCTGGCGAGGCGGCCGATATGGCTCTGGCGGAAAACCGTTGCGGCGGCGACGTTCTGGGTTTTTGCTTTGTCGATGGTGTAACGCATCGCCCGGTCGGTCACGGCGTAACCAAATCCCCAGTTTCCATCGATAACCGTGGTGGTTGCGGTTTCCTGGGTGATGACCCAGGGCGCCTGGGGAACGATATGGCCGGCCTTGATTCGCTCAATGTATTGCGGGATCAGGATGATGCCGTGGCTGTCGTGACCGACGAGATTGGCGCCGATGTTGTAGCGGGCGATGACGGTCGCCTCCTGTTCCGAGGCGCCGGCCGCGATCAGCAGGCTGCTGGCGATCTCGATCAGTTTTTCCGCCGAAACGTTGGGCATGGACGTTCTCCCGGTTCCTCTTCGATAGGCTAGCCCAGAGGCCGCCGGTTGGCCAGAACGGCGAAAGCGGCGTAGCGTGATGGCTGGAGACGAACCAGGGGAGTGTGTCATGACAGGCAAATCGAATGTCTACGCCGGCGTCGCGGGCTATGTCGGACGAGCGGATCAGAAAGGCGCGGTCGGGGTATTCACGCGGCCCGCGGAGACCGGGCAGTGGGAACATGTTCTGACCAGCACGGAAGCGTATACGGTCAATGTCCATCCAACCGATCCGAACGTTGTGTTCGCCGGCACGGCGGATGGGGTTTATCGCAGCACGGATCGGGGCAAGACGTTCCAGCGCGGAAATTTCCCTGACAAGGGCGTGCAGATTTGGTCGTTCCTGGTGGATGCCAACGATCGGAGACTGATTTATGCTGGCGGTTCGCCGATCAGCATGTACCGAAGCGAGGACACCGGTGAGACGTGGCGGAAGCTCCCCGACCCGGGGATGCCGGACCGCGCGGTGATGCCTTTCGCCTGCCGTGTGATGCGAATGGCGCAGCACCCGTCACAGTCCGGCACGATTTTCGCCGCTCTGGAAGTGAACGGCGTGATGCGCACCACGGACGGCGGAGAAAGCTGGAGCGACTGCAGTTCGGATTTGATCAGGCTGGCGCAGGAGCCTTATTTGAAGAGCAAGATCGTCAGCGATACGTTTAATGAGGGTATGCTGGATGGCCACGCCATCGCGATCAGCCCGGCGAACCCTGACAAGGTGATCGTCGCTGTGCGGATGGGGCTGTTCGAGACCGCGGACGGCGGTCAGACGTGGCAGGATATGCAGGTGGGCCGATTCTCCCCCACCACTTATGGGCGGGACATCAAGGTCTCCCCGCAGGACGGGAATACTCTTTACACCGCGTTGAGTGTCGCCGCTTCGAGCAAGGACGGCGCGGTCTATCGCAGCACCGACAAAGGCGCGAACTGGAAACGTTTCGACAAGGTTCAGGTCCACGGAACGATCATGTCGGTGGCACTTCATCATCATGATCCCGATCAGGTCTATATCGGTGCGCGCTATAACGGGGAAATCCATGGCACCGAAGATGGCGGCACGACGTGGGAGTCTCTGCCGCTGCCGGGTACGGTGAGGGATATTTATTCCGTGGCCGTTGGGTAAGAGTTGTGGTGTCTGGTCGGGCAAAGGCCCGGCCACGACACGCGCGGTGGCTAACCAAGGGAGTCCCAGGCCAGCAGCAAGACGTAACCGGTGACCGCGAGTCCGGCGTGGATCGAGATCAGCACTGCCTTCTGCCGCACAAAGAGAATTACGATCCCGATCAGAACGGCCGCGGCGAACAGGACGGCGGCCGTCGGCCCGAACGAGCCGGCTCCGGCTTCAACGGCTCTTGGCGGGCCCCGCAGCGCGATGAGCAGGAGCACCAATCCTACAGTGCCGATCACACCGTGGGCGATGCCGGCCAACAAGGGTGGCCGCGACGGAGCATCGGTCGCTCGCAAATGCCATAGCGCGAGAACGACGCCGGCAATGACGGCCAAGGTCAGTATCCAGACGGCGGCGGCAACCAAGGTGATTCAGGCCACAACGCCGAGGCCGCGCAGACGCTCGACATCGTCGGCGGAATATCCGGCCTCCAGCAACACGGATTCGTTGTGCTGGCCGACCGAAGGGGCGCGTGTCGCAGGCACTTTGTTTACGCCATCGATATGGAAGGGAGTCATCACCGTCAGTCCCTGCCCGTCGCCGAACGGAACAAGCGCCCCGGAATGGCGCATCTGCGGGTCGTGCAGCGCTTCGTTCACTGTGGCAACGATGCCGAACGTGATGCCGACGGCATCAAGAACTGCGCGCCATTCGGCGAGGTCTCGGCGGGAGAAAATTTCGTCCAGAATGATAACCAGTTCCCGCGCGTGCTGCTTGCGGGCTTCGGGCGTGGCGAAGCGCGGATCGTCGGTGAGTTCCTCGCGGCCGATTGCGCCGAGGAACGAGCGGAGCTGCCGCTGCTCATTGAACAGGGCCATGATGAACCAGCGGCCGTCGCGCGAACGGTAATGGTTTGCCAGAGCATTCGGCGCGTGGTCGCGATGCGGGCGCAGATCCAACTGCTCGCCGAACAGGCGGGTCTGCACGGCACAGCCATTCGCCCACAGGCCGTTCTGCAGAAGCGACGACCTTACCACCCCGCCCTGTCCGGTCTTCTCTCGCCGATACAGGGCCGTGACGATCGCCGCGTAGAGTCCGGTCGCGCTGGGATGATCGCCCATCCCGGGCATTGATCGTGAGGGCACGGTATCGGCATCCGATCGAACCATGTCCATCAGACCAGTGCGAGCCCAGTACGCTGTTGAATCGAAGCCGGTTTTGGCGGCTTCCTCACCTTCCTCGCCATACGCGGTGAAGGAGGCGTAGATCAGCCTCGGGTTCAGTGGCAGCAGATCCGCCGGTGCCATGCCGAGCCGGTCGCGGACCGGTAGCGGAAAGTTCGTCACGAAAACATCCGCCGATGCAGCCAGGCGATGCAGCCAGGCGATGCAGCCAGGCGATGCAGCCAGGCGATGCAGCTCCGCCTGGCCATCCGCGTGCTTCAGATCAAGTGCCAGGCTGCGCTTGTTCCGTGAGGTCAACCGCCAGTGGTAATCGACCTTCTTGCCCGGAATGGGTTGCGATGCACGCCATGGATCGCCTTCGCCGGGCGGTTCGATCTTGATGACGTCGGCACCGAAGTCGGACAGCATTGTTGCCGCCGCGGGGCCGGCAATCCAGCTTGCGCAATCGATGACTTTCAGGCCGGTGAACAGGCTTTCGGTCATCGGATCACGGAGCCTGGTTGCTGAAAATGATCGTTCCGGATGCAGCGAACATGCCGCCGACGCCGTGGCAGACGGAGATTTTTGCGCCTCGGATCTGTGCCGGGGCGATGCCGCGCATCTGCCGCACGCTTTCCTGCAATGCGTACATCCCGTACATGCCGGAGTGCATATACGACAAGCCCCCGCCATTGGTGTTTAACGGCAGCGATCCGCCCGGGGCGGTGTTGCGGCCGGCGATGAAGGATGCGGCTTCACCTTTTGGCAGGAATCCCAGATCCTCCAGGCCATAGATCGGCAGATGCGCGAAGGCGTCGTAGATCATGACATGATCGACATCCTTGTGAGTGATCCCGGCCTCCCTGAAGGCCGTTGGGCCGGCGACGCGGAACGCGCGGGAGGACGTGAAATCCTCCATCTGGCTGACCATCGGGGTTTCGGCGCTCTCGCCGGTGCCGAGGAGGTACACAGGTTTTGTCGGGTAATCCTTGGCGCGGTCGGCGGACGTGAGGATCAGCGCGCCACCGCCATCGGTGACGAGGCAGCACATCAGAAGACGGAACGGGTAGGCGATCATCCGGCTGTTCAGCACGTCGTCTGTGGTGATCGGATTGCGGAACGTTGCGCGTGGATTCTTCGCCGCCCATTCGCGTTGCACAACGGCGACTTGGGCGATTTGTTCCGCCGTTACGCCGTAGGTCTTCATGTAGCGCAGCACCGGAATGGTGAACATGCTGGGTGGGCCCATGGGACCGAAGGGCTGCTCGAACTGGCCGTTCAACGACTGCGGATGAACCGAACGCGGCGGGTTGCCGACACGGGATTTGCCGGATTCGCCATGGGTGACGAGGATGGTTTTCGCCAGCCCGGCCTCGATCGCGGCGGCGGCGTGACGGACGTGGATCATGAAGCTGCAGCCGCCCACCGCTGTGCCGTCGACCCAGGTGGGGGTGATCCCGAGATAGTGGGCGATCTGAACTGGGGTTTCGCCGGCCGTTGCAATACCATCGATGTCCTTCGGCTTCAGGCCGCAATCGGCCATCGCATTGATCGCGGCATCGGCGTGCAGCCCGATCTGCGAAAGCTCGGGAATATCGCCGAGCCTAGTGGTTTCGGCGGCACCGACGACGGCGACTGTGTTGTGCGGCATCGATCAGCCTTTCGGCGCTGTATTCGAGACGGGGCGGAAGAAGGGAAGCGTGATCGTGTCGGTCTGCGGCTCGAAAACGACCTCGACGGGCATGTCGAGGACCAGCGCTTCGGGGGTTTGTTCGCACTCGACGATGTTTGTCATCATGCGCGGGCCTTCATCCAACTCCACGACGGCGATGGCGTAGGGCGGGTTGAAGCCGGGCACCGGGCGATGATGGATCACGTAGCTGTAGAGCTTTGCCCTGCCGCTCGCCTTGGTGACGGAGACTTTCCGGGAGGCGCACACGGGGCAGAACGGCCTGGGCGGGAAATACACTTTGCTGCATTCGTCGCAGCGCTGCAGCAGCAGTTCGTTTGCCTTGGTGCCTTCCCAGAAATGCTGGGTTTCGGGGGTCGGCTGCGGCAATGCGCGTCCCGGCGTCGCCATCTCCGTGTTCCTCCAATCTGATGCGGGGAGGTTAGGCCGGCTGGGTCTGGGCGGCAACCTTACCGGGCTATTGTGTGGTGGGTTTCGCGGTTTGGGGGGCAGGTCTTTGTTCGATCTACTGAAGATATTTGACCACAAAGCCACAAGGCCCACGAAGACTCGGACGGATATTCTTTCTTGACTTGATTTTTGCTGTCACGGCCGGCGCGAAACGCCGGCAGTGATGTCGATTTCCCGGGAAATTTATGCTCGCGCAACGACGGCCTTCGCCCGGGAGGGTCGGGTCATTGCTTCCAGTTGCAGCAGTTCGTTGAGTTGGACTTCGGTCAGAAGTCCCTCGTCCAGCACGATCTCGGCGACCGAGCGTTTCTCGGCCAGGGCGCGCCGGGCGACCCGCGACGACGCTTCGTAGCCCAACGCGGGAACCAGCGCCGTTACCAGACCGATGCTGCCGCGGACAAGGCTTTCGCAGCGCTCCCGGTCAACCTCGATGGCTTCGACGCAGCGAATTCGTAACGTTTCCACCGCGGCGGTCAACATCCGCAAGGAGTTGAGCACGCAGTAACCGATCGTGGGTTCAAAGGCATTCAACTGAAGCTGGCCGCCCTCGGCGCACATCGTTACGGTCAGGTCGTGACCGATCACCAGGAAGGCGACCTGGTTCACCACCTCGGGGATAACCGGGTTGACCTTGCCGGGCATGATGGAGGAGCCGGCCTGGACCGACGGCAGCCGCAGTTCGCCGATCCCGGTGCGTGGCCCGCTGGACAGCAGGCGCAGGTCATTGCAGATCTTTGAAAGTTTTACGGCAACGCGCTTCAACAGCCCGGAGAACAGCACGAACGCGCCCATGTCGGACGTCGCCTCGATCAGGTTCGCCGCCGGAACGAGTGGCTGGCGGGACGCACGAGCGAGTTCCTCCACCGCCAGCGTTGCGTAACGCGGATCGGCGTTGATGCCGGTGCCGATCGCCGTGGCGCCGAGACTGATCTCGCGGAACAGACCGCCGATGTCGGCTAAACGCGCGACGTCCTCCTTCAGGGTTGCGTGGAAGCCGTCGAACTCCTGCCCCACCGTCATCGGCACGGCGTCCTGAAGCTGGGTGCGGCCCATCTTCAGCACATCGGCGAATTCCACCGATTTCGTTTTGAAGGCGAAGGCCAGATCGTCCATCGCGCGGGCCAGCGGCTGGATGGCGAAAATCACCGAAAGCCGCAGCGCCGTCGGATAGGCGTCGTTGGTCGACTGCGCCATGTTGACGTCGTCGTTCGGATGCAACGCGGTGTAGGTGCCGCGCGGATGACCCATCACCTCCAGCGCGACGTTCGCGATCACCTCGTTGGCGTTCATGTTGGTCGAGGTGCCGGCGCCGCCCTGGATCGCATCCACCACGAACTGGTCATGGAATTTGCCCTCGTCGGCGATCAACTGACAGGCCCGTTCGATCGCCGCCGCCTTGTGGGCCGGCAAGTCCCCCAGCCGCCGGTTGGCTCGGGCTGCCGCGAGCTTGACCAAGGCCAGCGCCCGCACGAGGTCGGGGAAATGCCCGACCGGCACGCCGGTGATCGGAAAATTCTCGACCGCGCGCTGGCTGTGGATGCCCCAGTAGGCCGACATCGGGACATCCGCCTCGCCCAGCAGGTCGTGCTCCCGCCGCGTTTCGGCAGAGGCGGTGCGCAGCGGGCTGGGGGATTCCTGTCCCGAGCGCCCCCCGAGTGTCAGAGGTGCGGGTAAGGGCGATGTCTTTGCATCTTCGTTCATGGCGAGACCTCCTGTTTTTTTAACTCAGCAGCACGGCTTTGCCGATCACCGCACGGTCGATGACAACCTGCAGCGCCTCGGCGGCCTGATCGAGCCGGAACGTATGGGAAATCCGCGGTCGCAGCTTCCCCTGTTCGGCCAGCGCGATAAGCACTTTCATGTTGGCGATGGCAAGGTCGGGGTCGGCCTCATTCAGACCGCCGATTCGCACACCGATGGCGTCGATCCCTTTGATCAGCAGGTAGTTGCTTCGGATATTGGTTGGACCGCCGGCGAGGAACCCGAGAATGAGCAAACGCCCGCCCCATGCCAGGCAGCGCAACGATTCCTCGGCCACCTTGTCGCCGATTGGATCATAGACGATGTCCACACCGCGGCCGCCCGTCAGTTGTTTGACCTGATCGACGAACCCGGAGCGGTAGTCGATCGCATGGTCGGCACCTTCTTCCAGGCATGCACAACGTTTTTCCTCGCTGCCGGCGGTGGCGATGACGTGGGCGCGGAACGTCTTTGCCATCTGGATGGCGGCGATGCCGATGCCGCCCGCGGCACCGTGCACCAGGACCCACTCGCCGGCCTTCATGCGGCCTCGTTGCAGCAACGCGTGATAGGCCGTGGTGAAGGCGCCGCGAAACACCCCTGCCTGCGCCATGCTCACGCCGGCCGGCACCTTGTCGCACAGCGCCGCCTTCGCGTTGCCCTTCTCCGCCAGTGCGCCAAGCGTGTGCCGGGACATCACTGCGTCGCCAACTGCAAAATCCGTGACGCCGGAACCGACGGCGATGACGTGGCCCGCAGCCTCGCCACCCGGAATGAAAGGCGGCTCCGGCCGGAACTGGTATTTTCCGGCGAGCATCAGGACGTCGACGTACTGGACGCCGCGGGCCTCGATGCGAACCTGAATTTCATCCGGGCCAGGCGGCACCGGGTCGGGCACCTCATGCTCCGCCAACACGTCCGGGCCGCCGAAGCGCTCGCAAATCATTGCTTTCATGATGACCTTCTCCGTTCGAACAGATTAAATTTGGTAAAGGACGAGGCCTCCGGATGGAACGTACCGTCGTTTGGCTTGATTGTGGTCAAATTCCTCCGTTAGAATGGTATTTTGAAAATCCGCGGCGATGCCAGGACGGCGAGGTTATCATGTCAAATCCAGCCACGGTGACTGACACGGTCCGGTCGCACCAGACTGATAGCTCGTTCGTCCTTCGTGCACTGCGTGCGACACCGCTGCTGCGCGATCTCCCCGATCCGGTGCTGGATCGGTTGGCCGCGATCAGCAAGATCGTGAACGCGGTGGAGGGTACCGAGATCTGCCGCCAGGGTGAGGCAGCGGATGAACTGCTGATCGTGCTGGATGGACAACTGGCGGGATTCAGCACAGCGGCCAACGGCACCACCGCGGTTGTCGAGGTCATCCGGTCGGGCGAAACCCTCGGCCTCGCCACTTTGCTGGCCCGCCTGCCACGGCTGCTGGGTGTGCGTACGGTCACACCGAGCAGCCTGATCTCGATCGATGCCGAGGGTTTGCTGGCACTGGTTGAGCAGGAGACGGCGCTGGTCGCGGTTCTGCTGCGCGCCGAGGCCAACGAATTCCGCGCTCTGGTCCGGCAGGTGTGCGACCTGAAGCTGCGGACGACCGCGCAGCGCCTTGGCTGTTATCTGCTGTCGCTGTCGACCGAAAAACAAGCCAACGCCACGGCGCTGCGGCTGCCGTTCGACAAGAGGCTGCTCGCCGCCCGTCTTGGCTGCCGGCAGGAAAACCTGTCCCGCGCCTTCGCCGCGTTGCGCGGGTTCGGGGTGGAGACGCACGGCGCGCGCGTCATCCTGCACGACATTGCCAGCCTGACGGCTTATTCCGAACCGGACGAAGGCTTTGCGTGATACCAGTTGGCGGTAAAGCTGACAAATTGAGCGAGTGGCTCTGTCCACATCATCGCGGGTTGATATCACGCCGCGGTGATTTCCGCCCACAAATTGTCCGCCCCCGCCAGCGCCATGTGCCGGCCGAGCAGCCGGTTCCATGCTGTGTCCTGGCCGAACTCGTCCCGCCAGGACCACAGGCGGCGCGTGAGGAAGTGCAGGTTGTGCTCGAAGGTGAAGCCGATCGCCCCGTGAACCTGATGGGCGATCCCGGCGGCAATGCCGGCCGCTTCGCCGGCGCGCGCCTTGCCCGCCGCGATCGGAAGGATCTTGATCCCGTCCGCCACCGCTTCCGCGGCGAGGTCGGCGGCCGCCACGGCGGCGGCGGTCTGCCCCGCCATCACCGCGAGGTTCTGCTGCACAGCCTGGAATTTGCCGATCGGCCGGCCGAACTGCACGCGGTCCTGGGCATACTGCGTGGTTATTTCCATCAACCGGGTCAGTGCGCCGGCGATCTGCTGCGTTCGCATCGCCGCCCCTACTGCGATCAGGTCTGACGGCGTCGCCTTCGTTGGGCCAACGGCGATGGCGGTCCCGTTCACCCGCACGGTGTCCCGCGGTTCCCGCGCCACATTTTCCCCTGTCTCGATCGACCAGGATTCCCTGCCAACCAAGGCCACGCGAGCATTCGCCAGAATAACGAGGTGATCGGCGTTCCTGGCCCAGGGCACGCGGCTGATGGTTCCGGATAGACGCCAGCCACCGTCGACCGGCGTCAGAGTTACGCTCTCGCCGTCACGCACCGGCCCCGCGGTCAGCGGCCCGTCCGGAATCCGGAGCCCCGCGCCTGCCAGCAGCCAACTGGCCAGCATGGTCTCGGCCAGCGGCAGCGGCACGGCGTGGGCGCCGGCCACCTTCAGCAGCGACAGCGCGTCGGACACCGGGACGCCGAAGCCGCCCGCTTCCTCCGGCACCAGCGCGCGAGGCAGTCCGGCTTCCGCGATCGCCGACCACAGCGCAGCGGGCCAGGTGCCCTGATCGGCCGCACGCTGGGTCGCGGTGTCGCAATGGGCCTGGAACAGGCGGTCCGCGGTTTCCCGCAGCATGTCGCCGACGTTGTCAGTGGTTGAACTGTTCATCACGGTCAGAACCTGAAAATCAATCGAACCTGAATATGAATACCCTCTGGAATCATTGGATTTTTCCTGTCGCTTGCGGAGGTTAAGACGGCATTCATTTCAAATTCTCAGGCCTTTCCAAGGGCGCGCTGCTTCCACAGATCCCAGGGCCGGTCGACCAGGGCGTCGTTGGTCTTCGTCGCCGCCGCGGCCTCCTCGGCGTTCAGGAAGGTCGGCGTCCCGAGCTTCATGGCTTCGGCCTGGATGCGGGCGTTGATCTCGGTGTAGACGGCGCGGAACACGACATGGCGGATCGACTGGGCCGCGGCGACCGAACCGTGGCCGCGCATCAGCGTCACGGTATGGGCGCCCATTGTTGTCGCCAAAGCGTGCCCCAACGAGGGATTGCGGATGAGCATGTCGGTGGCGGGGCCGGCGGTGTCACGGATCTCGAAGACCGGGACGCCGGTCCCCAGGAACCCGGCGATATGGTTCATCGGCCGCAGCGGGACAGAGGTGTCGGCAAACGGGATGACGGCCGGGGAGTGGCTGTGCACGATCGCGATGACGTCCGGCCGAGCCTTGTAGAGTTCGCCGTGGATGAAGCGTTCGAGGTACGACGTCCGGCCGCGCGCATCCACCGGCGTGCTGTCGAGGTCGTATTCCAGGATGTCGTCCCGCGTCACCAGGGCCGGCGCCATGCTGCGGGACAGCAAATATCGGTTCGGGTCCTTGTCATGACGCACACTGACGTGGCCGAACCCGTCGACGACCCCCTGGTCGTACAGGATTCGGTTGGCGGCGACGAGATCTTCCAGCAGCGCCGGATCAGCCGGACCGGCGGATGCGGGCTGGGGCTGGCCGGATGCCGTCAACCCGGCGACCACCCCCGCCGCGGCGAGGAAGCTGCGCCGGCCAAGCGATCCCGGTCGGCAGCAGAAGCAACTGGCCATGTTGATCCCCCGGTTCGGCGCCCCGTTTCGCTCTGTCTAGCCGCTGCCCGCACCGAAGCCAATAATCGCCCGGCGACAGCCGATAAAGGGACAGGACGATGCACACACCGGCGCCTCAGACGATCAAGGCCGCGGTCCTGGCGCAGCGCGGCACGATGGAGGCGCTGTTCGAACAACTTCGAAAGGACGGGCTGGACGAGCCAGGCGTTTCCCGCGACCCGTACGGCGCAGGCGAGCAACGTGCTCACGCCACCGTGACGCGGGCGGCCAAGGCGCTCGGTCTGGAAATCAGCCACGACGATGCCGCGAATTTGTATATGACCCTGCCCGGCCGGGACCGGACGGCGCCGGTTGTGGTCATCGGCTCGCATCTCGATTCCGTGCCGCATGGCGGCAATTTCGACGGTGCCGCGGGCGTGCTGGCTGGGCTGGCAACCGTGACGGCACTGCGCTCGATGGGCCTGACGCCGGGGTGCGACGTCGTCGTGATGGCGATTCGCGCCGAGGAAAGCGTCTGGTTCCAGGTTTCTTATATCGGCAGCCGCGGCAGCCTCGGCACGTTGCCCGAGGGCGCTCTCGACGTCCGCCGGATCGATACTGGCCGCACTCTGGCCGACCATATTCACGAGTGCGGCGGCGATCCGGCGGCGTTACGCGCCGGCGCCCGGCATTTCGACCCGGCCGGCATCCGTGCCTACCTGGAACTGCACATCGAGCAGGCGCCCAGCCTCGCGGAGGCGCAGCGTCCGGTGGCGATCTGCACCGGCATTCCGGGGAATTTCCGGTATCCTGATGCGTGGATCGAGGGTCGTCACGACCATGTCGGACTGCCACGCCGCTTCCGTCACGACGCCGCGATGGCCGGGGCGGAGTTCGCCATGGCACTCGACGCGCTGTGGGCCGGGTACGAGGAACGCGGCATCCCGATGGCCTGCACGCTCGGCCGCTTCCACACCGATGCGGCGGCGCATGGGCTGACTATCGTGCCTGGTTCGTTCCATTTCAGTCTGGATGTTCGCGCCTATGACGAAGCCGTCCTGGCCGAACTGGAAGACAAGGTCGGGCGGATCATCGAGGGCATCGAGCAACGCCGCGCCGTGCGGTTTCATCCGGGACAAAAGGCGCGTGCCGCCGTCGGGATGGTCGATTCGGCAATCAAGGCCGGGCTGGAAGCGGCGGCCCGGACTCAGGAGATTCCCGTATTGCACCTTGGCAGCCCGGCGTCGCACGATGCAGCCGCTTTTGGAGCCGCCGGGGTGCCGATGGGGATGGTCCTGGTCCGCAACGTCAACGGCAGTCACAATCCATGGGAATTCATGCAGATAGAGGATTTCTTGACGGTACATCGCTTTTTATACAATGGCTCACAACTGTAGCGATATAAAATGTCACACGATGCGTCGGAATCAGGATTGTACCCGAGCTTATTCCGGCAAAACGATACGGCGGCACGCGAGATCGCCGCGGGACGGGGCGGGCACTGGCTGGTTTTCGTGCTGTATGGGGTGAGCGGGCTGGCCTTCATGTCTGACCTCTTTCGTGACAACACCCTGGCGTATGGCGTCGTCTACGCCCCGTTGGTCGCGACCGCGTTGTTTCACAAAAGCCGCTCCGGTTTGTGGGGCTTGAGCGCCATCGCCTGTTTGTTGGTCGTGGTGGGCGCTTGCTTTCCCGTCGTGCGTTCGGACCTGCCGGATTTGATCGGCAACCGTATCCTGTCGCTCCTGGCGATTGTCGTCACCGCGGCCTTCGTCCACCACGCGCGCGGGACTCAGGAACGTCTCGCGGCCGAAACCCGGCGCGCCGAGGCGGCGGAACGCATCAAGACGGAGGTTCTGACCAACCTCAGCCAGGAAATACGGACGCCACTCCATACACTGCTTGGCGTGTTGACTCTGACGATGGCGGGCAGCAAACCGGATCAGCGAGCGGCGCTTGGGCGGGTCCGCTCCGACGGCAAGGAATTGCTGGCAACGATCGACAATCTGCTGGACCTGACGGAGATCGAAGACCGCAAGTTGCGGCGGCAAACGATCGATATCTCGAGGATCGCACGGGATGCGGCGGAAGGCGCTCGTGCGGCTGCCAGCGAGCGTCAGATCAGCATTGCGCTGGCTCCCGACCGCGAAGCCGCCAAGGCATCGGCGATCGGCGATTCGTGGGCGATGCGGCGAATTCTCGACAACCTGCTGGCCAATGCGGTGCGGTTCACCCCGCCTGGCGGGACTGTGTCGGTGTCGGTGGCCCGAACCGATGGAAGGGTGACCGCGTCCGTAAGCGATACCGGCCGCGGTTTGCCGCCGTCGCTGACCCAGGATTTCAGGGCAGACGGATTTGGGTTCGATGGCGGCGACGTGCCAGCCACGGGCGCAACCGGCCTGGCGTTGAGCAACCGCCTGGCTCGGGCAATGAATGGGCGGTTGACGGCGCTCAATCAGCCGGATTCGGGTGCGACTGTCAGCCTGTCTCTGCCCGCCGCCTGACGCTGGGCCCAGGGGGTTTGACTCGGGCGTTTGATGGGACGTTTTTGTGCGCGGCCTGCGTTTGCGTCAATTTCGCTGCTGAACCGCCAACAGGAAGCCGCGAAGCGCGCCGTCGGTTACCAGGGGCTCCGCTCCCAATCGGGAACGACGTCGAGCCCAGCCGGATCGTCGATCAGCCCGAAGCGGCCCTGCGGCGGATCAATGCAGCGAATTCAGCCATTTTGGGGCGTGAGCGGGGCGCCGCTTTTGATACCGCTACATCGCTGCCTGGAAGGCACGCAGCCCGTCCTCGACGACGGCGCGCGGCAGATCGCGGGTGATGAAGGCGATCCGGCTGGTGCGCGGGTCGCCGTCAGGCCAGGCCGTGAGCTTCACCTGCGGGTGCATCAGGTGGCGCACCGCATGGATCGCCACCGGGTGGTCATGGCCCTTCAGATTCAGAATGCCCTTCACGCGCAGCAGGCTTTCGCCTCGGGAAGCGACCAGCATTTCCAGCCACATCGCCAGTCGCTGGCCGTCGAGGGGTGCCTCGAAGGTCAGGCAGAACGCCTCGATCGTGGCATCGTGGCGGTTGAGGTCGTGATGGTGGTGGCCCGCGGCTTCGAATCCCGCCACGTTCATCCAGCTTGCGACGTCCGGGATCCTGGTGCCCGGGTCGAACAGTCCCGCGTGCAGGACAAATGCGGGATCGACCTTGCCGTGGACGATCTCGGCGATTCCGGCGCCCGGGTTCAACGCGCGGAGACGGGTGCGTAACGGGGACGGGTCGGCCAGGTCTGCCTTGCTGATAATGATGCGGTCGGCCACCGCGACCTGGCGGACGGCTTCGTCATGCATATCGAGGTGGATCGCGCCGTTCACCGCATCGATGACGGTGACGATGCCGTCCAGCCGGTAGGCGGAGGCGGCGACCGGGTCGGTCATCAACGTCGCCAGGATCGGCACGGGATCGGCGAGGCCGGTCGTCTCGACGACAATGCGGGAAATCTCGTCGCGGCGGGCGCGGGGCAGCATCTCACGCAGGGTGCGGGCGAGGTCGCCTCGGATGGTGCAGCACAGGCAGCCGGCGTTCAGCAGGACGGTGGTGGTGTCGTCCAGTTTTTCCACCAGCAGGTGGTCGAGGCCGATCTCACCGAACTCGTTCACCAGGACGGCGGTGCGGGCGAGTGCAGGCTGGCGCAGCAGATGGTTCAGCAGCGTGGTCTTGCCGGCACCGAGGAAGCCGGTCAGCACGGTGACCGGCGTGGTTTCAGCCATGCGACTGGCCGTAGAGCGTGTCGGGGGCGATTTCGGGCGCGGCGATTTCTTGCAGGGCACCGTCGCGGGCGGCGCGGAAGAAGCAGTTGCGGCGGCCGGTGTGGCAGGCGACGCCGTGCTGATCGACCAGCAGCAACAGGGTATCGCCGTCGCAGTCGACCCGCAGCTCCCTCAGGCGCTGGGTCTGGCCGGAGGTCTCGCCCTTGCGCCATAACCTGCCGCGGCTGCGGCTGAAATAGCAGACCTGGCCCGTGGCGAGGGTTTCCCGGATGGACTCGGCGTTCATCCAGGCCATCATCAGCACCTCGCCGGTGTCATGCTGCTGGGCGATGGCGGGCACCAGGCCGTTGGCGTCGAAGCAGATCGCTTGCAGCACTGGATCGGCCAGAACGGGATCTGGTTGTGTGGCAATTTCGCTCATGGATGCTATCTTGGCGTGGGGCGTGCCCGCCGCCAAGGAGTGCCTGATGGGGTTTTCCCCGCGCACCGAGACATTGCTGACCCGCGCCAACGTGATCTGCGAGGGGCGGGGGGTGCGGCTGACCGATCTGCGGCGGCAGGTGCTGGGGCTGATCCTGGACCGCGACGCGCCGACGGGGGCGTATGACCTGCTCGATCAGCTGCGCAGCACCCGGCATGGGGCGGCGCCGCCAACCGTGTATCGCGCGCTGGAGTTCCTGCAGGAGCAGGGGCTGGTGCACAAGCTGGAGCGGCTGTCGGCGTTTGTCGGCTGCATCGCGGATGAGGACCACGACCATGCCGCGCAGTTTCTGATCTGCCGCTCGTGCGGCCGGGTGACGGAGTTGGAAGACCACGAACTGGCGCATGCGCTGGACGATGCGGCTAAGCGGCTGGGGTTCACAGTGGGGAAGGCGACGATCGAGGCGGAGGGGCAGTGCGCGGCTTGCGCTGGTGGGTAGCTCGGGATTGGCGCATCTGGTGAGCCCCGCTCCGACCACCTGTGTTACACGTTTGGCCCGCTGCCATGCCGTCAGCCGGCCCCCGGCACGCCAAGCGGCGTCGAGCGGAAGATGGCCTCCTCCGCCTCGTTCATCTCGGCCGGAATGTCGCCGAACAGTGGCGTGCTCAGGTAGCGTTCGCCGGTGTCGGGCAACATGCACAGGATATTGGCCCCCGGCCTGGCGGTCCTGGCCACCTGCAACGCAGCGGCGAACGTGGCCCCGGACGTGATGCCGACGAACACCCCTTCCTTCGTCGCCAGATCGTGGCTGCACGCCATCGCCTCGGCGCCGGTGACAGTCACCAACTGATGGACCAGCTTCATGGCCACTGCGTCGCAAGTGATTTTCGGAATGAAATCTGGCGTCCAGCCCTGCATCGGGTGCGGCTTCCAGGCCGGATGCTTGCTGGCCGGCGTGCCGTCGTCATGGCTTGGCTGCGGCATCCCGCTGGCGAGCAGCGCAGCCCCCTCCGGTTCTGCCACCACTATCTTTGTGGCTGGACTTTCGCGGGCCAGCACCCGCGCCACCCCCTGCAACGTGCCGCCGGTGCCGTAGCCGGTGACCCAGTAATCCAGCGTCTCACCGGCGAAATCCGACATGATCTCGCGCGCGGTGGTGCGCTCGTGCACGGCGGGGTTCGCATCGTTCTCGAACTGGCGGGTAAAGAACCAGCCATGGGCCGCAGCGAGCTCGATGGTCTTGTCGACCATCCCGGTGGCCCCCAGGGCAGCCGGCGTCAGCACGACCTTGGCACCCAGGAAGCGCATGAGCTTGCGCCGCTCGACGCTGAAGCTCTCCGCCATCGTGAGAACCAGCTTGTACCCCTTCTGCGCGCAGACCATGGCCAGTCCGATGCCGGTGTTGCCGCTGGTCGCTTCGATGACGGTCTGGCCAGGTTTGAGTTCGCCCGACTTCTCCGCTGCCTCGATGACGCTGAGCGCCAGCCGGTCCTTAACCGAACCGAGGGGATTGAACGCCTCGACCTTGACCCATAGGTTGACCCCGGGCGGGCCCAGACGGTTGATGCGCACCACGGGTGTGTTGCCGATGGTGCCAAGGATGTTGTCGTAGCGTGCCATGGGTGTATTCCTCAGGTTATAGTGAATTACTTATGCCGCTATGCTGCAGCGTGGCAGGTCGGACGTAAATACAAGACTAAATCTTATATTGGGCCACAGGACATTCGTTCCTAGGAAGAAACTCACCGGCTTTCGATGGCTGGTCTCCTGTTGCCGCGATCTGAGGCGGCGGGTTGGTCGCTTTGGATGGGTTTGCGAACCGGCACTTTGAGCGAGCGTTCAGGCCGCCT
>JBEKLE010000056.1:0-20963 GCA_050010355.1 Rhodopila sp. | reverse complement strand
GCTGCCAAGCCGAAAATCGCCGACTATCCCTTCACCACCCTCCACCCCCAGCTCGGTGTCATCCGCCTGTCCAACGCGGAAGAATTCGTCCTGGCCGACATCCCCGGCCTGATCGAGGGCGCGCACGAGGGCGCCGGCCTCGGCGACCGATTCCTCGGCCATGTCGAGCGCTGCGCCGTCCTGCTGCACCTGATCGACGGTGCCGCCGGGGACGTGGTCAAGGCCTGGCGCACCGTTCGCGGCGAGATGTCGGCCTACGGCGGTGGTCTGGCCGAAAAGCCCGAAATCATCGGTTTGAATAAGTCCGATTCCATGACCCCGCGCGAAACCTCCTCCCGTATGGCCGCCTTGCGCAAGGCTTCGGGCCGCCCCGTGTACCTGCTGTCCGGCGCCACCGGCCAGGGCGTACCGGAAATCCTACGCGCCCTCCAGAACACCATCCATACATCGAGGCAGGAGCAAGCAGCGTGATCCCGTCGATCACGGGCGCACAACGCATTGTCGTAAAAATAGGCAGCGCCCTGGTCGTCGACCAGCAGGAGGCCTCCCCACGAACCGCCTGGCTGAACAGCGTCGCCGCCGACATCCACGCACTGCGGGTCCGCGGCATCGACGTCATCGTGGTATCCTCCGGCGCCATCGCACTCGCCCGCCGCACGTTAGGTTTGACCCAGAAGCGCCTGAAACTGGAAGAAAAACAGGCTGCCGCCGCGGTCGGCCAGATCCGATTGGCACAGGCCTGGAGCCAGGCGCTGTCCGCGCGCGACCTGACCGCGGCGCAACTGTTGCTGACCCTCGACGACACCGAGGACCGCCGCCGCTACCTGAACGCCCGCGAAACCCTCAGCACGCTGCTGTCCCTGCGCTGCATCCCGGTCATCAACGAAAACGACACGGTCGCCACGGCCGAAATCCGCTTCGGTGACAACGACCGCCTGGCCGCCCGTGTGGCCGAGATGGTGCAAGCGGACCAATTGATCCTGCTGTCTGACATCGACGGCTTGTATACCGCTGACCCGCGCCGCGACCCGCACGCCGCCCACATCCCCATCGTCGAAACAATGACCCCCGCGATCGAAGCGATGGGCGGCGATCCTCCGCCCGGTTACTCTTCCGGCGGCATGCGCACCAAACTGGTCGCCGCCCGCATCGCAACCCAGGCCGGTTGCGCAATGGCGATCGCCATCGGCAATGTCCAGCGCCCCCTACAGGCCTTGGAGCAAGGCGCCCGCTGCACCTGGTTCCTCCCGGTGCCCGAAGGCCGCACCGCCCGCAAGCGCTGGATCGCCGGATCGCTCACTGCGCTCGGTGTCCTCACGGTCGATGCCGGCGCGGCCCGCGCCCTGGCAAACGGCCGGTCGCTGCTGCCGGCCGGCGTGCGAACGGTGGAGGGCACGTTCGAGCGGGGCGACCCGATCACCATCGCCGGGCCGGATGGCTCGGTTCTCGGCCGAGGACTGTCCGCCTACGCCAGCACCGACGCCGACCGCATCGCCGGCCACCGCTCCGACGAGATCGAGGCGATCCTGGGCTGGCGCGGCCGCGACGAGATGGTGCACCGGGACGATCTAGTGCTGGGCTAAGGGGCTTTTGCCTCCACGCCGCGTATTTCCAGCCGGCGCCAAATTGCTTTAGTCTGCCTCGGACAACCAACCAAAAGGGGAAATGGCAATGGCGATCGTCTTCCAACACGTCCACATAAAGACCCGTGATGTCGAGAAGACAGTGCGGTACTACATCGACAATTATGGCGCCACGAAGAAGGCCGAAATGGCTGGCCGAGGCTGGCAGCTCGACCTCCACGGAACCCAGCTCAACATCACCGGTATCATCACCGAACAAAACCATGAGCAGCATTACGGTATCGAACACATGGCCGTGGTTACCGACGACTTCCCGGGCACGTTGGCCAGACTGCGGGAAAACGGTGTGGCAGTGCTGGAGGAACTGAAAGGCAGCAACGGCAATCGCGTCGCCTTCGTGGCAGGCACCGACGACTCGCAGATGGAAATCATCGAGAAAGCCTAGGACCCGCCCAATGGCTTTGAAGGACCAGATTCCGTTCGGCATGTCACTGCCGCACCGGTCTCCTGACAACATCGGCATGGACGCCGTCAGAACGGTGGCGATCCGAGCCGACGCGCTCGGTTTTCACGACCTGTGGGTGACCGAGAATACCCTCGACCACGTCACCTCCTTCGATCCGGTGGTCGTGCTGACCTATGCCGGCGCGATCACCACCCGGATCGGGCTCGGTGCCTCGGTTCTGGTGCTGCCGGTGCAAGATCCGAGGAAAGTCGCGCACCAATGGGCGACGCTGGACCATGTCAGCAACGGCCGAGCGATTATGGGTGTCGGAATCGGCCATGCGAGGCATCTGCACGACTTCCAGATCCCCGAAGCCGGCCGCATCGTCCGGTTTCGGGAGCAGATCGACCTGATCCGAACCCTCTGGAGCCAGGAGAAGGTCACCCACCACGGCCGCTTCTACCACCTCGACGCCGTGCAGCTCGGGATTCGGCCAGTCCAGAAGCCGCTGCCGATCTGGATGGGCGCCGGCCACCCCGACGCAATCCGCCGCGCTGCGCGGATCGCCGACGGCTGGATGGGGGCAGGGGGCTCCAGCACGGATGATTTCCGCCGCACCGTGCCGCTGCTGCGCGAGGCACTGGAAAAAGCCGGCCGCGATCCGAATGGTTTCCCGATCTCGAAACGAATCTTCATCGCCGTCGACGAAAGGCCGGACATCGCCAGAACCGAGCTCCATCGCTGGTACACCGAGGTTTACCACAACCCCGCGGGCACCGACACGTCAGGGATCCATGGCACCCCGGACCATGTGCGGGAGCGCTTGCAGGAAATGATCGCGATGGGGGCCAACCACCTGCTGCTGAACCCGGTTTCCCGCCATGCCGAGCAACTCGATGCCGTGGCCGAGGTCGTCGGACTGTCCTGAACCGCCGCCCGATCGGCGCTAAGCTGGCTCTTTCCAAAAAGAGCGAAGTAACGACTGCGGCAACGCTGCCCGGAGCCGAGCTTGCCACCCGCTCCACCGAACCCGACGACGCCGCGTTTATCTCCGGCCTGTCGGCGCACCAACCTGGCGCGATTGTTTGTCCTGTGCCGCCCATACCCCTATACGTTCTGCATTACCCCGCCAAGTATAATTCTTTGATACAAGTTCCGCGCGTGCCGCCAACCCGAGCTGATTGATCAACTCCGGGCTGGCAATGAGCTCATTTATAGCCCGCCACATCGCCGTATCGTTAGCGGGATCAAAAAGTATGGCGTTCACACGATGCAGCAATATTTCTCGAATGTTGGCCTGGTCCGGCGCAACGATCGCGAGTCCCGCAGCCATGTAATCGAATATTTTCAACGGAGAAGCATACGGAACAGCCTTTGGCTGCAAGGCAATGTCGAATGTACAGAGCAGACCTGGGACCTCCTCAAATGGTACTACACCCATAAAGTCAACATTATCCAAAATACCAAGAGAAGCAGCCTGGCTTTCCAGCGCTGGCCGCGCGGGCCCATCACCGACGACAACAAGTCGTAACGGGATCACTCCAGAGTATTTCGACATAGCTTCTATAACACTGTCCAGTCCGTGCCAGTCTCGCAAAAAGCCCACGAAGCCGAGGGTAATGTTATCCCGCACAGGGCGACACGTGGGGATTCGAAATCGTTCGAGGACAACGCCGTTCGAGACGACGTGGATACGCTCCCGGCCGACACCAGAAGCCGCAATGATGTCCTTCAGGGTTGTGGTTACGGCTAAGACTCTGTCTGCGGATCGCCAGACAAAACGTTCGGCCACATGTGCAAACGCCTTGAGTCGAAGATCACCAAAGCGGCTTCGCTCTGCGGCGAGTGGAGAATTAACCTCAAGGTAAAATGGTAGACCTGTCCAGCGCCCCAGCCAAGAGCCGGCGAAAAGATAGAGATTATACCGCTCATATATTAAGTCAGGAGCAAAATCCCGATATGCCCTATAAAGTCGATAGTAGTTTATTACGTTAAGTAGTATCTCCGCAACCTCCTTGAGCACAGTTGGCAGAAATTTACGAATCGTGGCAACAGTCGGACTTTCTCCTCCAAACCGGGCGTTCTCATAGAGACGCGGCCCAATAACAAGGACTTTATTGCCGGCGGCCCGAAATGCGCCTACGAGCTCTTCAACGTGTACGCTTTGCCCGTCACGCGAATGGATCCTGTGACTGTACAAGATTCTGACCTTTTCCCCGGTCGTTGCTGCGGGAAGGTGGTTGCATTCGGATTGGCTTGTGTTTAAATGACGTCCGTTAAGCTTGGTGCCCAATTCATGCTCCTGAGATTTTTCACTCTCGATCACCTGAAGTACATGCCTGTCCAAGCCACGAATTATGCGCATAACAGCCAGTCCGAGCAGAGCAAATAAGGTCACCGATATTGATACCCGGTACATGGAAATTCCTTGTATATTTAGGGTTCAACCCTGGATATTAAGTACTTATTGTATATGGTGACGTTATCGTTGTTGACTCTTCTGTCCGCAGGGCCGGTTTGGAACATGCCAACGACTCTCCGTGAAATTGCTTAATGTTTCGTTAAATTCGTCACACTGTTGGGGAAACAGTATAACGTCAGGCGGGGAAGTGACACAAGACGACTCAGTCGATCGGGTGTGAAAAAGCACAAAAGGATCCCGTTTGAAGATTCGTCTCAGTTGGTGGTCATGACGCATCGTGCCCGCCGCCGGATCGATCCACGCGGACGCCGAATGCCATGCCACCTCGGAAGAAGCGCGTGATCTGCCTTGCCCGAGTTCAACGTCGGCAGCAACATGGGGGGCTCGGTGAAACGGACGCGCAACAGGTGTGACCCGACCGCCGCTTTCGGTCCAGAAACGATCCTCAGTCCTACTGCCGCCAGTCCGGTGGCGTCGGAAACCGGCCTTCATTGCGCGTCGGGCGGTTCATCATTGTGCGCTGCCACACCTGCCGCACCGCATCGCTCCCATGCCTCGATTTGGCGTCAGCCCGCGCCTGTCTCTAAACTGCAGGAAAGCCCCAGACCCAAGGACCCGCCCCGGATGAACGACCAACTGACCGAGGACCCGCAAACCATCCTGGACCGCATCCAGTCCCAGGCCACCCGCTACGAGACCCCTTGCGGCAACGGCCGGATGGTCTGGCACCTCTGGGACCGGTCCGGCGGCACCGCCCCGGTCGTTGCGCTGTTTCACGGCGGCGCCGGCTCCTGGCGCCACTGGATTCGCACCATCCCGGCACTGGTCCCGACCTATCGCGTTCTGGTCCCCGACCTGCCCGGCCTCGGCGAATCCGACATGCCGCACGTTGGCGAGGACGCGTTCGCTATCGCCACCATTGTCGCCAACGGCATCGACGCCATCGTCGGCGCCGAAACATCCTTCGACGTGGCCGGCTTCTCGTTCGGCGGCACCATGGCCGCCTGCGTCGGCGCCCTGCGCGGCAAGCGGGTCCATTCAGTCACCATTATCGGCTCGTCCGGAGTCGGCGCCACCGGGTCAATGGTCAATCTGCTGAAGGTGCGTCACCTGGAGGGCCAGCAGCGTCGCGACACCCACCGCACCAACCTCAGCCGCCTGATGATCGCCGACCCAGCGAAAATCGACGACCTGGCGATCGCCATCCAGGACTGGAACACCATCCGCTCGCGCCTGCGCACCCCGGCGATCTCCCGCAGCGGCGCGATCATGCGTGCAATCGACCAGTTGCAGTCCCCGCTGAACGGCATGTGGGGCGAACTCGACGCCCCCGCCAATCCGAAGGGCCCCGAACGTGTGGCGACCCTGCGTGCCCACCGCCCGGACGCCGACATCCGCCTGGTCCGCGGGACCGGCCACTGGGCCGCTTTTGAATCCGCCGATATGGTCAACGCGATCCTGCTGGAGATGCTGGCGCGCACACGACCCTGATTGCGCAGAACGTAGTGATCCCGGGGTTCCAAACGCACGGCTACGTCACGTCGTCCTCGGCAGCTTTCACTCTGGCGGTCGCGACCGCGGCGCGGAGTCGCCGATCCACGCATCCCACCAGATCGGGACCGCCGCCACCGGAAGCGGCCGAGCCGCGAGGAAGCCCTGGATCTCGTGCGCGCCCAGATCGCGCATCTGTTCCCATATCACGTCCGTTTCGACGCCCTCCGCCACCACGGTCAGACCGTGCGCGCGGGCCTGAATGATCGTGTTGGCCAGGAATGTCCGCACGTCGTCCGACTCGCCCACTTTCTGCACCAGATCCTTGTCCAGCTTCAGGCTGGTGAACGGCAGGTCCAGCAGGGGCGCCAGCCACGGCACGGCCGGGCCGACGTCGTCGATCGCCGCGCCATAACCCAGGCTGCGCAGCCGCTCCAATGAACGTCGCAGCAGCGGGAAATCCTCCACCGGGCGGCTTTCGGTCAATTCGATCACAATACGGTCGGCAGACAGACCCGCGGCGAGCCGTTGTTCCTCCAGCCGATCCAGCGCAGCGGGCTGCAGCAATACGTCCAGCGGGAAGTTCACGGACATCCGCAGATCGCGCCAGGCAAGAAACGGTCCGGCGAGGTCGGCGAGGGCCTGCGCGGACACCAGACCTGTCAGCTCGCCGGCCAGACCGGCATCCTCGATCTGCGGCACGAAGCGGTCAGGCGGGATCGTACCAAGTTGCGGATGATTGAGCCGCGCGAGCGCTTCCAGTCCGAGAGGGCGGCGGTCGCTGATCCGGACGATCGGTTGGTAACGGGTTTCGATCATCGCCCCCCGCAGCGCCGCGGTCAGCTCGGGAAGCTCCAGCGCGGGGCCCCTGCGCGGCGGAGGGCTTGCCATCAACGCCTCTGCGACCGAACGGGACGTCGCGTCCGCCACGGCACGAATGTGGGGGCGGCTGGCGTCGGCAGAGCCTAGCACGAGGACATCCGTATCGGGTGCCGCCACCTCATTGGCGAGGTCGGCGAGCTCGTCAAACAGCCCTTCCGCATCGTTCCGGTCTACCAGCAGATGGGAGTAGTGCGCTGCGGTTCCAGCCAGCCGCGCAAGCGCGCCCCGGGCGTCGCATGTCAGGACCCCGCCGCCCCCGAGTTGCCGGGTCGCGCTGTGCACCGCCCGTGACCACGTGGGGTTTCTTGTTACCAGAAGCAGGTTGATCGCTGACATACCCGCGCTGGCCCTTGTCCAGGCTGCGTCACCGACTACATCAAAACGTAGAGGCAGGATTTGCTCCATACAACCGTGATAGCCCAGTCAATAAAATAAATCGAGAGAAATCCCGGTATTGAGATGTGAAAACACCGTCATTCAACGAATAGTATAAAAATATGCGCGCACCCGCCCCATTTGCCCGGCTTGCAGACAGAAATAGATAAAAGTCCTAATAACTATCCCAGCTGAAAGTTAGCCTTTCTCTTTTCGACAAACGCCGCCATGCCCTCTTTTTGGTCCGGCGTACCAAACAGCGACAGGAACAATGCGCGCTCATGCCGGACGCCCTCGGCCAGCGTCGATTCGAACGCCCGGTTGACCGCCTGTTTGCCAAACTGCACCGCAACCGGCGAAAGGTTGGCAATCCGCTCGGCAATCTTCACGACCTCCGGCAGTAACTGGTCAGCCGGGAACACGCGCGACACCAGATTGGCCCGTTCGGCCTCCGCCGCGTCCATCATCCGGGCCGTCAGAACCATATCCATCGCCTTGGATTTGCCGGCCGCCCGCGTCAGCCGCTGGGTGCCACCGGCGCCGGGGATGACCCCGAGATTGATCTCGGGCTGGCCGAATTTGGCCGTGTCGGCGGCGAAGATCATGTCGCACATCATCGCCAGCTCGCAGCCGCCGCCCAGCGCAAAACCCGCAACCGCGGCGATCACCGGCTTCTTGACGCGTAGCACGCTTTCCCAGCCGGCACCGATGAAGTCCTCCACCATCGCCGCCGGGTTGGTACGGTCACGCATCTCCTTGATGTCGGCGCCGGCGGCGAAGGCGCGGTCGCTGCCGGTGATGACGATGGCGCCGATCGACTTGTCCGCATCGAACGCCAGCAACTGCTCGCCCAGTTCGCGCACCAGTACGTCGCAAAGCGCATTCAGCGCGGCGGGCCGATTGAGGCGGATCAAGCCGACTCGGCCCTGGGTCTCGACGATAATGTTTTCGTAGGTCGGCATAATGGTCTCCCGGACAGGGGTTTTACGCCACCGGTTGAAGGATCCGGCGTGGTGGTCTCGCGGATCATACCAGAGCCTGACGCTCCGCACAGGGCAGGGAGGGTCCGCTTCGGCGGGCTGCGGCGATTGCCTGCCCGACCTGTCAACATGCCTTCCGTCGCTGTATTTCCCCGCCACGCGCATAGATCCAATGCATCAATCCCCGATTATCATCCCCGCAACTTAGGTCCATTTACGCCACCACTCGCAGCCGGACATCTTGCCGGGCAAGCGATGGAGAATTCCGATGAAGACCTTGGTACTCGCTGCTGTTGCCGCCGTCACCCTGAGCGTGGGTGTGGCCAACGCTGCCTCCCTGAGCCAGGCGACCCCACAGCAAAACAGCGGCCAATACGAGATTACGGCTGGCGCCGCTGGCTGGGGCTGAGAACCGTTGGAGACTTCTGTCCCGGATTTGGCGGTTTCGTCCAATACGCGGTCGGGCGGCCGGGTGAGACTTACGCAGACCGCAACGGGGGCTGACATGTTCACAAGTACAAACGCTGCTTCTTTGGTGGATTCTGGGTTTAGCCGACGGTCGCTGCTGGGCCTGCTTGTGATGGCCGCCGTGCCGCTTGGCCGACCCGCGCTCGCCAATACCGCGACTGACGCGACGGTCACGATCCAGCGCTTCAACGAGGCTTTGGTTGGCGCCATGAAGGCGGGCAACCGGGCAAGCTTCAGCCGCCGCTTCCAGGCCTTGGCCCCCGCCGTCGATCAGGCGTTCGATTTGCCTGCAATACTTTCACTTTCGGTCGGCCCGAGTTGGGCAAGTCTGTCGCCGGATCAGCAAATCCGGCTGCTCGACGCGTTCCGCAGCTACACTGTGGCGAGCTACGCAGCCAGTTTCGACAGGTACGCCGGCCAGAGCGTCACCGTTTCGCCCGATACGCGCAGCCTCGGCCCCGATCAGGTGATCGTGCAGAGCCGCATCAACCCGGTCAGCGGCGACGGGACCGAGCTTGACTACGTGATGAAACAGACGCCGGCAGGCTGGAAGGCCGTCGATGTGCTCGCCGCCGGTTCGATCAGCCGCGTCGCGGTACAGCGTTCTGATTTTCGGCATCTGCTGTCCCACGGCGGCGGCGACGCGCTGCTGGCGAGTCTCCAGCAGAAGACCTCCGACCTCTCGGGCGGCGCGCTGGCGTAGCGGTCTACCGCTGCGTCAAAGGGCAATAAAACGTGCTGCGCCCGGACTGGACGATACGGCGAACGCGTTTGCAGGTACCATCGGCGGGGCAGGTGGGACACGGTTCGCCTTCATGCCCATAGACTTTCCAGGCGTGCTGGAAATACCCCAGTTCACCGGTGGTCTGAACATAGTCGCGCAGCGACGATCCGCCCGCCGCGATCGCTTCGAGTAGGGTCTGTTTGATGGCCGGCACGAGTCGTCTGGCCCGCACCCCGGGAACGCTCGCCGCAAGCCGCTGCGGCGAGATGCCGGCCCGGTACAGCGACTCGCAGACATAGATGTTTCCCAGCCCGGCCACGATCTTCTGGTCGAGCAGCGCTGCCTTAATCGGCGTCTTCTTGCCCTCCAGTGCCGTCGCCAGAACCGCCACCGAGAACGCGTCCTCCAACGGTTCCGGCCCCAGCCCCGCCAGCAGCCGATGAGAATCCTCCCGATCCGTCTCGATCAGATCGACCGACCCGAACCGCCGAGGGTCGACGAAGCCAACGCGCCAGCCGTCATCGGTTTCCATCTCCAGGTGTTCATGCAGGGTGATGTCGTTACGCCCCCCCGCGGGGCCTGCCGGCTCCAGCAGCATGCGCCCCGACATGCCGAGATGCAGCAGCACCGACCAGCCGCTGTCCAGCCGCATGAGGATGTATTTCGCCCGCCGCCGAAAGCTCACCACCCGAGCGCCGGTCAGCACAGCCGCAAGACCCGGGGGCAGGGGCCAGCGGAGATCCGGCCGCCGGGCGACCGCCCGCAACAGCACCCGCCCTTGCAGGCGCAACTGCAAGCCTCGCATCACGGTCTCGACTTCGGGGAGTTCCGGCATATCTCGGATGAGGCTATACAACCGGACCATGAGCGACAATCCCGCAACGACCGTCGATTTCGGCTTCCGCCGTGTGGACCGCGCCGAAAAGGCCGGCATGGTGCGCGCCGTCTTCGACAGCGTGGCGCCGCGCTACGACCTCATGAACGACCTGATGTCGCTCGGCATCCACCGCGTCTGGAAACAGATCTTCATCAGTGATTTGCAGCCACGGCCCGGCACCACCCTGCTGGACCTCGCCGGAGGAACGGGAGATATCAGCTTCGGCTGGTTGAAGCGCGGCGGCGGACCGGTCCTCCTGACCGATATCAACAACGCCATGCTGTCGGTTGGCCGCGATCGTGCCCTGGACGGCGGTTTTGCTAGCGATGTCAGCCTGGTCGTCGCCGACGCCGAGAAGCTGCCGTTTCCGGATCGCTGCGTCGATCGTGTGTCGATCGCCTTCGGACTCCGGAACTGCACGGACAAACCAGCGGTCCTGCGGGAGGCCCGGCGGGTGCTGAAACCGGGCGGCCGGTTCCTGTGCCTCGAATTCTCCCGCGTCACGGTCTACGCCCTGACACGCCTTTACGACCGATGGTCGTTCAAGGTTCTGCCGCGTCTGGGCCGCCTGGTCGCGGGGGACGAGGACAGCTATCGCTATCTGGCGGAAAGCATCCGGACCTTTCCCGACCAGCAGAAACTGGCCGCTATGATGCGCGAGGCCGGTTTGGCGAGGGTCACCGTCCGCAACCTGTCCGCCGGAATCGCCGCGATCCACGCCGGATGGCGCTTGTGAGTCCGCGTCAACCCGGCGCACGGCATATCCCGCCATGACCGGTCAACGCGTCCTGCTGATCATCTCCGGCGGTATCGCGGCCTACAAGGCCCTCGAGCTGATCCGCCTTCTGCGGCGCCAGGGCTGCGGCGTCACCTGTGTGCTGACCGGTAACGCCGGGCAGTTCGTCACGCCGCTGTCTCTCCAGGCGCTCAGCGAATCGAAGGTCTATTCCGACCTCTTCTCACTGACCGACGAGTCGGAGATGGGACATATCCAGCTCTCCCGCGCCGCCGACCTGCTCGTTGTCGCGCCGGCCACCGCGAACATCCTGGCAAAAATGGCCGCCGGACTCGCCGACGACCTCGCCTCCACCGTTTTGCTGGCGACCGACAAACCCGTGCTGGTCGCACCGGCGATGAACGTCCGGATGTGGCTCCACCCGGCGACCCAGGCCAACATCGCAACCCTCGCCCGGCGCGGCGTGCACGTCATCCCGCCGAACGAAGGTCCAATGGCCTGCAACGAGTTCGGCCCCGGCCGCCTCGCCGAGCCACCCGAAATCCTGGCCGCCATCGAAAACGTCCTGACCCCGCCGCCCGGATCGCTGACCGGCCGGCGCGCCCTGGTGACCAGCGGCCCGACGCACGAGCCGATCGACCCTGTGCGTTACATCGCCAACCGCTCCTCCGGCCGGCAGGGTCACGCCATCGCGGCCGCGCTCGCTGATCTCGGTGCCCGCGTGACGCTCGTCAGCGGCCCGGTGACCGTGCCCGATCCGCCCGGCGTGACGGTCCGCCACATCGAAACCGCGCGTGAGATGCTTGACGCCTGCCAGTCGGCCTTGCCCGCCGATATCGCCGTCTTCGCCGCCGCCGTCGCGGACTGGCATGTGGAAAAAACCTCGACCGGCAAGATCAAGAAGCACCCCGGCGCCGCCCCGCCGAACCTGACCCTGGTGCCGAACCCGGACATCCTGGCCACCATCGCCGCCGCCGGGCCGAGTCGCCCGCGGCTGGTCGTGGGTTTCGCGGCCGAGACCGACGACCTTGTGGCGAACGCGCAGGCCAAACTGCGGCGCAAGAATGCCGACTGGATCGTCGCCAACGACGTCTCGGCGGAAACCGCGATCATGGGCGGCGCTGAAAACGCGGTCCACATCATCTCCGCCGCCGGGATCGAGACCTGGCCCCGTCTGCCCAAGGACGAAGTCGCCCGGCGCCTCGCACGCCGCATCGCCGAGGCACTGGCGTAAGAGTTTGAAAAAAGAATGCCCTCCCGCACCGAAATCGACGAAAAATGTCAATGATAACAGAGGGCATTCTTTTTCAAGTTCGACTGATTCTTACGCTTTGACCAGAACCCCGCCCTGGCTGATCCGTCCGTTGCTGCAGAACGATCTGCCGCTCTACCGCCCGCTGCGGCTGGAGGCGCTGCGCCGTCACCCCGAAGCCTTCGGTTCGTCCTTCGAGGAAGAGCGGGGCAGCGAGCTGTCGCACATGATCCGGCGACCGGCCGAACGTGACACTGGGGGGCTTCGTGGATGGTGTGCTGGTCGGCACCGCCGCGCTCATCGTGTCGCCCAGGCTCAAGCAGCGCCACAAGGGCCAGGTCGTTGGCGTCTACGTCGCCCCCGCCTGGCGCCGCACCGGCCTGGCCCGGGCGCTCACCGATCGTCTGATCGACGAGGCACGCTCGGCCCGTCTCATTATACTGATGCTTTCGGTGACCGTTGGCAACGAGGCGGCCCGGCGGCTTTACCTGAATGCCGGTTTCGTCTCATACGGGATCGAGCCGCGCAGTCTCATGATCGGGTCAGAGCTCGTGGATACCGAACTGATGGCGCTGCCGGTGAGCCAACTTGCGGCCCAACCTTGTCATAACGCGAACGTTCACTTCCGCTTTTGTCGGTCCCAACGCTACGGACCCAGCCGTCCCCGGTCGGCACGGATCGTCTCCAGCACCGACGCCAGAGTCAGACGCCGCATCCCGTCATGCACCCCGGTATCGGGCGCAGTGACCGCCACAATCTGGCTGGCGTGATCGAACGGGCGGGTGGTGCCGAACAGCGCATAGGTCCGGGTGCCGGTCGCCGCGGCGATATTCATCACGCCGGTGTTGTTGCCGACGTAAAACGCCGCCACGGACAGCACGGCAGCCACGTCAGCGAGGTTCCATCCCAGCGCCACCCGCACCCGCTCGCCACGTTCGCCTTGCGAACCCGCGATGCGGCTCGCCGGCGGCAGATCCTCCGTTCCGCCCATCAGCACGACCGACCGCCATCCCGCATCCAGCAGTGTCCGGACCAGCTCACTGAACGGTTCAGAACCCCATTGCCGCAACACCTCGCTGCTGCCGATCCCGATCGCGACAAACCCGTCACTCGCGTCAACCCCCAGTCGCACCAGCGCCTCAGCCAGCGCGGCCGGAGCGACCGTCAACGCGGGTTCCGCCGAGGGCAGGGGAACCCCGGCGGCCGCCAAATATCGTGTCGCCCGAGCATGTTGGTGCAGTTTCTTCACGTTATCATGCAGGAACGGCCCGGCGGTGAGGAACCAGCGCTGCCGTCCCCAGCCGTATCCGCGCCGGTCCGGGATGCCGGCCAGCCAGGCGGCGGCGGCAAGCCGGTCGCTGTGGTGCAGCAGCACGACCGAACCGAAACCACGCGCTCGCAGCGTCCGAACAAGGCGCAGGAACCCGCCGATGCCGTCATGGGCCCCACGCCGGCCGCCCGGATTGATGTCCACCCATAGAACGTCCGCAACCGCCGACTCGTTGACCAGCAACTGATCCGCCAGCGAGCGCGGCTTGGCCAGCAGCGTGACAGGTGCCCCGGCATGGGTGGCAATCGCGCGGATATGCGGCACGTGCCAAACCATATCCCCGATACCCGGCAACGGCTGAATGACCACGACAGGATGCGCGTAAGGCGGCCACACGGTTTTCGATTCGGTCAACGGCCGCCGGTCACCAGACGACACCGCTTCGCTCGCAAAACGATCTCCCGGAAAAGAGCCGATCCGCTAACGGCTTGCCGGGCGGCCTGTCAACCATGGTCATCGGCGCGATCGGCGCGAGCGGGAGACCCTGGCAGGGACAGCGCCGCCCGGCGGCACGCGGAAAGTGAGCACCGCCCTTGAGGGTCGCGCACCGCGCCGGCCCGGATGCCGCGCCCATGGGCCCGGATGCCGCGCTCACAGGCATCTCGAACGAAGCCCCAACCGGCGCCGGCCGCACCGGCGAAACCGCGGGCGCCGAATATCCGACCAGCGGCACAGTGCCCCCGGAGCAGCCATTGTCGTACCGCCCGTTCGTCGCCCCCTCCGCCCGCCGCTACTCGGCCGGCTCCGCCTCCGCCGGCCGCGGCTTGCGCATCACCAGCAGCAGCAGGACCGCCGGCAGTGTCGTGCAGATCAACAGCACATAGTCATCCACATAGGCGATGATCGCCGCCTGCTGATTGACCACCCGGTCGAGCACCGCAGCGCCATGGTGGCTGAACGGGTCGAACGCCCGAACCGCCGCCAATGCCCGGTTGAACGGCGTCACACTGGCACCGATCACCTCATGCAGCGCCTGGGTGTTCCGCGCCAGGACGGTTGACGTGACCGACACGCCGATTGCCGCGCCGATATTGCGCAGCAGGGCGAACAGCGACGCCCCCTCGGTCCGCAGTGCGGGAGGCAGCGTCGCGAACGCCAGAACCTGCAGCGGAATGAACGCCATCCCCAGCCCGAAGCCCTGCAGGACAATGGTCAGGATGATGGCACGCTGCGACACGTCGGGCGTCCATCCGGTCATGATATAGAACGACGCGCACATCAGGATCAGACCGAAGCCGGCGAGGCAGCGCGGATCCATCCGGGTTGCCAGCCGGCCGCCGATCGCCATTGCGGTTAAGTTGCCCAGCCCGCGCGGCGCCATGATCATCCCCGCGGCCTGCACCGGATAGGCGCTCATCACCTGAAGCCAAGGCGTCATCAGCGACAGGCCCGACACCAGCAACGTTCCCACCGCGAACATCAGCACCAGCCCCGACAGGAAGTTCACGTCCCTGAACAAGCTCGGGGGCAGCAGCGGATGGCGCGCGGAAAACAGGTGCACCGCGAAAAGATAGAGCCCCAACCCCGCAAGCACAGCCTCGACAATGATCTCCCTCGACGAGAACCAGTCCTGATCCTGGCCGCGGTCCAGCATCAACTGCAACGCGCCGATGCCGGTCGACAGAACCGTGAACCCCAGCCAGTCAAAGCGCAGGCCGCTCCGGTCGCGCCCGTCGGGCAGGAACAGCAGCAAGCCCCCCGCCGCGAGCAGCCCGAACGGCACATTGATGTAGAACACCCACCGCCAGTCGTAATGCTCGGTCAGAAAGCCGCCGAGCGTCGGACCCATGATCGGCCCGATCATCACCCCCATGCCCCAGATCGCCATGGCGAAACCGCGCCGCTCCTGCGGGTAGATGTCCAGCAGAGTCGCCTGCGACAGCGGCACCAGGGCGGCGCTGAACATCCCCTGGAGCAGCCGGAAACCGACGATCTGCGCCAGCGATTGGGCCGCGCCGCAGAGCATCGACGCGAACGTGAAGCCGATGATGCAACCGATGAAAAGCCGCTTGCGGCCGAACCGGCCAGCCAGCCAGCCCACCGGCGCGGTCAGGATCGCCGCCGCTGTAATGTAGGATGTCAGCACCCAGGTAATCTCGTCGAAGCTCGCCGAGAAACTGCCCTGCATGAACGGCAGCGCCACGTTGGCGATCGTTTGATCCAGCGATTGCAACAACGTCGCGCCAATGGCGGACATTGTGATCATCGCACGGTGCGGAACGATTTCCGCGCTGGTCACAGCCCCGGCCGCCCTGACATGGCGCTACTTCTGGTTGAAGTCACATGCACGTGTAGGATGAACCAAACGCCTGATCGCGGTCAATTGGTAATGCTTTCCGCCGCTCGTCCGGGTCTTGTGACCACCCAGGCTGTTAACTTGGGGTAATCTGTCGCTCCGCGAACAGTTACGGCTTTTTTGGAGGCTCGCATGGCGACATGGCGCGATCAGGTGGCGCTTGTGACGGGGGGAAGCCGAGGCATCGGACGAGCCATCGTGCAACGCCTGGCGCGGGAGGGAGCATCCGTCTGCGTGAACTACCTGAACCGGGCCGATGAAGCGGAAACACTGGTTACCGACATCAACGACAACGGCGGACGAGCCATCGCCGTAGCCGCCGACGTGGCCGATGATGCCGCGGTCGAGGGCATGGTCGACCGGGTCGCGGCCGCCTTCGGGCCGGTGACGATCCTGGTGAACAACGCCGGCGTGTCCCACAAGGCGACCCTGGACAGCTACGATCCGGAAAACCTCGAGCGAATGCGTCAGGTCAACGCCGACGGCGTGATCCATACCACCCGCGCCGTGATGACCGACATGCGCCGGCAGAAATACGGCCGTATAGTCAACATCACCTCGATCGCCGCGCTGGGCACGTCGTTGCCCGGCAATGCCTTTTACGCCGGCACCAAGGCCGAGGCGCAGATCCTGACACTACGCTTCGCAATGGAACTCGGCCCGCACGGGATCACGGTGAACGCCGTCGCCCCGGGTTTCGTCCAGACCGAAATGACTCGCGGCACCGATGGGGAAGCCTGGAAGCAACGCGCACAGAAGATCGCCGCCGCCGCCATGACGGGCCGTGTTGGGGAGCCGGATGATATCGCTAACGCCGTCGCGTTTTTCGCCTCGCCCGAATCCGGATGGGTCACCGCGCAGGTGCTCGCCGTGGACGGCGGCCGGATGGACTACATCGGCCGTTGATGCCAGGCGCCCGGCACCGGTAAACCACACCACGGCTCGTCATCGCGAGCCTGGCGGTTAGGCGACTCTAAACCACGGGCCGACCCCGGTCAGCCCTCAACCGCTGACGCCGTGGCCCGTGGCCACCATCTCGGATGACCAACAGTTCCATCAATGTCTATTGATAATCGCTTGGCCGCACGAGCCGCAACCGGTGCTGTCCCCTACCGTTTAAATCCTAATAGGGCGGATAACAGACAGCAGGTAAGATCATGAAGTGCATAACCAAAACGATACTGATCGGTTCCCTACTGCTGACGCTGGTCGCATGTGGCCGCACCCCGGGTACAAGAGCTGTGACCGGCGGATTGATCGGAGCAGGCGGGGGCGCGGCGGTAGGTTCCGCAACGGGCGTTGGGGCCGGTACAGGCGCTCTCATTGGTGGAGGAGGCGGAGCCATCGCTGGCGCTGCCACAGGTCACCACTAAGGTTCGTGCGAACCGTCGAGGCTGTAGCCATGTCACATCAGCCCGACGGTTCATACGTTGATTTCGGATGATCCAGTAACGTCGGCAGCAATTCGACTCAGCGCTCCCGAGTTAGAACTTGGCTCGATTCGCCACACGGACGTCACACCGGATCGCCATCTCATTTCAGCGCCGTGCCCGATCGACCGGATCACTACGGGCCCTTTCCAACGCACACGACTCGGTGCAGAGCGGAAGTGCTTGGCACCGCCTCACGGCTTCTGGTTCAGACACTGTGTTACGACGCATAACGACTGGGATGGCCATGGTTCTCGGACTTGCCGCTTGCTCGGCGAAAGACCCGGACCCGTCTCCGCTTTATGATGGACGCTACGTGGGCACGCGACAATCTGATAAGCTGGATGCCTGTGGCATCAGCAGCCCGCACGGCACGACGTCTGCCCAGGTGATCGATGGGCGTCTGACGATGCCTCTCTTTAGTTCGAGAACCAAACTCGATGGCACTGTGGGAGAAGATGGACGGGTTCGAGCATCCGGAATTTGGCGCACACCCACCGAACGCTATCCACAGATCACGGTATTGAACGGGACTATCAGGGATAACGTGCTGGATGGTCGTGCCAGCGACTTTCAATGCACGACCGATCTGAAACTGCACAGGATTTTGCCACACCATCCACGTAATGGCTCGAGCTAGTTCAGCAGCGGTCGCACGGGGCTCGCACGACCTTGCGTCTGTGGAAGCCGAGCGACGATCAGTCGTTACTCGGCATCACAGCTTCTGCCACGTCTGCTTCTGTCCGCAACCGGATTGCGGAACCAGTCCCAAAATCCTTAAGAAATACAAACGCCCGACCGGCCATCATGACAAGCACGTCCAACGATCGCTATCGTTGGCCGACAGCCTGATGTGCGGAAGGATCGAAGGGCGGATATGCTGGCGCATACCCTGGCCCGGTGATGAGAGCGGAATTCACCGACAGCGTCGGCTGCCCCAGCGAATCGAACCACCGATCCATCTTGTCAGTCAGCCGGTTAGTGATTGGCTCGGCGCAGCCGCCCAGAAGCATCAGCAAGATCAGCCACCGGTGCATACCAGTTACCTCCTGCCAGCTTATCTGGTCTTCGCACGAGCACGATCGTATTCGCGTCGTGGTGAGATGAATTACAAAGTATTGACCTCTACACCGAAGCGGTGCCTCAGCCCCTTCCCCTGAACCGCGACGGACGCGTTGACGGGGAGCGTGCCTCTATCGGACGAATGGTGATGGGCCCTCCGTCAGGCTCCGCGCCGGAACATCAGCCAGCAGGTCTGCGCCCGGCGATCTTCTGCTTTCGGGCCGTCAGCATCAAACCACATCCAACACCCCCCACGACAGCACCCGCCGGATCCGCACCGCGATCACCGGGAGCGGTGCCAGGTCCATCGCCCGATACTGCACATAGCGCAGCCGTAGCCGCTCCTGCGCCGCGTCATGCTCGGTGCCATCGGCGAGTATCGCCGCCACCCCAAGCAGCATCACCCATCCCAGACGCGTCCAGTCCTCGTCCCAGCGGTCAACGGTGACCGCCACCGCCGGATTCTCCGCAATATTGCGAATCCGCTTCAGCGGCACGTCCGTCCGCTTGGGTTTCTCGTCCACACTGATGTAAAGCGACTCCCCGCCCAGGCAGAAGCAGACCGGCACAAGGTGTGGCAGACCCGAACGATCCGCCGTCGCCAGATGCGCCACCCGGCTTCGCTCAAGGAAATCCCGTTGCACATCGTTCAGCATCGCGCCACCATGGAGCCCAACGTGCCGCGAAGCGACCAGAGTGGACGCCCGCCGGCCGCACGGGAGGACAATATCATGGCCGATGGCGCCACCGCCGAAAAGACCGCGACCACCACACTGCCGCGCACGCCGCCGCAGATCCTCGGGCCGTTCTATCCGTTCATGCTGACGCCGACCGAAACCGGCGACCTCACCAGTGGCGGTCAGGCCAAGGGAACGATTCTCTACCTGTCCGGCCGCATCCTGACGCAAAACAACGAGCCGGTCGCCGGCGCCAAGGTGGAAATCTGGCAGGCCAACGCCGCCGGCCGCTATCCGCACCCGAACGACGAAAACCTCGCAGCACCGTTGGATGACAACTTCAACGGCTTCGCGGTGACAACGACAGACGGGCAGGGGCGTTATGCCTTCAAGACCGTCCGCCCGGCTGCCTATCCCGCGTCCCCAGGCCGCTGGCGGCCCGCCCACATCCATTTCCAGGTCACCGCCAAATACGAGCAACTTGTCACCCAGATGTATTTCAATGGCGACCAGTATAACGAGTCCGACTCCTGGCTGAACAGTTCCAGCCGCAAGGACCTGCTGATCACCGACCCAACCCCGGCGGCAGGCAAGGAGCCGAACGCACAGGAAGTGACGTTCGACATCGTGCTGACCCGCGGCTGAACACGACGGCGCCGATGCTCCATCCACAGATCGAGGCCGCCATCAGGGCGATGGCTGCGGCCGGGCTGCGACCCTTCGAGGACATGACGCCGCTCGAGGCCCGCGCCCAGACCGAGGCTGTCGCCCGCGCCAACCCGGCGCCACGCCCGGCCGTGCACAGCGTCACGGACCCTGCCATCCCCGGTTCCCTCGGCCCAATCGGGCTGCGCATCTATCGTCCCGGCGACCGGTCACCCCTGCCCGCAATCGTCTATTTCCATGGCGGCGGGCACGTTGTTGGAAGCCCGGACAGCCATGACCTCACCGCGCGGAACCTCTGCGCCGGCGTTGACGCCGTCGTGGTCTCCGTCGATTACCGGCTGGCGCCGGAACACAAATTCCCCGCCGCCGTGATCGACGCCTTCGACGCGTTGCTATGGGTCGCCGCACAGGCCGCGGAACTCGGCGTTGATCCCGACAGGATCGGCGTCGCCGGTGACAGCGCCGGGGCCAATCTTGCCGCGGTCACCGCGATCATGGCGCGCGATGCCGGTGGCCCGCCTCTCCGGCTCCAGTCTCTGGTGTATCCCGTTACCGACTATGGACTTACCGACGCGAGCTACGAACGGTACGCCGACGGTTACGGCATCCTCACCAGGGCAGCGATGGAATGGTTTCGCAGCCAGTATCTACGCAACACCTCCGATGCCGAGGATTGGCGTGCCTCACCCATCAAAGCGGCCAATTTGGCAGGCGTCGCGCCGGCGATCATCACGGCGGCCGAATGTGATGTTCTCAGCGATGAGGGCAAGCGCTATGCGGACGCCCTGCGGACAGCCGGCGTGGCGACAGAGTATAAAGAATATTCAGGCATGATCCATGGCTTTTTCGGCATGATCCCGGCCGTCGATGATGCGGCAAAGGCTCAGCAGGCGGTCCAGGCTGCGTTCCGGCACGCTTTTTCGCGGTAGGCGAAACATTTTCGGCAGAGACCTCTCCCGGGCCAGCGCCATGAGCGACGTTACCGCCGGTTCGCCACCGAACTGGCCAACCTCCCGCCCGAACAGCGCCGCTCACCAACGCCACATCAGCGCCCTCTCAAAACCGCCACCGCCCTTAAGCGCGGCGACATCCCCCTCAACGCCCGCCTGCTCGGCAGCACCTCACTCCGAACCTGACTCAAACCGCCTCCCCCGCGCACCACCCGCTCGCCCACGCCCACTGAAAGTTGTAACCCCCAAGCCACCCGGTCACATCCACCGCCTCCCCGATCACGAACAACCCGGGCACACGGTTCGCCGCCATCGTC
>JBEKLE010000055.1:0-21283 GCA_050010355.1 Rhodopila sp. | reverse complement strand
GGCTTGCAGATGATGCGGCTGCTCAGCACGTCATCCACCGTGTATCGCTTCTTGTAGTACGCTTTTGGGTTGTTCGACGCGTGTTCGGAGTGCACGACCTTGACCATCGCAACCTGTTCAGGCGTCGTGCCGTAGTCATACATGTGTCGCATGAACGTCGGGCTGAACATCTGGCCGGCGCTCTGCCAGCCGTATGCACGGTTGTGGAGCATGTCTCCGCCTACCGGCGTTGCCGAGCGTGCGCCTGTGCCGCCGATGCGGACCTGAGAGAACCCGTTCATCGCTCGGAAGATTGCGACGCAATTGCATAGCCCGGCCTCCATTACACCGATCGCGATCCCGATCAGGGCTTCGGTCGAAGAGCCGCCGCCGACACAGTCCATGTAGAAATTCAGCCGGGCACCGATGTCTCCGGCCATGAAGGTGGCGGAGGTGCTGTCATTGCCCGAATAGGACAGAATGCCGTCGATCTCTGAGGTCTTGATCCCGGCATCTTCCGCGGCATTCCGCAGAGCCCAGGTTCCCAGCGCCCGCGTCGTCTTATCCGATCCGCGGGTGTAGGTGGTCTCCCCAACGCCGACGATCGCGTATTTGTCTCGCAAATATCTTGGTGTACTGACATCCGTATCCGCTGGTAGCGGCATGGCACGCCCCCGTTTCCCCGTTTATTGGACGAAGGCTGATACGTCGGAGGATCGCCGTCAATCCGGCCGATTTAATCTCCCCACGGCCGCGGAAACAGGATAGCTTGTTTCCAACAGGCGGATGACCCACTCGATAATGACACGATACGATTTCATCGTCATCGGCAGCGGCCCCGCTGGGCGCCGGGCCGCCATTCAGGCAGCAAAGCTGGGACGAGCCGTCCTGGTGGTCGAAAAAGGTCGCAGGGTTGGCGGTGTGTCCGTCCATACCGGCACAATCCCCTCCAAAACGCTGCGCGAAACAGTCCTTAACCTGACAGGCTGGCGCGAACGCGGTTTCTATGGGCGCGCCTATCGCGTCAAGAAAGACATCGTAGCCAAAGACCTCATGCAACGGCTCCACATGACCTTGGATCACGAGGTCGATGTGCTCGAGCATCAGTTCGCACGTAACAAGGTCCAGACAATGTCCGGTATGGGCCGTTTCCTCGATCCGCATACGATCGAAGTCACCCTGAACGATGGCGATGTCCGGGTCGTCTCAGGCGACCGTATCATGATTGCGGTCGGAACCCGGCCTTACCGGCCCGCCGACGTGCCGTTCAACGGCACCAATGTCCTCGACAGCGATGAAATCGTCGACGTTCCCCATCTGCCACGAAGTCTGACAGTGGTTGGCGGCGGCGTGATCGGCGTCGAATATGCGACGATCTTCAGCGCCCTCGACGTGAGCGTCGCCCTGATCGAGGGACGCCCCAGCCTCCTCGAGTTCATAGACCATGAGTTGGTTGAGGATTTTACCCACCAGCTTCGCGACCGCGGGATGGCAATCCGATTTGGCGCCAAGGTCGCCCGCATCGAGTTCGAACATGACTGGCCGGTCACCGTCCTGGAGAATGGCCGACGCGTCCGGTCGGAGATGCTGCTGTATGCCGCGGGGCGCGTTGGATCGACCGACAGCCTCAATCTGGAAGCCTGTGGTCTGACTCCAGATGACCGCGGCCGTCTGAAGGTCGACCCGGCCACGTTCCAGACCGAAGTGCCGCACATATATTCGGCTGGTGATGCAATCGGCTTTCCGAGCCTCGCGTCCACATCGATGGAGCAGGGCCGTATCGCGGCCTGTCATGCGTTCAACATCGCCATGCCGCCCGCCCCCGATTATTTCCCTTATGGTATCTATTCGGTGCCGGAGATCTCGACCGTTGGGATGAGCGAGGAAGAAGTCCGCCGCCGTGGCATTCCTTACGAATGTGGCATTGCGCGCTTCCGCGAAACCTCGCGCGGCCACATCATGGGTCTGAACAACGGAATGATGAAAATGATCTTTTCGTTGAAGACCCGCCGGTTACTGGGCGTGCACATTGTTGGCGAGGGTGCAACCGAACTGGTTCACATCGGCCAGGCAGTCCTGAACCTGCACGGCACGCTGGATTATTTTATTGAAAATACATTTAATTATCCAACCCTGGCGGAAGCATACAAAATCGCCGCGCTGGACGCCTGGAATCGCATGGGGGTCACATAGGCGACGGTTTGCCGCCGGGTAAGCGCCGGTAGCCATTGCTGAACGCGATGTGACACCGACACGGCGGGGCCGAAGCAGGTCGCGGGATCATCCTTCGTTGCGCACCGCAATCAGCCGTCCCGCTCATCGGATGTCGGTTGCACGGGCGCTGAAGTCGGGTGCTCGAAGGGCCTGTGCAGGAGGTGTGGATGTCTTGCACACCAGCCGCCTGTCGGGCGCATCATTGCCGCCACCCTTGGCCGGCGGTAGCGTGGTCCCGGTTTAAGGAGGCAGGTTCATGACCTTGAGACTCGGATACAAGGCGTCAGCAGAGCAGTTCGCTCCCCGCCAACTCTTGGAATTCTCGGTGGCGGCGGAGCAGGCGGGTTTCGATTCCGTCTTCGTGAGTGACCACTTTCAGCCGTGGAAGCACACGGATGGCCATGCCCCGTCCGCGCTGGCCTGGTTAGGTGCTCTTGGCGCCAGCACGCAGCGCATCGTCATGGGCACAAGCGTATTGACACCGACTTTCCGGTATCATCCATCGGTCGTCGCTCAAGTGTTCGGGACGCTGGGATCGATGTTCCCCGGCCGCGTCATCCTGGGCGTCGGCACCGGTGAGGGGCTGAACGAGGTCCCGTCTACCGGCATGATCTGGCCGGAAATGAAGGAGCGCTTCGCCAGGCTGCGCGAGGCGATCAGCTTGATCCGCAAGCTTTGGGCGGAGGACCACGTTACTTTCGATGGCGAATACTACCGCACTCAAAACGCCACCATCTACGACAAGCCAGGAGCGTTCCTGCCAATCTATGTCGCAGGCGCCGGTCCGATGATCGCGAAATATGCCGGCCGCATGGCAGACGGCTTCATTTGCACCAGCGGCAAGAAGTGGGACCTCTATACCGAAACGCTGCTGCCCAGCGTGGCCGAGGGGTTGAAGCTATCCGCGAAGCCGAAGCCGGACTTTGACCGGATGATTGAAATGAAGGTATCCTTCGATACCGATAGGCAACGGGCACTGGCGGATACCCGCATCTGGGCCGCGTTGGCGCTGACCCCCGAGGAGAAAGTGACCGTACACGATCCAAAGGAGATGGAGCGGCTTGCCGACGCCCTGCCGATCGAGCGCGCAGCCAGCCGTTGGACCGTGTCCTCGGACCCCGATGAGCACATCGAGAAGATCAAGCCCTATCTCGACATGGGCTTTCGGCATCTGGTATTTCACGCTCCCGGCAACGACCAGGCTCGGTTTCTGAAGCTTTATGGCGAGCTGGTGCTGCCGAAGCTGCGCCAACGTTTCGGATAACATGACCGCCCGTCTGGAGTTGTTTGCGCTCCCGGGCCTGCCGCTGGTGCGGGCCGGTGACGATCTGGCTTCGCTGATCTTGGCCGGCATCGAGCGCGCCGGCTCTGTGCTGCGGGACCGCGACGTCGTCGTGATTGCGCAGAAGATCGTATCCAAGGCCGAGGGCCGAACGGTTGACTTGGCTCAGGTCGTGCCGTCTCCGCAAGCAGTTGCCTTGGCGGCTGAAATCGGCAAGGACCCGCGGATCGTTGAGGTCGTGCTGTCAGAATCGGTGAGGGTGGTCCGTTGCCGGCCGAATTTGATGATCATGCAGCACCGCCTGGGATTCGTTATGGCCAACGCCGGTGTGGATCAATCGAACGTCGCGGAGGCGGACGGGCATCACCGTGCGTTGCTGTTGCCGCTGGACCCGGACGCATCAGCCCAGGCGATCCGGAGCGTTTTGGCTAAACAGGCGGATGTTGGGGTGGTGATCAGCGACAGCTTCGGCCGTCCGTGGCGTCGCGGCACAACCGGGGTGGCGATCGGGTCGGCGGGCATTCCGTCCGTGATCGACCTGCGCGGACGGTCCGACCTGTTCGGCCGCACGCTCGAGGTCAGCATAATCGGTTTTGCAGATGAGATCGCCGCCGCCGCATCCCTGCTGCAGGGTCAGGCGGCGGAAGCGCAACCCGTCGTCGTTGTGCGAGGCCTGAAATGGTCGGCTCCCAATGTGCCGGTGGCGGACGTCATACGTCCGCCTGAAGAGGATCTGTTCCAGTGATCATCGCCTTGTCCGGTGGCGTCGGGGGCGCAAAGCTGGCCCTCGGTTTGTCACGCATCATGCCGCCCGGGAACCTCCTTGTCGTCGTCAATACCGGCGACGATTTCGAACATCTGGGCCTGTCCATCTCGCCCGATATCGATACTGTCGCATACACGCTCTCCGGGCTGGCGAACCGCGAGGTGGGGTGGGGTCGCTACGACGAGACTTGGTCGTTCATGGAAACGATGGAGGCTTTGGGTGGCGCCACCTGGTTCCGACTGGGCGACCGTGACCTCGCATTGCACGTGGAGCGGACGCGGCGGCTGAAGACCGGCGAAAGCCTCTCCGCGGTGACCGCCGATCTGTGCAGGCGCATGGGCGTTGGGCCGCTGGTTGTCCCGATGACAGACGATCCCGTGCGGACAAGACTTCTGACGGATCTCGGATGGCTCGATTTCCAGGAATATTTCGTGCATCGGCGTTGCGAGCCGACGGTAAGCCAGTTGCAATTCCAAGGCGCCGGGGCGGCCAGGCCGCATCCCACATTCATTGCGGCGCTGGCCGATCCGTCGCTGGAGGCGGTGGTAATCTGTCCTTCCAACCCGTTCATCAGCGTCGAACCGATCCTGGCGATCCCCGGTGTGCGCGAAGCCCTGAGAGCCTGCAAAGCGCCAATCATTGCGGTTTCACCGATTATCGCGGGCCGCGCGGTGAAGGGACCGACGGCAAAGATGATGACGGAATTAGGGTTGGATCCATCGGCTGGCACAGTCGCGCAACGATATGCCGATCTGCTCGACGGGTATGTAATTGATCATGCGGATATGTCTGAGGTGGTCTCGATCGATGCGCGGGTGACGTTGGCGCAGACGCTGATGACAACGATAGAGGACCGAGAAGCTCTGGCTCGCATTGTCGTCGAGGCGGCCACGATACTGCGGCGGCGCGAACTCCGCGGCCTGCGGCATAGCCGTCATCGATGATCGATGCCGTTGATGATTGATGTTTGGGCCGCCGTTCCGGTGAAAGAATTCACCGGGGCCAAGCAGCGGACGGCCTCCATTCTGACTCCAGTACAGCGGGAAACGCTGGCGGCGACAATGCTGGAGGATGTGCTCTCGGCGTTGGCCGGGGCGACACGGCTAACCGGGATTTTGGTCAACACAGTCGATCCGGTGGCGGCGGATCTGGCAGCGCGTTACGGCGCCCAGGTGGTTACCGACGGTGCGCTGGATGGGCACACTGGGGCCGTCAACGGGATGGCTCGGGTGCTGGCGGCCGAGGGGAAAGGCGCGCTGCTGACGGTGCCTGGGGATATTCCGCGAGTGACCTCGGCGGAGATCGATGCGGTGGTTTCATCCTGTCTGCCGGCGCCGTCCTTTACCATTGTACCCGCGCACGATGCCTTGGGGTCGAACGCGGTTTTGTGCGCGCCGCCGTTCTCAGTGCCCCTGCGATTCGGGGACGATAGTTACTTTCCTCATCTTATGGCCGCTCGGGCGCAGAGGATCGAACCGACGGTTCTGCGATTGCCTGGGATAGGGCTGGATATCGATCATCCGGCTGACCTGAGGGCTTTTATCGCGGCCCGGCCGAGAATGCCGACACGCACGCTTGCGCTGTTGGAGCGGTTTGGTTTGTAGGGTATGAGTGGGCGACGCAGGTTGCTATCAGCGAGGCCGAATCAGCAGAAACCGGACTTGCGCGTCGGATCGATTGCTCCCAAATGCGTCTCGGGAAATCACGCATCGGCGTTCTCCGCAGTTCGACATCGTGGCGAGATTTCCATAAACGCCGGGATCGGATATAGGGCACGGGGTACGGCAGTAATCAGCCTGGGGAACAACAGCAAACATGGGCGTCCTGAGAGCGGTTTCGATCATAGCCGTGTTCCTCTCTGTCGCGGCGAACGGATTCGCCTTCTTTCCGGAATCGACTCAATTTCAGCCGTATCTGTCGTATGCCGCGCCGGCACTCGGCCTTATCGCACTGGTGGCGATCCTGGCATGGCGCCGTCCTCAAGGCGATAACGGACGCGCGAACGCCAAGGCCGCGCAGCCGGTGTCCGCTCCGACAAAGGCAAACCAGGCGGAGGCCGAGATCGTCAGCTTTCTTGCGACGCTGCAGGCAAAAGGTCGTCTGGTCGATTTCCTCATGGACGACATCAAGGCATATGACGACGCTCAGGTCGGTGCAGCCGCGCGCGTTGTGCATGCCGGCTGTAAGGCGGTGCTGGATGAATACTTCCGGATCCACCCGGTCCGAGAGGCCAGCGAGGGTTCCAGAGTTCAACTCGCTGCGGACTACTCAGCGGATGAGTACCGCTTGCTCGGCAAGGTCACCGGGCGCGCGCCCTTCTCGGGCGTGCTTGTCCATCATGGATGGAAGACGGACTCGGTGAAGCTGCCGACCATTATTGGTGGTTCGGCTGACCGGCTTCCGGCAATCGCTCCGGCGGAGGTCGAACTAAAATAGCCGGCCGAACAGGCTGGCATCCCATCGACTCGGCGGCCGGGCTGCTCGCCGCGTTGACCGCCCGGCGGGCCCCCGAGCTTCCACCCTGCACGACGCGGCGCATCGCAACCAGGACCCAACCTCATGAATGCTCGTTTCAGTCTCGGTATCGACCTCGGCACAAGCAACAGCGCAATCGCCATTACCGATCTTGAGACGGACCAGACCAGGATCGTTGACGTCGCGCAGATCGTGGGACGCAACCAACTCGGCGAACGCCCGACGCTGGCGTCCGCCCTGTATCTCCCGCACCAAGGGGAATTCCCCGAGGGGTCGTTGGCACTGCCCTGGAGCGATGCCGATCAGACCGAGATCATCGGCCAGTTCGCCCGCGATCATGGCGCGCTCGTCCCGGATCGTCTCGTCTCCTCCGCCAAGTCCTGGCTCTCCAACGCGCACATCGACCCGAAACAGCCGGTCCTCCCGTGGCAGTCCGACATCGTGGAGGAGAAGCTCTCCCCAATGGAATGCTCGCGCCGCTACCTGGAGCACCTCAAGCAAGCCTTCCTTTGGGCCGAACGGGGGCAAGGGAGGGAGCGGGACCTCTCGGAAGGACAGATCGTCCTCACCGTTCCCGCGTCTTTCGACGAGGTCGCCAGAAGCCTCACCGCCGAGGCCGCCAAAGCCGCGGGGTTCGGCGACGTTACGCTGCTGGAGGAGCCGCAGGCCGCCTTCTACGCCTGGACGGCGCAGGTCGGCCGAAAATGGCACGATCTGGTCGCACATGGTGACATAATCCTCGTCTGCGACGTCGGCGGCGGCACAGCCGACTTCAGCCTGATCGCCGTCACCGATGTCGAGGGCAGCCTAGAACTGGAGCGCATAAGCGTCGGCGAACATATCCTGCTCGGCGGCGACAACATGGACCTGGCCCTGGCCTACGCCGTGCAGGGCAAGCTGGAGGCGGAAGGAAAATCACTGGACTCCTGGCAGTTCCTGGCACTCGTGCATGCCGTTTCCAGCGCTAAAATCATCCTCTTCGAGGACGCCGAACTGGCCGAGGCGCCGATCGCGGTGCCCTCACGTGGCTCCAGCCTGCTTGCCAGGACGGTCGCGACAACGCTCGACCGCGAGACGCTGGAGCGCGTTGTTGTCGACGGGTTCTTTGCCCAGACCACCATCGACGATGTGCCACGCGAGAACCGCCGGGGAGGGCTGCAGGAATTCGGCCTGCCCTACGCGTCCGATCCCGTGGTCAGCAAGCATATTGCCCGTTTTCTCGGGCGTAGCCTGCAGAACGTGAAGGCAAGCGACAAACTCGCCGCCTTGGTCGGCGTGCCTGCAGGGTCCGGCGCGCTCATGCCGACGGTCGTGCTGTTCAATGGTGGCGTGTTCAAGGCCGCGCCGATCCGCACCCGCGTGCTCGATCTGCTGGCATCATGGAACGGCGGGCAGCCGGTCCGGGAACTGCAAGGCTTCGAGCCGGACCTCGCCGTCGCCCGCGGTGCGGCGATCTACGGCCGTCATCGCGCCACTGGCAAGGGCATGCGCATCAAGGCCGGCGCGTCGCGGTCATATTACGTCGGCCTGGAGACCTCCATGCCCGCCATTCCCGGCTATCGGCCGCCGGTGAAGGCGCTGTGCGTCGTCCCCCAGGGTATGCAGGAAGGCACCGACCTCGTGATCGACGGTCGCGAGTTCGGCCTTGTCACCGGCCGCGCGGCGGATTTCCGGTTCTTTTCCTCGTCCGTGCGTAGCGGCGACACGCCGGGGCAAATTCTTCCGGACGCCGAACGTGAACTGGAGGAGACCGGCCTGCTCGAAATAGAGCTTCCGGCGCTTGATGACATGCCCGCGGGCCAGGTGGTGCCGGTCCGCATCAACGCCGTCGTGACGGAACTCGGGACGCTCGAAGTTTGGATGAAGCACGCGAACTCCGATCGCCGTTGGAAGGTCGAGTTCGAGGTCCGTACGGAATAGCGCCGGACCTGCTCCTGGAGGTGAGTCCCGACGATGGCACGAGCCCGCTTCTCCATCGGTATCGATCTTGGCACGACCAACTCCGCGCTTGCATACGTGCCACTGCCGGGCGAGGCTCAGCCTGAGATTCTCCAGGTCCCGCAATGGGAAAGCCTCGCCGGGCTGGCGGAGGGGCCGACGCTTCCCTCCTTCCTGTATCTGCCGGACGACGCGGTTGCCGCGCAGCTTCGTGGCCGCGCCGCAGGGGCCGGCCAATGGATCATCGGTCGTTTCGCGCGGACCAAATTGGGCGAGACACCGGGGCGGGTCGTACATTCCGCGAAGTCCTGGCTGTGCCACAACGCGGCCGACCGTTTGGCGCCATTCCTGCCGTGGGGATCCACGGATCTGCCGCCCGAACAGAAGATTTCGCCGGTCCGGGCATCCGCACTCATCCTCAACTACCTCCGCGGCGCCTGGAACAACCGGTTCGCCGAGGCCGGCTGTCCCTTCGATGACCAGGAGATCACCGTCACCGTTCCCGCGTCCTTCGACGCAGCCGCCCAGCGACTGACGGTGGCTGCTGCCGAAGATGCGGGCTTTCCCAGCGGCGTGCGACTGCTCGAAGAACCTCAGGCAGCGTTCTACTGCTGGCTCGAACGGCACGATTCGACCCAAGAGTTGTGGCAGCGGCTTGCCGATCGCGAGGTCGGACCGCGCCACGTGCTCGTCGTCGACATCGGCGGTGGCACCTCGGACTTCAGCCTCTTCGAACTTCGCCCGAACGGAGCAAGCCCGATCCCCGACGTCAGCCGCGTGGCTGTCAGCGACCATATCCTGCTCGGCGGCGACAATATCGACCTCGCCATTGCCCACCTCGCGGAAGCGCGGCTTCCCGGAGGCAGAGGCCAACTCTCCGGCGCACAGTGGGATCATCTCGTCGCCGCCTCCTGCAATCTCAAAGAGCACGTACTGTCGACCGCGGGCGCGCCGGACGACCGGTTCACCGTCGGCGTCGCCGGTCGCGGCTCAGCACTGATCGCCGCGTCGCAGACGGCGACTTTGACCCGAGCGGACATCGAGGGCGTTTTGCTCGATGGATTCTTTCCCGCCTGCGTTGCCGCCGCGCGGCCGTATTCGACACAGGCGGCATTGCGCGAATGGGGGCTGCCCTACGCCACTGACAGCGGAGTCACACGGCATCTTGCCAGCTTCTTGAGCGATCGCCCGCGCGTCGATGCGGTGCTGTTCAACGGCGGCTCGGTCACGCCGCCGCTGCTGCGGCAGCGGATTGCCGAGCAGATCGGCGCGTGGCAGGCTAGTGTTCCGCCGCTCGTTCTGGAGAACGCCGAACCAGCGCTCGCCGTGGCACGCGGCGCCGCACGATACGGCGCCCTCCTGCACCGCCAGACGGGACGCATCGCCGCGGGCGCCGCTCGCGCCGTGTTTCTTGAAGTCCAGGGCATGCCGGCACCAGATGGCGAGCCGGCGACGCCGTCCCTCGTCTGCGTGCTGCCGCGCGGCGCGTCGCCCGAGGCGTCCTTCACCAGCGCCCCTCCCGCGCTGGAAGTTCGCACGGATCAGCCAGTGCGCTTCCAGGCCTTTTCCTCGACCCGCCATGGCCGCAGCCGGGCCGGCGACCTCCTGGCATGGCGCGAAAGCGATTTCCACGCGTTGCCACCGCTGCAAACAATCGTCCGGACCGCCGAACCCAACCGCCCCGGTGCCGGTGGCACTCTACCCGTTCAGCTGGTCGCGAAGATGAACGCGCTGGGTCTGCTGCAGGTCTCGTGCGTCAGCGCGGACCCCGCTCATCAGCAAGACTGGCCCCTGGAATTCGACCTTCGCCCGCATGACCCGACCGCCGCCGCCTTGGCTTTTACGGGAGGGCCTGGCGAGGCCGCCACTCCGGTTGAGCCGAACGCGACCGCAGACGCGCTGCAGGCGGCACAAAAGCGCATCGGGATCGTGTTTTCCAGCGCCGCCGCTCCGGCTCAGAAGCTCGCGCCCGGGGCGATCTTCAAGAGCCTCGAACGTATCCTCGGCCTGCCCAGAAGCGGCTGGAACGGCCCCCTGCTGCGCGCCCTCTGGCCTGCTCTTGCGGACCGGTTGGAGGGCCGAAAACTGTCGGTCGAACACGAGGAGGCGTGGGTCGCGACGGCCGGATTCTTGCTTCGTCCAGGTTTCGGCGTTGTCGGCGATGACCTTCGCATCGACAGCCTGTGGCGGGTGCACGAGGCCGGCCCATACTTTCCCGGCCGGCGAATCAAGAGCCAGGAGTACATCCTCTGGCGCCGGGTGGCGGGTGGACTGTCGCGCGAACGTCAGACCGCGCTGCTGGCCGGAGAGCTCGACAGGCTTCGATCCGGCAAGGCACCCAACGAGTTGGTTCGGCTGGCGGGGTCGCTGGAACTGCTGCCGCTCGAAACGAAGGCGGCTTTGATCAACGGCTTCATCGACGTCGCGGTGGCATTCGTGGAAGCGAAACGGCATTGCGCGCCCTATCTTGCCGCGCTCGGCCTTCTCCTCAACCGGGCTCCGCTGCGCGCCGGGCCGGAAACCGTGGTGTCGCCCGACCTGGTCGAACACGCGTATGCGGCGTTCCGCGGTTTCGATTGGGCTGAGGCTGAGTTACTCGAACTGCACACCCTGTTTCTCCGCGCCGCCCGCGTCGTCGACGATCGGAACCTGGACGTGGGCGCCTCGCTGCGCAACCTGATTGCCGGCAAGCTGGAGAAAGCCGGCGTTCCACCACGACGAACCGCGAAGATCAGGGGATTTATACCGGTCGGACGGTCCGACCGCGCCAGCCTGTTCGACGAATCCCTGCCGCCGGGGCTCATCCTCGGCGCGGGCCAGGACGACGCAACGGACCAGCGTGACTAATACCCGACCGCCGCCCTGGCGGCAGACCAGGCCAGCCGGGATGAACGGTGATGGGCGTGGCAGATCGCGACCGCCAGCGCATCTGAAGCGTCCGCCCGTCGAAGCGCGGCACCCGGGAGAAGGCGGCGCACCATCATGGCCACCTGCTCCTTCTCGGCGCCCCCGGTACCCACGACCGCCAGTTTCACGGTCCTGGCGGCATACTCGGTGACCGGAACGCCGGCCAGCGCCGGGGTCAGCAGCGCCACCCCGCGGGCATACCCCAGCTTCAAGGTCGCCGCTCCGTTGCGGTTCACATAGGTTTCCTCGACCGCGGCCTCGGCCGGACGATGCAGGGTCAGCAACGCCATCAGGGCGTCATGCAGAACCTTCAGCCGACCAGGGACTGAGTCAGTGTTATCTGTAGCGATGACGCCATCGGCAACATGCTTGAGCCGATGCCCGTCCACATCAATGAGGCCCCAGCCGGTGAAGCGCAAACCCGGATCGATACCCAGCAGCCTGACCATTGGCGAATCGTTTTCTCCGACGAGCGAACACCTGCTTATACGGGTGTGTCAGGACACGCCATGCTATCATTGCCAAACGATCCTGTTGCGGGCGTGCACCAAACTCCGAAGAGCAGCCGAGAATGAAAATTTGCGTCGTCACGCCTTATTTCGAGACCGACCAATCCTGGATCCGCCAGGGTCATGCCAGTGTCCGCGGCCAGACCGTTCCGGCGCACCATATCCTGGTTTGCGACGGATCGGCGCCTGCCCAGATCGAGGCGTTTCAAGGGACGCACATCCTCCTCCAGCGCAACTATAAGGACTACGGCAATACGCCCCGCCTGATCGGCTGCTACCAGGCCATCGCTCTCGGCGCCGATGCAATCGCATTCCTGGACGGCGATAACTGGTTTCAGCCGGATCACCTGGAGAATCTGCTGCGCTTTGCCCGTGACAACCAGCTCGACGCCTGCTCGTCTGGCCGCACGCTGCACAGGCCGGACGGTTCTTTCATGGCCAGGTGTCCGACGGTGAATGGGCGGCCCTACATCGATACGAGTTGCCTGCTGGTCATGAGGTCCGTCTTCCAGCACATGATCGCCTGGGTCCTGCTCTCACAGGATGTGGCGGCAGTGATGGATCAGCATGTGTGGAACCACATGAAGACAATGGGTGCTCGCCTGGGTTTCCTCGACAAAGCCACGGTTTCCTACCGAACCCGGCATGCCTCGCATTTCCGCCTAATCGGCGAGACCCCGCCCGCGGATGCGATCGACCGGATCGATCTTCACGGCGAGCACTATCGCTAGAACGTCCGCCGATCGGAAGCCGTCGAACGAGTCGGCGGCCGGGGCGGGAACCAGGCCCCCTGCTCAGGCAGACAGCTTCCGCATGACAACGTCCGGCATGTCGAAGTTGGCATACACGTTCTGCACGTCGTCGTTCTCCTCCAGCGCATCTAGCAGGTTGAGCAAACCGGCGGCGCGATCCTCATCCAGGGTCACCGAGGTTGTTGCACGCCACTCAAGCCGAGCGCTCTCGGGTGCGCCGAACCGGGTTTCCAGCACGTCCCGTACCGTGAAGAAATCCTCGATCGGGCAGGTGACCTCGTGGCCCTCGTCGTCGCTTTCGGCGTTCTCCGCGCCCGCCTCGATCGCCGCTTCCAGCATGTCGTCGGCAGTCGCGGTGGATGCGGGGTAGCGGATCACACCCAGCCGGTTGAACAGGAAGCTCACCGAGTTCGTCTCGCCCAGCGCCCCGCCGTGCTTGGAAAATGCGGTCCGGATATCCGATGCGGTTCGGTTGCGGTTGTCGGTCAGTGCCTCGACGATCACGGCGACACCGGCGGGGCCGTATCCCTCGTAGCGCACGTCCACATAGTCATCCCCACCGGCCGCACCCGCCGCCTTCTTGATCGCGCGATCGACCGTGTCCTTCGGCATATTCGCCTGCCTCGCCGCCGTGACCGCTGCCCGCAATCGCGGGTTGGAGGCCGGATCGGGCAGACCGTGCCGGGCGGAGACCGTGATTTCTCGGATCAGGCGCGCAAATTGGCGGGCGCGGCGGGCATCCTGGGCACCTTTGCGGTGCATGATGTTCTTGAACTGAGAGTGGCCTGCCATGGGTCGATGATCTGCTCGCGTTCAATGGATGGACGCGTCTTACAACGCCTCGCTCCAAGAGCAAACGCGCCGGTTGCTCATCTTGGTCCGGGCAGCTCCAGAACCAGGCCGGAACCGTCGCGTCCATCATTTGGAGCTTGAGCCGGGCATGCCACACGGTAACGTGAAATGGGGCCGCTAAACCGTGGGCATCGCCTGAGCGAGCCGCCCACCGGTCCGCACCGGTTCGATCCGGCGGGCAAGCCCGGTGGTGTCGTCGGTCTCGACGAACAAGCCGCAGATGGTCGCCTCGCCTTCCGCCGGCCCGAGCTTCTCGCCCGGCATCTTGCGCCAGAAGCGAAGTGTTGCGCCGTCCTTCACCATACCGATGACGCTGTCGTAGTCGCCGCACATCCCGGCGTCGGACTGGAACGCCGTGCCACCGGGGAGGATCTGCGCATCCGCCGTCGGACAGTGTGTATGGGTGCCTACGATGAACGACATCTGGCCGTCGAACGTGTGAGCGTAGGCCATCTTCTCACTGCTGGCCTCCGCGTGGATGTCGGCGACGATCGCCTGAACGGAGGCGCCCAGTCGGTATTTCGACAGCACCTCCGAGGTGCCGCGAAACGGGCAGTCCAGCGGGTCCATGAAAAGCCGCCCCATCGCCTGCAGCACCAGCGCCTTACGGCCGTCCTGAAGCGTCACCAGAACCGAACCGTTGCCTGGCGTGCCGGGCGGATAATTCAGCGGGCGCAGCAGCCGGGGCGTTTCAGCAATATAGGGAATGATCTCCTTCCGGTCCCAGGCATGATTCCCGAGAGTGATGACGTCGGCCCCAGCCGCGAACAGCGCCCGAGCCATGTCCGGCGCCAGACCAAACCCATGCGAGGCATTCTCGGCATTGACGATCGCGAGGTCGATTCGCAGGTCCCTGCGCAGCGCCGGCAAACGAGCCCCGACGGTGTCCCTGCCTGACCGGCCGACAACGTCACCCAGAAAGAGTATTCTCAAATAAGCCCCCGCAGCGAATGATGCCGTTCTCAGTGGCGACGGCATCGAGCCGCATGTCGTAGGGGCCAAACGGCACGGCGTCCATCTGTTGCGCGGCGAAGGCGCAGCCGAGGCGGAATCTGCCAGGGAGCCCAGCAAGGGTTCGGTCGTAGAATCCACCGCCGTAACCCAGGCGACCACCGGCGGCATCGAAGGCGACCAGCGGGACCAGCAGCATGTCAGGCTCCAGAACCTCGCCGATCGGCCGCATCGTGCCGAACCGCTCCGCCACCAGAACGTCGCCGGGCGTCCATGCGCGAAAGGTGAGCGCCTCGCCCCGCCGCGGAGTTACCGGCAGCGCCAGGCGGTGGCCGTGACCATGCAGGCCATGCAATAGTGGTCGGATGTCGATTTCGCTGGCCAGCGGCCAGAACCCGGCGATCACCGAACACGACCGGGTCAGGCCGTCCCGCAGGACATGCTCAGCCAGCGCTTTCCCGGCGGCCTCGGCATCCAAACCATGCCGGCGAGCCAGAGCGGCCTCACGCGCTGCGCGCTTAGCCAACTGAAGGTCATCCATGACTGAAAACCATGTGCGGAGCCACCATGGCCGTTGGCGTGTCATCCTCCCAGAGCCTGCTTGTGCAGGTGGGTGCCAGATACCGAGACCAAGATCCCGACAGCGCCAGCTCCCGTGGGAGATGCTTAGTGGCCCCGGGGATGAGCTACCTGACGCACCGGGCAGCTCCGCTCATCCTACTTAGGCCTAGGGGCGGAATAAGCAAGACATAGCTTCCGAGCCTCGACGCAGCCGAGGGCGGGCCGAGCCGCGGGAGGCTACCGATCGAAGGGCCGGTCACCCGTTGCGGGTCATGCGCCGGTGCGCCGGCCGAGGCCAGCGCCGGACTTATGTTTTGGACTCGAGCCCCTCGGCGATCTCCTCCGCTCGTTGGGCCATTCGATTGAGCTTTCGGCCCAGCTTCGGATCGGTCTTTGGGTCAATCGCCGCCGCTTCCGCCGCCTCCAGCTTCGCGCGGAGCTCAAAAATATTATCCGCCATCAGCAGCGCCGCCATCACCAGCATACGGGCTTCACCGCTCGGTCCGGCGGCAAGGCGGACGCCTTCAATGCGGCGGCTGACCTCCGCGCCCATCGCTTCGAGGTGCTTTTCCTCGCCGTCCTTGCAGCCAAGGGTGTAGGCATAACCGTTGATGCGAAGCGTCACCTGCGCCATCGCGCCGTTCTCCCATGGTTCATTCTGATTTGCCGAGCGCAGTGCGGAGGCGACTGATCAGCGCGTCTAGACGTTCAGCGATCTCAGGTATCGACAGGTCAGCGTCCGGCGGAGGCTCGTTCGACGCCGGTCGGACCGACGCGAGGCGCGCGATTCGCTCCAGCGCGGCCTCCAGCCGGTCTGCCGCCGCGTCCGGGTTCTCAGGCTCGTCCGCCATGTCCGCCTCTGTTCAGATCCGCGCTAGGCACAGTGTTGCTGATGCCGCTTGAACCGGCTGCGGTCAACAGGTTGAACGGCCTCCATGATTGTTTATCCAGCTGTGATCGTCCATGGGCTGGCAGATGCGGAGGCAGCGCTGGCCCCGGGCCTGCCGGTCACGTTGCTGTCGGCGCCAGGGGCGGCATGCTTCGCCGGATGCAATTGGTGGCGGGAAATCGTAAACGCGGCTCGCGCAGCCTTCCCAGACACCGAGGCGACCGACATCCTGGACTGCGCCGATGCGTCCGGCACAGCGATGGGGGCGCTGCGCAGTGGGGTGTCCCGCCTGGTGCTATTGCCGGAAGCGCCTGGCTGGTGTGGCGTGGCCGCGATTGCGGCTCGTCAGGGCGGTTTCGTTCTGCCTCAGGCACCGGCGGCGCTGGACCTGGCACAGCCGAACGGTTTCGTTCTGCCTCAGGCACCGGCGGCGCTGGACCTGGCACAGCCGAACGGACGCCGCCAGTTACACGCCTGGTTGCGGAGCCGCTAGCGTGACAGCAGCGTCGACGCCGGCCTTGCGGTCGTGACATGCGGCTGTCCACGTCGTCCGAAGCGGCACAAGACAGGCGAAACCGCCCCAGGGGGAAACCGCCCCAGGCGAAACCGCACCAGGGGAAACCGCCCCAGGGGAAACCGCCCTCGACATCTGCGGCTGTGCCGCGCAAGATGGCCGCTCATCTTCAGGGCTGACATCGTCACCGTTCAGGATGATCCACCCCTATCCTGGCAAGGCCTGATCCGATGGCTTCATCGAATGATGGTGGTCCGCAAGGCTGTCGCATCTATCTGATCACTCCGCCCGCGCTCGATCCGGTGCCGTTCGCCGCTCTGTTGGCGGCGGCGCTTGACGCGGGCGACGTCGCCGCTGTGCAGCTTCGCCTTAAGGATGTGAGCGACGACGTCTTGCGCCATGCAATCGGTGTGCTGCGGCCCGTTTGCCAGTCACGCGGCGTGGCGTTTCTGTTGAACGACCGTGCCGACCTTGCGAGCACCACGGGATGCGATGGCGCACATGTCGGGCAGGACGACATGTCAGCGCGCGAGGCTCGCCGGCTGATGGGACCCGACCTGACGCTGGGTGTCACCTGCAAGGGCAGCCGAGATCTGGCGATGCAGGCCGGCGAGGATGGGGCGGATTACGTGGCGTTCGGCGCGTTCTATCCATCGTCGACCAAAGCGGTGACGGGTTTCTTGCACCCTGAGATCCTCCAGTGGTGGTCCGAAATGATGGAGCTGCCAAGCTGCGCGATTGGCGGGATCATGGCTGAAAATTGCGGACCGCTGGTGCGGGCGGGCGCAGATTTTCTCGCCGTGGTGGGGTGTGTGTGGAACCATCCCGATAGTCCGGCAGCCGGGGTGAGGGCATTGAACGCGGCGATACGGGCGGCTGACGGTTAGTATCCGATTGCGGAACAGCACGAGTCGCCAAGTGAACCGAGTAGCTCTCACCAACATCGACGAGTTGCAGTGCACGATCCCAGGCTTGGTGGCGGCCGGACTTGAGTGTGAGATCAGTCTGGCCGCGGGAATCCACAGAAGCGGCACCACTCTTGCCCCAGTCTCTTCGGCGGCCAAAGAAATTACGCCAGCCCGATCGGCAGGGCCGGCTCCATCCCGGCGGTCGCGAAGGCCAGCCTTTCTCCATCCGGCCTGGATTTGCATACTCCGACCGGGCGCCCCGAAAGAAGGACTGCAATAATGGACCCGACATTCCTCTCCGCAACGCAACTGGCGGACCTGGTCCGCACCCGCAAAATTGGTGCCCTGGAATTGCTGGACCACTACATCGCACGCACCGAAAACCACGACACACGTATCAACGCCGTGGTTGTCCAAGATTTCGACCGGGCCCGTACCAAGGCCCGCGCGCTGGACGCCCAGGCAGACAAATCCGCCCGTTTGTTCGGTGTACCGATGACGGCGAAGGAAAGCTTCGATATCGAGGGCTTGCCCAGCACCCGCGGCCACATGGCGGCGAAAGATAAGCCGGTGCAAAAGTCGTCGATCGCGGTGCGCCGGCTGGAGGCCGCGGGTGCGGTCGTTTTCGGCAAGACCAACGTACCGGTCGATCTGGCCGACTGGCAAAGCTACAATCCGGTCTACGGCACCACCTCCAACCCTTGGAACCGCGAGCACACACCGGGCGGGTCATCCGGCGGATCGGCCGCGGCGCTGGCGGCGGGGCTGACCGGGCTCGAAATCGGCACTGATATCGGCGGCTCGATCCGGGTGCCAGCACATTACTGCGGCGTGTACGGCCACAAGCCCACTTACGCGCTTTTGCCGAACTACGGCGATCCGGCCACCAGCTCCGCAGCCGGAACCGATATCTCGGTTCTGGGTCCGATGGGCCGTTCGGCGTCCGACCTGGCCGTCGCGCTCGACGTTCTGGCCGGCCCCGACCCAGACGAGACGGCAATGACGATCACGCTGCCTTCGCCGCGCTTTGCCGGCTTGAAGGACCTGCGAGTGGCAGTATGGGCCGAGCAGCCGGGACAGGCGACGGACGGCGAGACGATCGCAAATCTGCTCGAACTCGCCGCCGCACTCGAGCGTCAGGGCGTGACCGTCAGCCGAACAGCCCGTCCGGCGTTCGACCCCACCGAGGCCTATCACCTGTATCTTCAGCTTCTGGACGCGGCCTGGAGCAGCCGTGTAACCGACGACGTTCTGGCCACAAAACGCAAACGCGCGGCCGCGCTCACCCATACCGCTAACAGCGCTGACGACATCATGGTTCGCATGGTCGACGTCACCCATCGCACCTGGCTCGGTCTGAACGAAAAGCGCTTCCAGTGGCGGCGGACGTGGTCTGCCTTCTTCCGCGAGTGGGACGTGCTGTTGTGTCCGGTGATCGCGACCGCGGCGCTGCCGCATCGGCAGGATGGCGCGACCTGGGACCGGCGGATCAGGATCGACGGCAAGGAGATGGCCTATAACGACATGCTGTTTTGGCCTGGCTTGACGGGCGGCTTCCACCTGCCGGCAACGGTCGCGCCCATGGGACTGACAAAGGCCGGTCTGCCGCTGGGAGTTCAGATCGCCGGTCCAGTCTACGGCGACCGATCGACCATCGCTGCGGCGGCTCTGCTGGAACAGGCATGGATGGGGTTTAGCCCGCCGCCGGGGTGGTAGCGCCAGCTCTATTAATGTATTGTAAAATGATTCGTGGTTTGGAGCCCCGAGCAACCAAATCAGACACGCTGCTCTCCCCGGCACCCTGCGGCCTATCCGGACTAACAGCTAAACCGGTAGCCGGATACGCGCACGCAGGCCCCCCATCGGGCTCTCCTCCAGAATGATCTCGCCGCCATGGGCGCGCACGATGTCGCGGGCGATCGTCAAACCCAGGCCCGTGCCACCGGAAGACCCGCTTTCGAACGGCCGAAACACGCTTTCCCGCTTATCGGCCGGAATGCCCGGTCCGTCGTCATCCACCGTCACCAGAACCGAGCGCCCCTGTGCCACCGCGGCCAGCGCCACATGCCTGGCATGCCGGCGGGCGTTATCGACCAGGTTCGTGATCGCCCGTCGCACTGCGTCAGCACGCAACTTCAGGGTCAGGTCGGCCGGCACGTCCAGGTCCAGCAACGTCCCCGCCCGCCGCGCCCCAGCCGCCACGTCGTCGAGGATCGTTGAAAGATTAACCGACTCGGCCTGTTCGGTGCCCTCCCCGCGGGCGAAGGCCAGATAGCCGCCTATCATTCGCTCCATTTCCTCAACATCGGCGGTCATCTCGCTCACATCCTGCCGCAGTTCATCGGTGCGCGGGAGCATCGCAAGCGCAAGGCGCAGCCGGGTCAGCGGCGTGCGAAGATCATGCGACACGCCGGCCAGCATCTCGGTCCGCTGCGCCAGAAAGCGTCGGATACGCTCCTGCATTCGATTGAACGCGGCAGCGGCCTGCCGAACCTCGGAAGCACCTTCGGGGCGGATCAGCGGCACGTCGCGGCCCATGCCGAAGGCCTCGGCCGACCGGGCGAGGCGGCGTATCGCCCGTACCTGATTGCGCATGAAAAGCGCAGCGATTGAGAACAGAAACAGTGCGCTGCCGACCAGCCAGCCGACGAACAGAAACAGGGTGCCGATCGCCAGCCGCTTGCGTGGTGCCGCCACGTCGAGCACGCCGTCCGCCAGTTGCAGGCGGATCAGCACGGAGCGCGGGTCGGAGGTCCAGTCCATCGTAAACGGAACGTTGAATTTCTCGGTCAGCGCGGCCGCGAGGTCGTCGTCCATCGGCCCGAGAATATTCACGCGCTTGCGCGGCTCCAGCACCGCACCGGGTTCGAGACTGATCCCCAGGGTGAACTGATCACGCGCCAGTTGCAGAACCCATTCCCGGTCGGCGGGGCTCTGGAACTGCTGCAACAACTGGACAGTGTAGTAGATCTCTCCGGCGATCGCGCTGGACAGGCGGCGGGATACGATCTCCAGGTGGTTGCCGTAAAACAGTTGCAGCGCGATCGCCTGCACCAGGACCAACGGGACCAGCATGATCAGCAGGGTCCGCCCAAGCAGTGACCGGGGCATCAGGCGTTTCAACGAGCCGGCCAGCGGCAGCGGCACTCGGGCACGCATCGGTCAGATGCCCGGTTTCAGGATGTAGCCCCGGCCCCGCACGGTGTGCAGGAACCGTGGTTCGCGCGGGTCGGCCTCGATTTTGCGCCGCAGCCGCACCACCTGGACATCGATTGCCCGTTCACCGGAATCGTCCATGCCGAGGGCCTCGGCGATCTCCTCCCGCGATAGAACTTCGTTGGACTTCCGGGCAAGGGCTGTCAGGAGAGCGGCTTCGCCACCGGTCAGTCGGATCGGCCCGGTGGGGTCGCGCAATTCGCCGCGTCCGATGTCGAACTCCTTGTCGCCGACGCGGACCGGCCCCATCGGCGCCGCAACGGCCGGTGCTGGAGGGGCGCGGCGCAACAGTGCGCGAATGCGCAGCACCAGTTCGCGCGGCTCGAACGGTTTACCCAGATAGTCGTCGGCCCCGGCCTCAAACCCGGCAATGCGGTCTTCCGGAGCACCGCGCGCTGTCAGCAGCAGGATCGGCACCTCATGGTGCTGTTCCAGGCGCAGTGACTGGGTAAGGTCGAGGCCACTTTCGCCCGGCATCATCACGTCCAGCACCATCAGGTCCGGGTTGATCGCACGGAGCTGGGTACGGGCGTCGGCGGCATTACCGGCGGCGGTGACGCGGAAGCCTTC
>JBEKLE010000054.1:0-21353 GCA_050010355.1 Rhodopila sp. | reverse complement strand
AACGCGCAGTACGGATCGATGGTGCGGACGTCGCTGTCCGTGCTCGGACGCCTGATGCGCGTGCAGGCGGTGCGCCAGAAGCGGGAAGCGATCGAAGGCGCCGCGTCACAGGACGCGTGGACTCTGCATGTCGCCGAACGGTCTATGTTGAAGGTAGCGGACCCAGACGCCGAACCGCCGCAGGCGGCGGTTCCCGAAGCGGCGCCGGCAGCTGGTTTGGGCCAGAGGATCGAGGAAAACGTCTCAGAAGAGAATACAAATTCTCATGATGTGGCTTTTGAGACCTGGATGAGCGAACAACCCTGGAACCGGGGGCCCAAAGGATCGGCCAAAGGATCGGGTAGAACGGATCTGAGCGAACGTCTACGCGAAGCGCTGGCCGAATCGCGTTTGCCGGGGTGGGAATTGTCTGCGAACGGTCGCGAAAGTCCCGGGAGGGCGGGCTAGTCTGGTATGCCGGCTGAATGGCCGGATGGGGCGCAGAGCGGAAGTTCAAACTGACCCAACTTGCGCCGATCACAGATCGAACCATAGAAACCGGCAGACCCAGGCAACTGGCAGGAAAAACACGGGAGGAAACAATGGCCGACATAACCAGGATCGCGGCGCCTCTGCGCGCGGCGGCAGAATCGGGCGATGTGCCCGGCGTGGTCGCAACGGCTGCCACGGCCGATGGCGTCATATTCGAGGCCGCGTTCGGCACCCGCGATACCGCAACGGGCGCCCCCATGACCACCGACACCGTCGTCTGGATCGCATCGATGACCAAAGCCGTCACCGGCGCCTGCGCGATGCAGTGGGTCGAGCGTGGCAAACTCTCCCTCGACGCCGACATCGCCGGAGTCCTGCCGGAACTCGGCCGCGTGCAGGTGCTCGAAGGCTTCGACCCCGATGGCAAGCCGCGCCTCAGGGCACCCAGGCGCGCCATCACCTTGCGCCATCTGCTCACCCACACCGCCGGCTACGCCTACGACATGTGGAACGCCGACATCGGCCGCTACATGGAAGCCACCGGCACGCCCGGCATCATCTCCTGCAAGAACGCCGCGCTGCAACTGCCCCTGGTCGCCGACCCCGGCGAGAAATGGGAATACGGCATCTCCATCGACTGGGTCGGCAAGGCGGTCGAGGCCGTCGCCGGCCAAACCCTCGACCGTGTCATGCAAGACTCCATCTTCGCCCCGCTCGGTATGACCGAGACCGGATTCAGGATCAGCGCCGCGCAACGCCGGCGCCTGGCCAGGATCCACGGCCGCACCCAGGACGGCCTGGTCTCCACCGATACCGAGATCCCGCAGGATCCGGAATTTCACATGGGCGGCGGCGGCCTCTATGGGACCGTCGGTGACTACCTGAAGTTCGCGCAGATGATCCTGCACCGCGGCACGTTCAACGGCGCCCAGGTACTGCGGCCCGAGACCGTCGCCCTGATGTCGCAGAACGCGATGGGTGACCTTGTCTGCAATCCGATGAAGACGGCCGTTCCGCCCCTGACCAACGACGTCGATTTCATCGCCGGCATGAAGTGGGGCCTGAGCTTCATGATCAACCCCGAGCCAATGCCGACCGGCCGATCGGCGGGCAGCCTGGCCTGGGCCGGTCTCGCGAATTCCTATTACTGGATCGACCCGAAACGTCAGGTGGCCGGCGTCTACGCAACACAGGTGCTGCCGTTCTTCGACAAAAAGGCGGTGCAGACGTTCGAAGCATTCGAAACCGCGGTCTACGCCGCCCTTCCCGGATAACGCGCGAGCCCACCACCGGCAGCCGATCGTGCACGGCACAACGTCCGAAGAATCGACCACCTTCGGGTTGCACGCTCAGCCTGAAGGTCGTGCCGGACACCCGTGCCGAACCAATCGGCCCGCCACGCCCCAAACGAATTTGAACCCGCCCGCTCCGCAATCCAGTCGCCTCCCGTCGTTGAGGCGCGCTCAAACGCGACGGCCAGCAGGGCAGGGGACTGACAAAAAGCCCCGCCCGGAACCTCCTGCCTTAATCATACCCTCCGGTGTCCCACCTTCCGACACGAGCAAAAACTATTTGCCGGACTGTGGAGTGCGTCACAGCGCCAGCCAGCCGGCCGATGGCATGGTCACCGCATGTCGAATGGAGGCCTACGATGCGTGCCTATCTCGGAGTTGTCGCGACGATCATCGGCTTGCTCAGCGCCTACGTCGCGCTGGCACACCTGGCGGCCTGATCCGGCATGTTCACGTCGCTCCATCACCCCCTGAAACGGCGGCTCGCCGCGTCGCAGCACCTGCGGCAGGCGCCGCTCGGCCTGGCCACACCGCTTCAGAACGGTCGACGGCCCGAAGCACCGCCACCCGCGACTATTACGCGCGCTGGGTTGGTGTTGGCGGCTGCGCGCAATATCAAAGAGATACCAGCCGGCCGATCGTCGAGTGAAGAGTCGGTCATCACGGCGTTCATCAGCACCTGGCAGGCGAACAGCAGCCAGACATTCTTGTTCCCAGACATTCTTGTCATTGCCTCGGACGCCCGTTTCTGACCCAAGGCACCAAAGCGCCACGGAAACGCCCGCAGCGCCTGAAGCATAGAACAAGCCATCCTGAGCCGAAAACGAGTTAAAAGTGGCTCCATCCCCCATCTGTCAGAGAAAGCGGTTCTCCGCCAGCCCCACGCACCGTGACCTCCGCCGGTCCGTCATGCAACTGCCCGATCCGCGTGACGGCAACCCCGCACCGCGCCGCCGCCGCAAGCAGCTTCTCCGACCGGTCCGGCGGCACCGCCAGCAGCAACTCGTAATCGTCGCCGCCAGTCACGCACGTCGTCAGCCAGTCCGCCCCGGCGGCGCGCGCCCCGTCCGACAGCGGCACGTCCGCCAGCATGATCTCCGCCCCCAGCCCGCTCGCCCGGCACAGATGCCCCAGGTCCTGCACCAGCCCGTCCGAAACATCCATCCCCGCCGAGGCAATCCCCGCCAGTTCCATCCCAACCCGAGGCTGCGGCAGGCGGTAGCGGTCCAGCAGGAACCCGCTCGGATCGACCAGCCGCCCCAGCGCCACCGCCAGCCCCAGGGCGCCGTCCCCAATCGTGCCCGTTACCCAGATCTCATCCCCGGCCCGAGCCCCGAAGCGATGCACCGCCGCGCCCGGCGCGACATGCCCGATGAGCGTCAGCGACAGCGAAACCGGCCCCGGCGTTGACGTCGTATCCCCCCCCAGCAGCGTCACCCCATACGCCGCCTGATCCAGCGCCAGCCCAGCCGCGAACCCCGCGAACCATGCCTCCGGTGTTGTCTTGGGTGCGGACACGGTCATCAGGTAACCAAGCGGCACGGCCCCCTTGGCCGCGAGGTCGGACAGATTGACCCGCAGCAGCTTGCGCCCGACAAGGTCCGGCGGATCATCCGGCAGGAAATGGACGCCCGCCACCATGGCGTCCACGGTCAGCACCAGTTCCCGCCCCGGCGGCGGCGTCAGCAGGGCAGCATCGTCGCGCAGATCCAGCGCCCCCGGCCCGGCCAGCGGGCGGAAGTGGCGGGCGATCAGCGAGAATTCGGCCGGAAGCACCATCCGCATCATTCCCCTCAACGGCAGGCGAGCGTGCCGCTGCTCACCCACCTGATGACGCCGGCCATCGCGCCGGCGCCAGGTCGCCGGCTGGTCTCGGCTGAAGGCAGCCACTGAAAGAACAACGCAGAAATCCCGAGCAGGCCGGTCCGGCAAGTTAGCATTCTTTTTCACCTTGGAGCACCGCCGCCTCCGAAATGTCCGCCGATCCCGGAAACGCCCGCCCGCTATCGTCTGCTCGACCGCCTCGTCGGCTTGCTCGTGGTCCGCGGCGCACCTGGAAACGTTTCCGCGGCCACGGTGACTATCGACGTCGAGGGCGGGTTCTGCCGCGCACGACATCCCAATGCCGACGTATGCAATCGGATGGTACAGACGAACCTCGGATAAGAAGGATTGACGTTGGTCGCTCTCGACGATGGTGCTCGCACCATGAAGTTCCCGGCCCACCCCGCCGACTGCCGCCTTCGGCGCAACGCCCGCGGTAGTCGACGGCGGTCTTTGACACCGAAGTACTAACGTTTCCAAAATATAGTTCTGACCGTTCCGACATGGGATCAAGAACTGGCGGTTGCATGTTTCTTGATTCGGACGCCGTTGCAACTGGTCGAGCGGTCGTCATTCGAAAACTTGAGACAGCGGAAACGTGAATCGGGATGGCGTTGTTCCTGTGCGAACATATCGCCTGAAACCCTAAGGAGGCGCCGCCATGCGGTCCCAACCTACACGAGCCGTGCTTGCGCGGCTTGTCCTGTTGCCTGCTACGCTCGCCATCGCCTTCCCCGCGCATGCGCAATCGGTGGACCTAGTGGGCGCCGGCAGCCTGAGTTTGGCATTCCCTCAAGTGGCCGACGCCTTCACCGCGTCGACCGGCGTCAAGGTGACACAGACCTACAGCCCGTCGGGCACGCTGCTACAGGAGATCGAGGCCGGACTGCGCCCAGATGTATTCGCGAGCGCCGATACGGCCAACCCGCAAACCTTGACACAGGAAGGTTTGGCCGGCCCGGTGCAGATCTTCGCACGCAACCAGATCGTTGCTGTCGTCCGTTCTGGCTTCGGCCAGACAGTGAACCAATCCAATCTTCTGAGTGTGCTTCTGGAGGCGTCCACAAGGATCGGAACCTCCACCCCAGTTGCCGATCCTCTCGGTGACTATACCCAGCAAATCTTCCAGAAGGCCGACGCAATCGTGCCAGGGGCCGCGGCGACGCTGGAGGCCAAGCGGGACGAATTGGTGGCGAATCCGAACGCCCCCGCGGTCCCGGCCGGAGCCAACAGCCTCGTTTACTTCCTCGACACCACGCAAACTGTTGACATCTTCATTTCATACGCAACGAGTGCGGTCCAGGCAACCGCCCTTGATACCACGCTGCAGATCGTCTTTTTGCCACCGGATCTGTCAGTCCCGGCACCGTTCGGGTCGACGGTATTGAACGGCGCATCGTCCGATGCCCAGCAGTTCGCGCAATATATCTTGTCTCCGCAGGGACAGCAGATCCTGGCGAGCTACGGATTCATACCAAACTGCCGCTCCTGGAACCCGTCTCGTAAGTCTTGTTAGTATCCCACGTCCGATATTCGTTGCATTGGCGCGGCGGGCGCAGGAGGCTGGCAGGCCGCCGAAGATAAAGCGCGAGTGTCCCGTACCGTAAGTTTGCCCGCTAGAGCAGCATCACCTGACTGGAACAGTCAGGGTGATAAAGTGGCTCGCTCAAACAACGAGACAGAGCGTGTGACTGTCTCCAGTCAGCACGCTCTATGTCGGACGTCAGATCCGGACATAACGCCTGGCGGCCGCAAGCCCGGCTGGCAAAAATCATCGCCGCCAGACCCTCCCAAGCCGCCTCACGCCTTGCCCATCGCATCGAGTTTCGAAAGCAGATCCCCGGGAAGTATCAGCGCCGCCGCTGCCAGATTCTCCCGCAAATGCGTGACCGACGATGTGCCCGGGATCAGCAGTAGATTCGGGGCACGGCGCAGCAGCCACGCGAGCGCCACCTGCATCGGCGTCGCGCCGACCTGTGCGGCCACATCCGACAGGGTCGAAGACTGCAGCGGCGTGAAGCCGCCGAGCGGGAAGAACGGCACGTAAGCAATGCCCATGTCCGCGAGCGCATCGATCAGCGCGTCGTCAGCCCGATGCGCAAGGTTGTAAAGGTTCTGCACACAAACGATCTGGGCGATCCCGCGCGCCTGCGTGACTTGAGCAGATGTGACGTTACTGACGCCCAGATGGCGGATCAGACCTCGTCTCTGCAGCTCCACGAGCGCGCTGAACGGCTCTTCGATCGATCCTTCACTCGGTCCGTGAACCTCCCCCGTGATCCGCAGGTTGACGACGTCCAGCACATCGACGCCGAGATTCCGCAGGTTGTCATGGACGGCGCGAACCAGGTCGGCCGACCCCATCGCCGGGTTCCACGAACCATCCCCGCCGCGAACCGCACCGACCTTGGTCACGATCACCAGGTCGTCCGGAAACGGGTGCAGCGCCTCGCGAATCAGTGCATTGGTGATGTGCGGACCATAGAAGTCGCTGGTATCGATATGATCGACTCCGCTCGCGACCGCCTCCCGCAGGACCGCAAGTGCCGCGTCACGATCCCTGGGCGGCCCGAACACCCCGGGCCCAGCCAACTGCATTGCGCCATACCCCATGCGGTTTACCGTGCGGTTGCCGAGCCGGAATGCGCCGGCGGCTCTGATGTCTGTCATGGAAATCTCCGAAGTTGAACCAGCCGGGATATGGACACGGCACATCCGCACGATAATCCTGCGCAATCGGAACAGGGCTGTGCGGGAATATGGACAATGGCAGCGGACCTGAACGACCTCGCCGCCTTCGTGACGGTCGCACAAGCCGGTGGATTCCGCGATGCCGCACGATCAGGCGGCGTCTCCGCCTCCAGCCTGAGCGAGGCGGTGCGCCGGCTGGAGGCGAAGCTCGGTGTGCGGCTGCTGAACCGCACCACGCGCAGCATCGCCCCGACCGAGGCCGGCACCCGCCTGCTGGAGCGGCTGACCCCGGCGCTCGGCGAAGTTGAGGCAGCAATCGAAGCCGTGAACGCCTTCCGCGACCGGCCAGCCGGCACGCTCAGGCTCAACGTGCCGGCAACAGTCGCACGTCTGGTGCTGCCATCGATCGTCGCGCCCTTTCTAAAGGCCTATCCGGACATCCGGCTGGAAGTCATCGTCGAGGACGGCTTCGTCGACGTAATCGCGGCCGGCTGCGACGCCGGGATCCGCTACGACGAGCGGCTCGAGCAGCACATGATCGCGGTCCCGATTGGCCCGCGCATCCAGCGCTTCGCTACGGCCGCCTCACCCGCCTACCTCGATGCGCGCGGCCGGCCGGAGCACCCGCGCGACCTGCTCACCCACGCCTGCCTCCGCGGCCAGTTCGCCAATGGCACGTCGCCGACCTGGGAGTTCGAGCGCGACGGCGAAGTGGTGCGCGTCGACCCCGCCGGACCGCTGATAGTGCGGCTCGGCGCCGCCGTGGACCTCGCGGTCAGCGCATCCGTCGCCGGGCTCGGCATCATCCATCTGTTCGAGGAGTGGCTGCGCCCGCATCTCGCCAGTGGAGCGCTGGAGCCCGTACTGGAGCCATGGTGGCAGAACTTTTCCGGACCCTTCCTCTACTATCCGGGCCGCCGCCACCTGCCCGCACCACTCCGCGCCTTCGTCGATTTCGTCAAAACGTAGTGTCCTGCCTCCAAAGTTCGCGGCTCTTGCCGTGAACCCAGGAGATCAGCAGGCCACTGAAAACAAAGAGCTAGTGTCCCGTTTCCGGTAGCGATAGGTGCGATTCTTCGGAAACGGGACACCAGTGTCCTGCCCCCGAAGTGCCCCCTTCACTCGGCGGGCGCAATCTCGTTTTGCGTCGAAACAGACGCCATCGCCTCGAACACGCCGTCGCGCCGAACAAGCGCATGAAACAGCGCCGCTGCGACATGCAACAGAATCAGCGCAAAGAACACGAAAGCGAGAAAAAGATGCGCACCCCAGAGCATCGTGTGCAGGCTGTCGCTCTGCGGCAGGATCGCCGGCAGGTGCACGCCCCCGAACAGCACGACCGGGTAGGCCGCCGCCGACAGCATCGCCCAGCCGATCAGCGGCATGCCGATCATCAGAACATAGAACGCGTAATGCGATAGGTGAGCCGCAAGCTTCATCGGCCCAGGCAGATCGACCGGCAGCGACGGCGCCCCGTAGGCCAGTCGCACCGCCAGGCGGATCAGCGCCAGCACCAGAATGGCAATGCCAAGTGGTTTATGGATCGAAACGAGCGTCAGATATTTCGGCATTACAGTGGACACCATGCCGACGCCGATGAACAACATGGCCAGGATGCAGACTGCCATGAGCCAGTGCAGGATGCGCTGCAGCACGGTGAAGTGTCGGCGTATCCGGTTCATGGCTTGGCCTCCGTTCGGGGATAGTCCGCAGCCTCCGCCGTGCGACGGTCATACGACTTCGCATAGGCGGACGACCGCGCGGCCGGGAACGGGTCGTCCGATGTCCGTATGCCGGCCGGCAGGACGGTCGGATCGAAGTTGATGTCGCGGCACGGACCGTCCCGTTCGGATTCAATCTGCTGCACAGTCAGCGTGCCAACCTCGAAGGTGCGACGATCGTCCGGCCATGCCTTGCTCGGGTCTGCCGTGGGATCGTCCGGATTGGCAACGCTCACCACCATCGTCCAGTGCTGCGGGCCGCCGCGGACCCGTTCGGTGATCTCCTGCTCCAAAAAGTCGGGGCCTCGCTTCGCAAGATCATCAGGCGAGACCGGGACCACTTGTGCCGCCGGCAAAAGCGACCACCGCACCGCATGCTCCGCGCCGGAATTGTCGACGAAGATGAAGCTGTTGAGGCCATTGAACCGCTCCTCCGCGTAACTGCCGGTCCACGGAGCGCTACCGGCCCAAGCGCCGAATGCCGCGATCTCGGGGTGCGCGCCGGCGAATGTCTTCATCGCGTCCGGGTCCTTGCTCGCAGAGGCAAGCAGCAGATCGTAAAAAGCCTCCGGCGTCGCCACCGGAAAGAATGGGAGGTCGACCATGCCGCTGCGCCACTCCGCCCCGTCCGGAGTCGAGATCTGGAGTCCCAGCCCTCGCACCCGGACCGTCGCATCCGGCGCGTTCGGATCAGCGGTGCCGAGGTTGAAGCGCCCGAGAGCCGGATACTGGCCGCGGAGGAAAACCTGAGCCCGCGAAAGCGCCGACCCCGCCCCGTTCGCTTCGAAGACGCCGGTGAAACAGATGCCCTTGGCGTGGTTCTTCCGATGGCCCAGCGGCTCGCCAGTGGGTGGCGTGAAAGCATCCACCATCTTGTCCGGCGTGAGCCGCTGGGGCGAGAACCATCCCGCCGTGTAGGCGAAGGCAGTGGCAGCGGCGCCGATGACAACGGCGATCACCACCAGCGATCCAAAAACGGAAGCCGCGGACGGCCGGAGCGGCTGGGGCATTCAAACCTCACTGTCACGGTCGATAGGCGTTACCCCCAACTTACCATTTCTGTGCGTCAAGACCAGCCGGCTGCGGGTCCGTGTGCCAACGCCGCGGCGTCAGGGCGTCGATGCCGAGCAGCACGAAAACGCGTTGTTCTCCCCTTTTCACCCCGCGCGCAGGGCGAAAGCACCTCAACCGCCGGCAGAATCACGTTGGCTTGAGGTGGAGATCTCATCAGCGAACTTGTCAGGCTCCTCACAAGTTCGCTGTCCACCCGCCGTCGGGCAAACTGGCTCACCAGCCGTTATCACGAAAGGAGCGCAAAATGACCGACCCCGTTCTGATCGTGGGCGCCGGCCCGACCGGCCTCACCGCAGCGCTGGAGCTATCGCGGCTCGGCGTCGCCGTGCGGCTGATCGAGAAGGCGCCCAGGGCGTCCACCACGTCGCGCAGCCTTGGCGTGCAGGCCCGAACGTTGGAACTGCTGCACCAGCGCGGCCTCGCCGACGAGATGGTGCGGCTGGGCAATCCTGCCCACGGCGGCAGCATCTACGGCGGAGGCAAGCGCGTCTTCCGCCTGGATTTCAGCCACGTGGAAAGCCGCTACAACTATGTCCTGATCTTATCTCAAGCCGAGACCGAACGCATCCTGCGCGAGGCAATCGGCAGACAGGGTGTCGAGATCGAGCGCGGTGTTGAGCTGATCGGCATCGCGCAGGACGTGCTGTCGCACGACGCCTCGCCCGTTACGGCGATCCTGCGCCACCCCGACGGCAGGCTCGAGGAGACGAAGGCGCCGTGGCTGATCAGCGCAGAAGGGGCGCACAGCGTGGCGCGCACCACACTGGACCTGCAGTTCGAAGGGAAAACGCTCGATGAGGACTATGTGCTTGGCGATCTTCATCTCGCCGGCGAGCTTCCGGAAGACGACATCCACATCTTCTCTTCAGAGCACGGCTTCATGGGCCTGTTCCCGATGGGTCGCGGGCATTACCGGCTGATCGCCAGCAATCCATTCAGCAAGCCGGAGAAGGGCACCGAGCCGTCGCTGGACGAACTGCAGCGCATCTACGACCAGCGCTCGCACATCCCCGCCCGCTTGCATGATATGGGCTGGAGCTCATGGTTCCGGATCAACAGCCGTATGGTGCCGCGGCTGAAAATCGGCCGCATCCTGCTCGGCGGCGATGCCGCGCACATTCACAGCCCGGCCGGCGGGCAGGGCATGAACACCGGCATCCAGGACATGATCAACCTGGGCTGGAAGCTGGCGCTCGTCATCCAGGGGGGCGCGCCAGCCGCGCTGCTCGACACCTACGAGCAGGACCGCCTGCCGGTCATGCGCGACGTGCTCTTCCAGACTGAGAAACTGACCGGGTTGATCGGCGCCGAGAGCCACCTTCTTCGCACCGTCTTCAATCAGCTCGGTCCGTATATCGGCGGCAGTTCGCTGGTGCAGGAAAACGGCACGGCACGCATGAGCCAGTTGGCGCTCGGCTATCGCGACAGTCCGCTGTCGGAGAACCATGCGCATGCCGGCAGACTGCATGCCGGCGACCGCGTGCCCGACCTGCCCGTGCGGCACCGCATCGCAGCCGGCTGGTCGGATGCCGGACTGCAAGAACTGCTGGACCCCTCACGTTTGGTGCTGCTCGTGGCCCACGGCACCGACGCCGATAGGTTTGATCCGGCCCTGCGCGACGCCGCCTCCGGCTACGGCGCTGAATGTGTCGTCCGGGAGCTTTCCCCAGGAATCGCGACAGCCGACCGGACGCGCTACGAAACCACACTCGGCCGATCCGGGGTGTACCTCGTGCGCCCAGACGGGTATGTCGGGCTCGCCGCCGGCCCTCACTCCGCGGCCAGCCGGCTGGCCGCCTACCGCCGGCAATGGTTCGCCGCCCGAGAGGCCGTCCATGCCCATTGATCTGAAGCCCCTGCTTGATCCAGCGGATGCAAGTCCTGTTTGCCGACTTGCAGCCGTCCATCGTCGCGCGCAGCCGAACCAACCCGCCCGACGCGCTCGCCCGCTCCGCAGGCGTTCTGGCGCAGGCCGGCAAGCTGCGGGCCTGCCGCTCCGTTTCAGCGTCGTGCCCTGAGCTGCTGCCGGAACTGGGGCGAGAGGCTGACATGACCGCCATGCTGCCCCGCATGTGCGCGAGCCCGTTCCTGGACGAAGCAACAAGAGACGCGCTCGCAGCGGCGGGGCGAAAGATTATGGTCTTGTGCGGCTTCGCGACCGAGGTTGTTGTGCTGCACGCCGCACGGGCCGCTATCGAAGGAGGCTACCGCGTTCTCGTCCCGGTGGATGCATGCGGCGGCATGTCGGCTCGAACGGAGGATGCTGCGTTCCGGCAGATCGAGGCGGCAGGCGCGGTCACCACGTCAGTCGTGGGGATTAACCGAACTGGCGCCTGACTTCAGCAGAGAGCCGGGACAGCAGGCGTTTCAATTGCTCCAAGCCCTCCGGCTCGGATATTTGGCTCCTTCGTAGGTTGCTTGAGTTCGAGTCCCGCCGTCGTCCCGACAGGCGCGCCATCCGGTCGGGCGTAGGCATCCGCGCGGCCAACGACGACGGCGCAGGCAATCCTTAACAAGAAGTAAATATGCGCCTGACGTAGTCCGATCGGAAATATTTACAGTTCTGCGTGATTGCATTTCAAGAATGCATTTGAATGTGGCAATATTTGGCTCCAGAGCTCGCTCTTTTGTCGGAGATAATACGCCAGTATGTCTGGCACGTTTCTTGGATTACTCATCAATACAAGGATCGAAGCCCCGATCTCTTAGGAACCGACAGTATGAAAAAGCAGCTTCTAACGACCCTGAGCATCCTCGCACTCGGCACCGCCATTGCGGCCTACGCGGCGCCGGCCTCGGCGACACCAATTACAGTCGGCGTTAATAGCAATGGAGATTGCACTTTTGCTTGCACAGACCGGTATCAGCAGCTTTATAGTTCAAGTATTTTTAGTGGAGCTACAAACATTTCGTCGGTAAGCTTCTTTGCCGACAGTAATTCCTGGCATGGGACGAGCACATGGCAAATGAGCTTATCAACGACCAACACAGCACTCGGCGCCCTTAGCTCAACGTTCGCCAGCAATGTTGGGAGCAACGCAGTGGTGTATGCCACGGAAACATTCTCTGGCTCTGCGACGGTCGGCAGTCTGATCACATTCACTGGGTCTTTCGACTATAATCCAAGCCTTGGAAACCTGCTTGTCGATATTAAACTGGTGTCTGGCAGCTTAGGCGGGATGGATTTGGAGGCTGGCGATGCCACAGGTTTTGATCGGGCTTACTCCTTCGGTAGTTACACCCAAGCCGATGGATATAATCAGGGGGACTATGGCAACGTCACCCGGTTCAGCCTGAACGCGGTGCAGGTGCCCGAGCCCGCCTCGATGGCGCTGCTCGGCGTCGGCCTGCTCGGCACCGGTGCGATGGCGCGGCGTCACCGGACTGCTCTGACCGCAACCGCCAGCTAAGCCTGCGCGGATCACCGACCTACTTCAGCCTTGATCGGCTGAGGTGGGGTTCGATCAGGCCCGACACCTCAAGCTCTGGTCAGTACGCGCTAGGCCCGACCGACATTACCTCCTGCGCCGGCCGCCAGTCTGACGGGCCGACTTCGCATTCCCACGATCCATGGGCGTAACGCCACTCGCCGAATGACGGCCCGATCTGCGTCGGGAGCGGCGTTGGCTCTTGACCCCCTCGCCCTCACCCGAGCGTTTGGCTGAAATGCCGTTTCGCACATCTCTGTCTGTCGTCGGGGGTGTCATCTCTTTGAGCGCGGGCGACATTTCTAACTTGCGCCGGCAAAAGTTTGCAATCCCGCTGCGGGCGCAAAATCTGCCTTTCTGCTTTTGGCCAATCTCGGCCCGTCGAGCCGTGGTCGCAAAGGACAGGTTTGATCGCGATGCGTCACTCAAACTGCGCCACAATCTAAAACACCCCGCCGTATCGGTCACCCAGCCGCCGTCTGAACCCGATCCGCACCAACCGCCTCACCCCCGGATAAAACCACACCCACCCTCCGCCATCGGGCGGAACGCCTGATCCGCCGGCGTCGAGGACAGCACGTTGAACACATCCCACGGGCTCTTGCTCTGTGACGGCTTTTTCACCTGGAACAAATATCCCGTCGTCAAAAACCGCCCGTCCGCCCGGATCGACGCTTTCCCGAAACAATCATCATCACTCGGGTTCGCCTTCATCCAGTTGATCGCGTCCAGCCCCGACGTCTTCGCCTTCTCCACCCCCAGGGCCGCCACCGCCTTCAGATAATGCGTCGTCGCCGAGTAGCACGCCGCATGCAAGTCGCTCGGGTAGTTGTCGGGAGTCTTCGGCAGAAGCCGCTTGGTAAAGGCCCGGGTCCGGTCGTTCATATCCCAGTAGAAAATCCCCGGCAACAGCAGTCCCTGCGCCGTTTCCAGCCCCATCGACTTGGCCTCGGTGATGAACCCCAGCAGCGCCGCCATGCGAATGCCCTGGTCCGGCAGATTGAACTCCGCCGCCTGCTTGACGCAGTTCTCCATGTCGCCGCCGACATTGCACAGCCCGATCACCTTCGCCCCGCTGGCCTGCGCCGCAAGCAAGTAGGAAGAATAATCCGTAGTCCCCGGAAACGGATACGCCGAAGAACCAAGAACGCGCCCCCCGCTTGCCGTGATCAGCTTGGTAACCTGGTCCTCCAGCGAGTGGCCGAACGTGTAGTCCGCAATGATCAGATACCAGTCCTTGCCGCCGTCCTTCAGCACCGCGCTGCCGGTCATGTGCGGGCCGAACCACGTATCCGGCGCGTAATGCACGGTGTTCGGGTTGCAATACTTGCCGGTCAGATCGACCGACGCCGCGCCGGTCATCAGCACGGCCTTGTTCTTCTCGCTCGCCACCCGCCCCACCGCCAGCGCGATTGCCGTGTTGTTGACGTCAGCGACCATATCCACGCCGTCCCGGTCGAACCATTGCCGGGCGATGCCCGCCCCGACATCCGGCTTCTGCTGATGGTCGGCCGCGATAACCTCAACCGCGAACCCGAACGCCGAGGGGTTGAAGTCCTCCACCGCCTGCTTCGCCGCCAGCACCGTCGTCGGGCCCGAGTTGTCGCGATATTGCCCCGACAAATCGGTCAGCACGCCAATCCGGACGGTCGGCGTCGCGGCATGGGCGCGGCGGCCCAAGGCAGCGGCGACGGTGACGCCGGACAGGGCGAGGCGGCGGGAGAGGCGCATGGGCGTTCCTAATCTGCGCGCAAGGCTTCGGCTGGACGGCGTGCCCAATCGGTCCATGCGCTTTTTCTGACTGGTGGCCGGCCAACCGGCGGCCGGACCCTAGGCGGACGGCACAGGGCGATCAAGCCGCGCCGGATGAAAGCAGGTCGGTTTGAATGTGTGCCAAGGGTGGAAGGCGCGCCCCTTCCGGCCATATGCGAAAACGGCAGAAGCCTCCAATGCGATCGCTCCCGACTATACGCTTCCTGTAAGCTCCGGTTCGTTCGCCATCGGCGGCCTAAGGCAAGCATTTCGGACATTTCCGGCCGTAACCTGAAACTCACACCGGCCATTTGTTCAGGCTTTACGGGGATGGCCAGCGGGATCTGTTCGACGGACGAATACGTCGGTGTGCACTTTGGTCGAGATGCGTCGGGTTCTCATCTGCCGACCGGAAACCAGATCGCGCGAAAAACTTGTGGAAAGCTCTCCATCAACCATTGGCTCCAGCAGTCGGGTTCAGGGTCGATACGGCGCACCGCCGGCTCCACATCTGCGGCACGTCGCAGGACGCGTACCGTCAGGTTACTCGTCCGCTCCATGAATTCGTCATCGACATGCTCGCCCGCGTCCCACCAACGCCAGCCCCCGGCATGTGCGGCGTACTGATTCCTCAGGAAGTAGACATGCTCGGCGAGGGATCCCTCTTCTGGCTTTAGCCTCAGCGTCGCGACAAGGTCGGCGCGGTTACGCCGCGGATCGCCCACCGCGCCGCTCCAATCGATCGTCTGAAGTGACTGCAGCACGCAGTCGAAGGCGGCCAGCGCCTCGATCGCGAATCCAGCGGAGTTGAGCGAATGGCCGCGAAGAAAGTGGAACACGGCCTCATGGAGCGCTGGGTCGAGAGTGTTTCGGCGCGACCAGCGAGACCTGCTGCGAGGCGCGTCCTCGATTCGGGCCCATTTGGTCACGCTGTCCTCAACCTGACCGATTCAAATCCGAACGGATGCAGAATGACGCCGTCCCGCTCCCAAGCGATCATCAGGACTCTATCAGGACTCGATCAGGACTCTTGCCACGTGCGACCGATGGACGTATTGACGGGCATAATGCGCCAGGTCCGAAAGCACCTGATAGACGTAGTCATCTCGGAAGATTGTTCTCCAGCCGAAGCCCCAGCCGGGGACGACAGTACTCACCGCCAGACCTTCTAAGCATGGGATCGCGCGCCAATCGTTGCCGGACGCCTGGAAGCTCGGCGTCGAGCGATCGCCCAAAAAGGATAGTTTGGCATTCCGACCACGAGTCGCGCCGAACGATCTCGTCGAGGAAGCGATCTATTCCTGCGGAAAGCTTGCCGCGCATTTCGGCCGGTCCGCCGCTGCCGATGTCGTCAAACCATTTGAGGATGAGAGATTTCGCGCGCGCCCTCTGCCTGGCCATTGCCGCATGATGCTAAACCTACCTGCGGCCCAAGAGTACCTGGGACTGGGACTGATTAACACGCTCTTCAGGCACCGTGGTTACGGCCTAAATCGCGGTCCGCAATGGAACGGTACGCGTCATTCAGACCGCCCCGGCAACATAAAGCACTCCACCGTATCGGTCTCCCCCAAAAGCCGGTAATCATCCCCCCTCATGTCCAACCCAGCGTGCGCGAACCAGACCACCGCATGACGCCACTCACTGCCGCTCTTGCAAGACCGGCCCCGACCCGTACCGCGATGGCCGATCGGACCTGGTGGCTCACCCTGACCGCCCTCTGCCTGCTCCTCCTCATCCCCCTTCTGGTCGTCGACCTTCCCCCGCTCCTCGACTACCCGAACCACCTCGCCCGAGCCTTCGTCCTCGCATCGCTGCCAAACGACCCGATCCTCGCCCGCTTCTACGCCCCCCACTGGTCGATCATCCCCAACCTGGGCCTCGATCTTATCGCCCCACCCCTGATCTACATCCTGCCCGTCCATACCGTCGGCCGCCTGCTGATCGCCACCGCGCTGCTGCTCCCGGTCACCGGCACCGTCGCCTACAACATCGCACTCGGCGGCCGGTGGTGGCCCTTCGCCGTCGGCCTGATCGCCTACAACCACACCCTGCTCAGCGGCTTCCTCAACTTCGAGATCTCGCTCGGTCTCGCCCTCCTGCTCGCCGCCGCCTGGCTCCGCTGGCGCAACAAACATCCAGGCCGAACCATCATCCTCGCCGCAATCGGAGCGCTCGCCCTCTTCGCCTGCCACCTGATGGGCCTGATCTTCTTCGCCCTCCTTATCGGCGGCGCCGAACTGAACCTACTCCGGAACCAATGGCGTGAAGCGGCCCACCGAGGCGCCATCCTCCTGCTGATCTTCGCCGCTCCCATCGCCCTCTACGCGGTCTCCGCCCTGCACCAACTCGGCGGCAACGCCGGATACCTCCCGCCCGGCAAAAAGCTCCTGCAACTCGTAACCACCTTCGCCAATTACGCCGGTCCGCTCGACGCCCTCACCGCCGCCGTCGCGATCGCGCTGCCCGCCATCTGTGTGCTGCTGCGACGGGGCAGGGTGCCGGGCCCCGCCGCATGCACCATCCTGCTGCTGCTGATCGCGTTCCTCGCCGCCCCCTACGCCTGGAAAGGCACCTTCGGCCTCGACACCCGCTTCGCCGTCATGCTGGGCTTCATGCTCTTCGCCGGCTTCGTTCCGACCCACTGGCCCGCCAGGCTCCAAACAGCCGCCCTCACGACGATCATCCTCCTGTTCGCCGCCCGCATGGCCCTGCTGACAACAGCCTGGGCCGCCCACGCCGCCGACCTCGCCGATCTGCGCCAAGTCCTCCTGCCCGTACAACCCGGCCAGGTCGTCTACGTCGCCACGGCATCCCTCAAAGAGGCCCCCGCCTACTGGCAAACCAACCCACGCTGGCGCCTGCTGTCCGACGGCCTGCGCACCGATGACCATCTCGGGGCGCTCGCCCTCATCGAACACCGCGCCTACTGGCCCTTCGAGTTCGACAACCCCTCCCAGCAACCGATCGAAACCCGCGAACCATACAAAGCCCTCGCCGCCCGGGTAGATCACATGCCATCCCGAACCGAGGCCGCCATCGCCGATGTCTGCGGCTTCGACTATGTGTTGCTGATGGAGGCGGACGCGGTGCCGCCCCTGCCGGCCGAACGTTTCAGGGTGCTACTCCGTTCCGGCTTCGCCGCACTCTACAGCATCACGCAGTGCAAGGAGGCATCATGACCATCGGTTTCCGCATCCACCCCATGCCGGCCCGCGTCGACCCGGCTCTGATCGACCGCTTCCGCTCGATCCCCGTCGCCAACATCTCCGACAGCATGTCGCGCATGACAGCCGGCGGCGCTCGGTTGCGGCCGATGCACGGCGGCGGCGTTCTGGCCGGCCCGGCCTTTACCGTAAAGACCCGGCCCGGCGACAATCTCATGTTGCACAAGTCGCTCGCCCTCGCGGCCCCCGGCGACATCATGTATGCGACGGCGGCGGCGACCTCACCAACGCTCTGATCAGCGAACTGATGATCGCCCACGCCATCCAGCGCGGCATCGGCGGGGTGGTCATCAACGGCGCCATCCGCGACCTCGCAGCCATCCAAGCCGGCCGTTTCCCCGTCTTCGCCGCCGGCGTCACCCATCGCGGCCCCTACAAGGACGGCCCCGGCGAGATCAACGTCCCCGTCGCCATCGACGGCATGGTGATCTCCCCAGGCGACCTGATCATCGGCGACGACGACGGCCTGCTCTGTGTCCCCCGCCGGGAGGCCGAGACGATATACCGGGCCGCAAGGGCCAAGCACGACGCCGAGGAAAAGCAGATGGCCGCGATCAAAGCCGGCACCAGCGACCGCTCCTGGGTCGATGCCGCGCTCGCCCGTCTCGGCTGCGAAATCATCGAGTAAGCCGTCAGCCGCCCCCCCAGCACCACCTGCCGAAGCGTGAAACACCGTCCGGACCGCCGGCCGAGAGCCACCGTCCGAATCCCGTGACGAAACACCGTCGGGACCCCGGCTAAAGGCCCCGTCCGGTCCCCGGCGCCGAAGCCACCGTCATCCCGACGCAGTTCGGGATCCACGCCTGACGCGGCATGACGATGACCCCGGCAGCCCGCCAACCGGTCCGCACCGTGCCTCACCCGCAACCAAGACTTGTCGCCCCCCAATCGATCCGTCAGGATCGCCAAGGACAGACCAAGGAGCGCAACCGAGTGATCCTGCTGCAGGTGGTGGTCAGCGGCCTTCTGATGGGCTCCGTCTACGCGCTATTCTCCTCCGGCCTCACGCTGATCTGGGGCATGATGAACGTCGTCAACTTCGCCCACGGCGACTTTGTCATGCTCGCCATGTACGCCGCCTTCTTCGCCTTCACGCTGCTCCACCTCGGCCCCGTCTTCTTCATCCCAGGCGCCGCGGCCCTTCTCTTCATACTAGGCGTTATCGTCTACCTCGGCCTCGTCCGCCACGTCGCCAAAGGCCCGATGCTCGCGCAGATCCTCGGCACCTTTGGCCTGGCCCTCGTCCTCCGCTACGCCGCGTTCTGGGCCTTCACCGCCAACTTCGTCTCACTGCCCGACAACCTCGTCGGCGGCACCTTCGACATCGGCGGCCTGCGCATCGAGGCATCCCGACTCCTCGCCGGCATCCTCGCCCTGATCATCACCCTCAGCATGCACCTCGTCCTGACCCGCACCGCCCTCGGCAGCCGCCTGCTCGCCGTCGCCGAGGACCGCAACGCCGCCATGCTCATGGGCATCCGTCCCGACCGCATGCAGGCCATCGCCTGGGGCATCGGCGCCGCCTCCACCGGCGTAGCCGGCGCCCTGATCGCCCTGTTCTTCTACATCTCCCCCACCGTCGGCGAATCCCTCTCCCTCATCGCCTTCGTCGTCGTCTGCCTTGGCGGCTTCGGCAGCGTCCCCGGCGCCCTCATCGCCGGCCTCGCCATCGGCGTCATCGAGGCCCTCTCAGCCTACCTCATCGGCGCCGTCTATCAGGACGTCGTCGTCTACGCCCTCTTCCTCGGCGTCCTCTGGGTCCGCCCGCAGGGCCTGCTCGGAACCAACTGAGAGTTTGAAAATGAATGCCCTCTTGCCCCGTTGCTGACAGGAAAATTCCAGTGATACCAGAGGGCACTCATTTTCAAGTTCGATTGATTGTCGCGTTCTGAGCATGAAACAATGGCCCCTCGTCGCCATCGGCTTCCTGGCCATCGCCGCCTGGCCCCTGCTGACCCAGGACGTCTTCCTGCAACGCGTCGGCGCCCTGGTGCTGCTGGCGGCCATCTCCGCCTCCGCCTGGAACCTGCTAGGCGGCTACGCCGGCCAGGTCTCCGTCGGACACGCGGTCTACTTCGGCGCCGGTGCCTATGCCTCGCTGATCGTCTACACCCAACTCGGCTGGCCGCCGATCGCCGGCACACCGGTCGGCGTCGTGGTCTCCGTGGCCATCGCCGCCCTCGTCGGCACCCCAACGTTCCGCCTGCGGGGCCACTATTTCTCCATGGCAACCATCGCAGCGGCCGAGTTGTTCCGCATCCTCGCCGCCAACTGGACCCTGACCGGCGCCGCTGTCGGCCTGATGGGACCCCCGGTTCCGCGCACGGTCTGGGACCTGTCATTCATCAGCCCGATCCCCTACCACTACCTTTTCCTGGCCGTCCTGATCGTCCTGCTCGGTCTCACTTGGCTGATGCAGCGCAGCCGCATGGGATACTACCTCGCCGCCATCCGCGGCGGAGACCGCGCCGCAAGCAGCCTCGGCGTCCCGGTCCTGCGCTACAAACTCTACGCATTGCTGCTGTCCGCCGCCTTCACCTCGATCGCCGGCTCCCTCTACGCCGTCATGGTCGGCTTCATCGACCCCGACAGCGCCCTCGGCATCCTGATCTCGGTCAAAATGCTGATCATTGCCGCGTTAGGCGGCGCCGGCACCCTGTTCGGTCCGCTGGTCGGCGCCGTCATCCTGATCCCGCTGGAGGAAACGACCAACGCCATGTTCGGCGGCGGCGGCACCGGCGTCACCTTCATCGTCTACGGCGCCATCATCCTGCTCGTCGCCCGCTTCCAGCCCGGCGGCGTCGCCGCGTTCTGGGCCACGATCACCACCCGGAGGGCACAGCGTGCTCCTTGAAGCCCGCGCCATCGTCAAGGCGTTCGGCGCCTTCCGAGCGGTCGACAGCGCCGACCTCGACGTCGCCGAAGGAGAAATCGTCGGCCTGATCGGCCCCAACGGCGCCGGCAAGAGCACCTTCTTCAACTGCCTCGCCGGCGATGCCCAACCCACATCAGGCCAAATCCGCTTCCTCGGCCAGGACGTCACCAACGCCACGCCCGAGGCGCACGCCCGTCTCGGCATGGCCCGCACCTTCCAGGTCCCGGTCACCTTCGAGGACATGTCCGTCCTCGAAAACGTCATGGTCGGCGCCTTCCTGCGCCATCCCCACCGCACCGCCGCCGTGCATAAGGCCGAGGAAGTCCTGATGTTCACCGGCCTCGCCCACCTCGCCGCCTCACCCGCCCGGTCGCTCGGCACCCCAGGCCGCAAGCGCCTGGAAATCGCCCGCGCCCTGGCAACCGAACCCCGCCTGCTGCTGCTGGACGAAGCCCTCGCCGGCCTCACCCCAGCCGAGGTGCGCCTCGCCATCGAACTCGTCCGCCGCATCAAGGCGCTGAACATCACCATCGTCATCGTCGAACACATCATGGAGGTGATCCTCTCCCTGGCCGAACGCGCCGTCGTGTTCCACCAGGGCAAGGTCATCGCCCAGGGCGCACCAAGATCAGTCGTCGACGATCCCGGAGTCATCGCCGCCTATCTGGGCCATCACATGAAACGAGTGCGGATGTGATGATCCGACCCTGTCACCCGCGACGCCTTCCACCCTGTCACCCCCGGCGCCTTCAACCGTGTCACCGTCGGCGCTTTCGACCGTGTCACCGCCGGCGCCTTCGACCGTGTCATCCCCGGCGCCTGCAACCGTGTCACCGCCGGCTCTTTGAATTGTGTCATCACCGGTCTTGGCCCGGCCATCCACGCCGTGTGCCAGGCATGGCACTGATCTTGGAGGTGCAAGTCCTCTACGGGCCGGATGACCGGAACCGTTAGCCCAAGGCAACTGCGTCACCGCGAGGTGGGGTGGGGAGGAAGCC
>JBEKLE010000053.1:0-21778 GCA_050010355.1 Rhodopila sp. | reverse complement strand
CCGGCCTGCTGTCTGAAACCAACTGACGCAGCAGAAACGCCTCCCCAACAATATCCGGGCGGATCGCATCCACCCCACCGCCCAGCCGGTGCAGCGCCTCTTCCAGCTTGCCGGCGATCCAGTCCGCCGGCTTGCCAAGCCGCCAGTCCATCGCCTCGCATTCCTGCCGGAACAGCGCAATCGTGGCCGCCCGGTCGCAGCCGCTCTGCAAGATTATGCAGGCCACCAGATGCGCCAGCATCGTCGTCTGGCCGTCCGAGTCGATGCCCCAGCCAACCGAGAGGCGGCCGAGCCTGTGCCGCTCACTGTCGGCGATCCTTATCGCGAGGTCGGTGCGGCTGAGTGTCAACGCCTGCGGCACACCAGTCGAAACGCCGACGATCCCGGCCATCATCAGAAACAGCGGCTCGGTTTCAAGTGTGACGTCATTCAGGCGGCGATCGAAGTCGGTATCTTCCCCGTCCGGCGGCAACGCCGGCGCCGTCGTGACCGGAGGGAACCCGGCGGCAAGCCGAACCACCTGAAGCAGCAGCGCCCGCCGATCCGCCGCCCCACCGAGCGAAGGCAGCGGAATGGGTTCGGCCGGGTCGGCAAGCTCGTCCGGGCCGCGTCCGGACACGCCGCCGGAGCGGATCAGGTCCGCCCACCAGCCCAAATCCCGCTCCGCATGCCGCTCCTACAGCAGCAAGCGCAACGGCGGCTCTCCGGGAATCGGACGGCGGCGAGCCAGTGCCTCCAGCCACGCGCGCAGTATGCGGGTGGAGGCTGCGGCGTAATCAACCACGATCAAAGTGCGCCTGCCCCAAAGCCAGGCGTCCAGGCTTTTCGCGTCGTGGAAGCTCTGCAACTCGGCATTTGTGGCAAAGCCGGCGGTCCAACCGTCGGCCGCGGCCCGCTCGCACAGTTCGATCCCCAGCCGCGTCTTGCCGGAACCGGCGCGTCCGGTCAGGCATCGCACCGAGGGCAACCGGCGCGGCGCGTCGAGCCAGGCCCGCAACGCGGCCAGATCGGCATCACGGCCGACCAGATCCGTGCCGCGCAAGTCGGCCATCAGCAATTCGCGCTCGCTGGTCGGAACGTCCTTCCGAAGGTGCCGCTGTTCCAGTGTCAACGAGGCCGCGCCGATCGAGATGACGACGTTGTCGCCCTCGTTCTGAATCCCAACGCTGCCGTGTCCGACGATTTGCTGCTGGCTGGTCATTGCTTCTGACCTAGGAGGCCACAACACCCTATGGCATTCGCAAAACCCAGTGCAATACTTGTATTTTCACGTCGATCGGCGCTCGCCCGCCAGGGCTGCACCACGAACTGCGCACCTCCCCACCGAACCCAAGTTCCCTTCGACCCCGCCTCCCCTATATAAAGCCGGGCGTACCCACCAAGGACCCCACGTTGACCGACCTGCAACCCGCCCGCGGCACCCACGACCTCATCGGCGAGGAACAACGCCGCTTCCACCACGTCGCGGAAATCGCCCGTCGCGTCGCCGCCACTTACGGCTTCGACGAGTGGCAAACCCCCATCTTCGAGGACACCCGCGTCTTCGCCCGCACCCTCGGCGAAACCTCCGACGTCGTGACGAAAGAGATGTACACCTTCGACGACCGCGGCGGCGAATCCATCACCCTCCGCCCCGAAGGCACCGCCGGCGTCTGCCGAGCCCTCGTCTCCAACGGCCTCACCCAGTCGCTGCCCCAGAAAATCTTCTACGCCGGCCCGATGTTCCGCTATGAGCGTCCGCAGAAAGGCCGCTACCGCCAGTTCCACCAGATCGGCACCGAACTCATCGGCCCCGCCGAACCGCTCGCCGACGCGGAAATCATCGCCTGCGGCTGGGACATCCTGAAAGCCCTCAAAGTCGCGGACGACACCACCCTCGAACTCAACACCCTCGGCGACAAGCCAAGCCGCGATGCCTACCGCGAGGCCCTCATCGCCTATTTCACCGCCCACAAATCCGCCCTGTCCAAGGACAGCCTCGACCGCCTCGACCGCAACCCGATGCGCATCCTCGACAGCAAGGACGAGGCCGACCGCCGCATCGTCGCCAACGCCCCCACCATCGCGCCCTACCTGACCGAGGCCGCCGCCGCCTTCTACCAAAAGGTCCAGGAACACCTGATCCACTTCCGCATCCCGTTCACCGAAAACCCCCGCATCGTCCGCGGCCTCGACTACTACGGCCACACCGCCTTCGAATTCGTCACCGCCAAACTCGGCGCCCAGGGCACCGTCATGGCCGGCGGCCGATACGACGGCCTCGTCGCCGAGATGGGCGGCCCGATGACTCCCGCGGTCGGCTGGGCCGCCGGCATCGAACGCCTCGCCATGCTGATGGAATCCGCCCCCGCCGCCCCCTCCACAGTCGCGGTCGTCCCGATCGGCGAAGCCGCCGAGGCCGTCGCCATCGAAATCCTCCAATCCCTCCGCGCCAACGGCATCCGCGCCGAAATGGCCTATCGCGGCAACGTCAAGCGCCGCATGGAGCGCGCCAACCGAACCGGCGCCCGCGCCGCCGTCATCCTCGGCGACGACGACATCACCAACGGTGTCGCCCAGGTCAAGGACCTCGCAACCGGCACCCAGGAAGCCGTCCCCTTCGCCAGCATCCCGTCCCACCTGCGATGAGTCTCGCCCTCAAACTCGACCGCATCGCCGCCCGCGCCGAGGAACTCCGCGCCATGCTGTCCGAAGGCATCACCGGCGAGGCCTACGTCAAAGCCTCCAAGGAACTGTCCGATATCGAACCGGTCGTCGCCCGCATCGGCGACCTGCGTGCCGCCGAACGCGCTCAGTCCGAGGCCGAAACGCTCCTCGCCGACCCCGAAATGAAAGACCTCGCCGAAGCCGAACTGTACCAACTGAAAGACCAGATCCCCGCCCTCGAACACGAAATCCGCCTCGCTTTACTACCCAGGGACGAAGCTGACGCCCGCTCCGGCATCCTGGAAATCCGCCCCGCCGCGGGTGGCGACGAAGCCGGTCTATTCGCCGCCGAACTGTTCACCATGTATCAGAAATACGCCGAAACCAAAGGCTGGCGGTTCGAGATCCTGGACTACGGCGACACCGGTCTCGGCGGGATCAAGGAAGCCACCGCCGAAATCACCGGCCGCAACGTCTTCGCTCGGCTGAAATACGAATCCGGCGTCCACCGCGTCCAACGCGTGCCGGCCACCGAAAGCCAGGGCCGCATCCACACCTCCACCGTCACCGTCGCGGTGCTGCCGGAAGCGGAAGAAGTCGATGTCCAGATCAACGAAGACGACCTGAAGATCGACGTCTACCGAGCCTCGGGCGCCGGCGGCCAGCACGTCAACAAGACAGAAAGCGCGGTCCGCATCACCCACCTCCCGACCGGCATTATCGTTGCGATGCAGGAAGAACGCAGCCAGCACAAGAACCGCGCCAAGGCGATGAAGATCCTCCGCGCCCGCATGTATGAGCAGCAGCGATCCAGCCTCGCGGCCACCCGTTCGGCCGACCGCAAGTCCCAGGTCGGCACCGGCGACCGCAGCGAGCGCATCCGCACCTACAACTTTCCCCAGGGCCGCGTGTCGGACCACCGCATCAACCTCACACTCTACAAGATCGACCGCGTGATGCAGGGCGATCTCGACGAGTTCATCGATGCCCTGACCGCCGAAGACCAGGCCGCCAGGCTGGCCGCCGAGGAATAAGCCAACGGGCGCGACGCTGACATCAATGACGATCGCGCAGGCCCTCCGCGACGGCGCCGTCCGCCTGAACGGCATTGCCGACAATCCCCGCCTGGAAGCTCGCCTTCTCCTCGCCCACGCCCTCGGCCTCACCCAGAATGATCTGATCCGCGACCCCGGCCGTAGCGTCGACCCCAGCGCCTTCGAAACACTGCTCGCCCGTCGAACCGCCCGCGAGCCGCTCGCCCTCATCGTCGGACACCGCGAATTCTGGAGCATGGCGTTTGCGGTCTCCCCCGCCACCCTGATCCCCCGTCCGGATTCGGAAACCTTGATCGAGGCGGCGCTGGCAGCGTTCGCCGGACGCCCGCCGCCCGGCAAAATCCTGGATCTCGGCACCGGCACCGGCTGCCTGCTGCTGGCGTCGCTGAAAGAGTTCCCGCTCGCTTTTGGCATCGGACTCGACATCAGCCCCGATGCCGCTGCCCTGGCCAAAGCGAACGCCGCCCAAAATGGTCTGGCCGGCCGGTGCGGATTTGTCGCCGGCGATTGGACCAAACCGATCGCCGGCCGCTTCGACCTCGTCATCTCCAACCCGCCCTACATCCCGGGTCCGGAGATCAAATCCTTGATGCCCGAGGTCGCCTGCCACGAACCCAGACGAGCCCTCGACGGCGGCGAGGATGGCTTCGACGCTTACCGCACGATCTTGCCGAACCTGAAACGCCACCTCGAACCAGACGGCACGGCGATCCTTGAAGTCGGCGCCGGGCAGGCCAGTTATGCTATGGATCTCGCGCGGGAAGCTGGCTTGGATGGGTCAGTTCGCATGGATTTGAGAAAAATTCCTCGCGCCATCGTCCTGAATTGGCCGAATCGCCGAAAAAAAGTTTGGCAGGGTCAGTAGACGGGTGTACGATAATTTGGTGGCAGGGGTGCTGCATGGCGGCGCCCCGGGTCGTGAAGGTCAAGCTAAAGAAGGCCTTCGCTGCCATCATCAACGCCGATGGATCGTGGTTGGCCAAGGGAAGCCCCCGCGGACGCTCGTTTTGGGCGACCGACACTCCCGCAGGTCCACCGACAATGGGAAAGCACGACGGCAACAGTATGAACATCAAGCGCATGCGTGGCCGCAACCATCGCCCGGGCGGCGGTGGCGGCGGTAGTGGCGGATCCGGCGGTGCCATCCGTCATCATTCAGGCGGCGGGGTTCCGCTCAACCGCAACCACGTTTTCGACAGCAACGGGCCTGAGATCCGCGTTCGCGGCACGGCCCAGCAGCTTTTCGAAAAATACCTCCAGCTCGGTCGCGATGCGACCAGCAGTGGAGACAGGGTCACCGCGGAGGCCTACTTCCAGCACGCGGAACATTACTTCCGCATTCTGAACGCCATGAACCAGGCGCAGCAGCAGGGCCCGGCGAATGGCCAGGCTCCCCAGCAGCAGCACCCGCAGGCCAACCAGCGCCGGAACTACCAGCAAGGCGACGGCTACCAGGGCAACGACGACGGCCAGGGTCAGGGAGGCTCCGACGACGGCGATCAGCAGATCGACCCGCGGGCGCCCGGCATGGGCGATCAACCGGAACCCCGGGAAATCCCCATCGCCGCAGCACCGCCTGAAAGCAGCCCCACCTGAAAGCAGCACCATCTGAAAGCGGAACACGCGAGTGATGACCCCGCGGCTGACCTTCCCGGCCGCGGCGCGTCGCCAGGAATATTACCAGTCGGCGATTACGCTGACTGGTATGCGCGCAGGCGGCTGCCCGCGAAATCAATGAGTTACCAGTCGGCCAACCGTCGCGTGAAGAGTCGGTCGGCCGGCTGGTATAACGGGAAAGTAACGCCGCTCAGTCGTTTCAAGCCGGCGCGAGGGCTTCGCGGAGGCGACCTTCTTCCGGTCCGGCAATCAGTCCCTGCCGAATGAACAGGTCGATCAGCACCAGGTTCACGTTGAACTTGAAATCACAACTGTCGCGCGCCGCTTCAACCGCACGGGCGAGTGGCCAGAGTTCGAATCCCTCCACCTCGCCATCCGCCGCCTGCGGGGTGAAATCCTCCGGAAGCATCAGGTCGTAGCAGTACAGCAAATCACGGCGCAGCCCCTCCGGCCGCTCCATCGCATAGCCTATCAAGCCGACATGAACCGCGGTAGACGCCAGTTCGGGGGGAATCGCGGCCTCCTCCCCAGCTTCCTTCACCAGTGTCTCCGCCGGCCCAAGCCCGGCCGACACACCACCGGCAACAATATTGTCCAGCTTGCCCGGGTCCAGCAGCTTGTCCATGGCGCGCCGGGCAATCCACATGTGCAGGCCGTTGCTGCGGTGCACCAACCCATTGACATGAACCCCCAACGCCTGAATGCCGAACGACGGGATCGCGCCGCGGTCGATCTGCGACAGCACCGGCCCATCCGGCGCCGCCCGGACGTCGAACGCCTCGCCACGCCAACGATACAGGCCGCGATCGGATAAATCCCGGGCAATAAAAGGCAGCGCAGCCGGATCGGCCAGCGTGACCCGGTCGGCAGCGCAATGCACGAGCGGCATCTCCGCCAGCACTGACGCCATGCGGGGCGCAACCCATCCGACGGCCTGATCACCGACCAGGAACGGAATCCGCTCCCCTGGAAGCACGGCATTATTGCAGGCGCGCACGTGGCGCTGAAATCCGCTGGTTTTTGTATGATGATCCAACCCGATTGCCTTTCCAACGACCCCACATCATGCCACATGCCCAGCATGAGACGAAGCTTATGAGACGAAGCAGCCATCCACCCGCACCGGCGGATTTACCGCCTTCACTGCGGGTGCACCGATCCACCCTTCAGACCATCGTTTCGCTGCTGCCCTATCTGTGGCCCGTCGGCAACCTCGGCGCGCGCATCCGGGTCGTCATTGCGCTCGTATTCATGGTGCTGTCGAAGGTCGCCACCGTCTATGTCCCGGTTATCTACGGCCGCATCGTCGACTCGCTGGCATCGAGAAATCCAGCCGCGACGGCCTTCGTCGTCCCGATCGCCCTGATCCTGGCCTACGGCGCCATCCGCGTCAGCTCCGCTGCGTTCGGCGAAATCCGCGACGCCCTGTTTGCCTCGGTACAGCAGCGAGCCGTCCGGCTGCTCGCACTCCGCACCTTCCGCCATTTGCATGCGGTCAGCCTGCGCTTCCACCTCGACCGGCAGACCGGCGGCCTCTCCCGCGTCATCGACCGTGGCGTGCTCGGCATGCAGTCCGTGCTCCGCCTCGCCGTCTTCAACGTTGTCCCGACCGCGCTCGAACTGCTGATGGTGACCGCCATCATCTGGCACATGTTCGACTGGCGCTACGCGGTCGTTACCTGCGTCGCTGTAATAACATATGTCGGCTTCACCACCGTCCTGGCCGGTCGTCGCAGCCGCTACCGCCGGACCATGAACGACACCGACAACGATGCCTCGACCAAGTCGCTGGACAGCCTGATCAACTACGAAACGGTGAAGTATTTCGGCAACGAGGAACACGAGGCGCAGCGCTACGACCACGCCCTCGCCCACTATGAGCGCGCCGCCGTTCGCGTCCAGGTTTCACTCAATATGCTGAACATCGGTCAGGCCGCGATCACCACCATGGGCCTGACCCTGATCATGCTCCTGGCGGCGTCCGGCATGCACGACGGCACCATGACCGTTGGCAAATTCGTCGTCGTCAATACATACCTGATCCAGCTCTACCAGCCGCTGAACTTCCTCGGCGTAGTCTATATGTCGATCAAGCAGGGCCTGGTGGATATGGAGCAGATGTTCGCTCTGCTGCGGGTCCCGCGGGAGATTGCCGACAAACCCGGAGCCCTCGCTCTGACCGCGCACCTTGCGGAAGGCACCGCCGGCGCGGTCGTCTTCGAAAATGTCCGTTTCGGCTATCAGTCCAATAGGACGATACTGAAAAGTATCGACTTCACCGTTCCCGCCGGCCGCAAGCTCGCGATTGTCGGTCCAACGGGCGCGGGTAAGTCCACCATCGGCCGCCTGCTGTTCCGCTTCTACGACGTGACCGGAGGCCGCATCCTCATCGACGGCCAGGACATCCGCGACGTAACCCAGGACAGCCTGCGTGCCGCCATCGGCGTCGTGCCGCAGGATACCGTGCTGTTCAACGACACCATCCGCTACAACATCGGATTCGGCCGCCCCGAAGCCTCTCAGGCGGACATCGAGCAGGCTGCCAGAACCGCCCAGGTGCACGACTTCGTTATGAAACTCCCCGAGGGCTACAATACTAAAGTCGGCGAACGCGGCCTGAAACTCTCGGGTGGCGAGAAGCAGCGGGTCGCCATCGCCCGGACGGTCCTGAAAGACCCGCGCATCCTCATCCTGGACGAAGCCACGAGCGCCCTCGACAGCCGCACCGAGCAGGACATCCAGGCGGCGCTGCGTGCCGTATCGAATCGCCGTACCACACTGGTGATCGCTCACCGGCTGTCCACCGTCGTCGATGCCGACGAGATCATCGTCCTCCAGGACGGCGCGGTGGCTGAACGTGGCAGCCACATCGCCCTGCTGGCCAAGGGCGGCCTGTATGGCAGGATGTGGGCTTTGCAAGCCGCCGAAGACGATCTGGAACCCGCCGCTTAAGGAACACGACATGCCTGATGATCCAAACGAGTCCCCCGCCCATCTCAGCCACGCCGGCGCGGTCGTGGATAAGGCCATCGAGTACATGATGGGGCAGAACCTCAGTTCCCTCGCCATCGCATCCGCTCTGCTCGGCGGATCGATGGCGCTGCTTTCGCGTTCCATGTCCGACGAGGCCATCATCGGCATCCTGACCAACGCGATCGGCAGCGTTCGCTCCGGCGAATTGCGCGAGCATCAGGACGTCAACGGTTCCTGACCGCCGATTAACGCCCGGACTTCCTTGACGCGGGTGGCTGGTGCGGCCATAAACCGCGCCTTCCGATCTGTACCGAGGAAAGAAGTGCGATGTCACGTCGCTGTGAAATCACGGGTAAGGGCGTTCTCAGTGGCAATAACGTCAGCCACGCCAACAACAAGACCCGTCGGCGTTTCCTGCCAAACCTGCAGGTGACCTCGCTGCTGTCCGATATCCTGGGGCATGAGGTCCGCTTGCGGATGTCCACACGCGCTATTCGGACGGTTGAGCATAACGGCGGTATCGATGCGTTCCTGCTGGGCACGCCGAATACCAAGTTGACCGTCGAAGGCAAGACGCTGAAGCGCCGGATCGAGAAGGCCAAGGTCAAGCGGGCCGCATCAGCCGCCGCCTGATCGCGTCATCGCTCTGGCAGGGCCATCCGCTGCGTCTTCTGGCCGGCTGGTGTTAGTGCCGAAAAACGATTGCCTGCTCAACTTCCGGGAGAAATATCCTGGTCCGGAACACGAGGATTCGTCCCGCTCTCCATATCGTGATTGCACTTAGTGCCAAACCGTCCCTATTCTGTTATCAGAACAGGAGCCGCCCATGGACGCCGCCCACTTCCGACAAAGAGCCGCTAGCGCTCGGGAAATGGCTCAGTCCGGAGACGATATGCGACTCTCGCGAATGCTGCTCGAGGTCGCACTCGACCTGGATGCCGAGGCCGAAGCGATGGAAGCCAGCGGTCCGGCGGACGAACCCGCCTTCAGGCGCATGCCACGGTCAAACGGCCATCGAGCGCTGCTGCATACAGTTGCCTCTGATACGGACACAAGGCCGGTTCAGCTCACCAACCTGTCGTTTGCCGGTGCCAGGTTTCGCGCCGACCGCATCCAGACACCCGGATGCAAGGTCATCCTCGAACTGCCGGGCCATGCGCTCCGCCTTGCCGGCACGGTCTTGGGGGTACGGGGCACAGCAGCCACAATGCGATTCGAACCGGCCTCCAGCGCTGATCCGGCGCTCCGTCGTCTCCTCCAATCCGAAACGCAGTCTGACCGGATTTGGGCCTGAGCCGGGCTGAGAGTTTGAAAATGAAAGCCCTCCTCCCTCTGCATCTGACAGGAAAATTCCAGTCTCTTCCAGAGGGCATTCATTTTCAAGTTCGATTGATTTTCAAGCTCCGATGACGATCGGCGCCGCTCCCAGGGTCCGGCACTCATTCGGACCCCGGTTCGATGTGGACTGGCACGATGCACCAGGCGCGAAACGATGTGCCAGCCACGATGTGCCCGCCACAATTTGCCCTCCACGAATTGCCCGCCCTGGCCTGCCGCGCATCAGGTCGCCTGTCCCTCGCCGTTGTGGCGATCAGCCGCTGCGCGGCCGGATTGAAACGATTCCTTCAGGAAGGCCTCCTCGCCGTTCAGTTTGGAGGAGATAGGCAGGTGCAACAGCGCATCGTCGGCGTCGTAGGTCCGCAGTCTCACCGATCCGGCAATGCCACGACTTCGGCGGTCAGCACGTTCTGGCAGGCGATCTCGTTCAGGCGGTTGGTGATTTCGGTCGGCGTCGTCGGCACGCCCGGCCGATCGGCGGCCTGGGCCCGCACCAGGATCAGTTCGGCGGGCGGAAGGGAGCGCAGCAGCGGCACCAGCGGCAGGTTGCCCGCATAGCCGCCGTCCCAGTAGGCCCGCCCATCGATCTCCACCGCGGGGAAAACAAATGGCAGACAGGCCGACGCACACAGCACATCCACGTTAATCGAAAAATGTGGCCACCCCCCACGCGAAGGCCCCATGCGAGCCGCCTCCTTGCGGGGCCAGCGCGACTCGTTCGTTGGATTGTTCGGGCGGTGTTTCACTCATGCCGGGAAGCTGATCGAAGCCCACCGTCAAGCCAACCGAGACAGAAAGCGAACCGCGGCCTTGGTGCGCGCTGAAAATAGCCGCGGCGCGAAAAAGCTTCCCGCTGCTCGCTTGGCGGCCTCCGAGCGGGTCGGGTACGGCACGATCAGACCGGCGAGTGCCGACAGTTTGGTCCGCTGCGCGATGGGCAGCGTCCATTGACTGATGATCTCACCGGCATGGGGCGCAAGGATTCCGGCGCCAGCGACGCGGCCGCGGCAGACCACAAGCTTGACCAGACCGGCGGTGTCCCGTTCGGCGATGGCGCGGTCATTGTCAGCCAGCGGCCAGCGCAGAACCTGCACCTTCAGTCCGCCCGCGACCGCCTCGGCTTCCGTCAGCCCGGTCTGCGCCAGTTCCGGATCGGTATAGGTGACCCGCGGCAGCGCGGCGTAATCGATCCGGGCCGGCAGGCGGAACAGCACCCGGCGGATGATGATGCCGGCGTGGTACGACCCGACATGGGTAAACGCGCGCGGCCCGAACCCGGCCGGATCAGCGATGTCGCCAGCCGCGAAGACATTTTTGTTGGTCACGCTGCGCAGGCCGCGGTCGGTTGCGATCCCCGCCGGCCCAGCCTGGATGTTCCCGGCCGCCAGGTCGAGCGCCGCCAGATTGGGCGTCCGCCCGGCCGCCACGAGCAAGTGGGAGCCGGCGACCCGGCTGCGGTCCGCCAGCAACAGGACTGGCCCCGGCGCGACGCCGGTCACCTTGACCTCTTCGTGGAAGACCACCCCGCGTCTTGTCAGCGCCTCACGCAGGCCGGCGGCGAGTTCCGGATCTTCCTTCGGCGCGATCCGGCCGGCCTCGATGACGGTGACCTTGCAACCCAGGCCGGAAAAGGCATCCGCCATTTCAAGCCCGATCGGGCCGCCGCCCAGGATCAACAAGTGGTCTGGTTTCTTTGACAGATCGAACAGCGAATCATTGGTCCAATACGGCACCGCGTCCAGACCTGCGATCGGCGGGATCGCCGCTCGGCTGCCGGCGGCGATCACGAAACGGCGGGCGGTGATGGCGCGGCCGTCGACCGAGATCGTGTCGGGATTCGTGAAGCGGGCCTCTCCCCGCAGCACGGTCGCACCCAGGGCACGAAAACGCGCCTCTGAATCGACTGGCGCGATGGTCGCGATCACCCCCTGCACGTGCGCCCGCAGGCAATCCCAGTCGATCAGCGGGTCCTGCGCGACGACGCCGAAGCGTGCGGCATCGCGGACCGTGCGTGCCGCGTGCGATGCCGCCAGCAGCGCCTTGCTTGGGACGCAGCCGGTGTTCAGGCAGTCGCCGCCCATGCGCCCTCGCTCAATGAGCAACGTGGAGGCACCAAGCTGCGCCGCGCCGGCTACGACCGAGAGCCCGGCGGCGCCGGCCCCGATCACCGCGAGGTCGAAATCAGGCATGGGCACCGGGCCGACGGCGCAGCAGTGCGGGCAGCAGCGACAGCACAGCCAAACCGAGCAGTGGCAGCAGGATCCGGGCCGAAAACAGCACCGAGAGGTCGGGTGTGCGGCCCTCGGCCAGGATGGCGCCAACGCCGGCGCCGATCGAACTCAGCACGAAGCTGGCCGGTGCGATGCCCAGCAACGTCGCGGGGAAAAACACCGCCAGACGGATACCCGCGACCGCGGCGGCGAGGTTGACGATCCAGAACGGAAACAGTGGCACCAGCCGCAGCGCCAGCAGATAGCTGAACCCGTCGCGCGCCAGGCGGGTCTGGACTTGCGTGGGGATGCGGTCGCGGTGGCGGTCCAGGGTTTGCGCGAAGGCGGACCGGACAACGACCAGCAGGATCGATGCGCCGATGGTGGCCCCCGTCACGGTCAGGACGCAGCCAAGGAGCGCCCCGAACAGCAAGCCGCCGGCAACGGTCAGCAGCGCGGCCTGTGGCAAGGACAGGGCCGCCGTCAGTATGTAGGCGAGCAGAAAAAGCGCGGCCGAACCAATTGGGTGCGTGCCGACCCAGTCCGTCAGCATGCTTTGGTGGCGCGCGAGGCTGTCCCAACCGACCCCTCGCAGCAGAACGAACCCCGCTGCGGCGAGGACGACGAGGACCAGCAAGGGCAGAAAACGGCGCACAGGGAGAGAATAGGGCCGCGCCGGCCGGTTGTCGCATGACATCCGCCGGAATATTTCAGCATGCTTGGGCAAAGGAGGCTGTTCGGCGCGACCCGGTTGTCCGGGTCTGGACCATCCATTCGCAACCTGCGACTGATCCGCCAAATGAAGGAGGTCGAAGGAGGTCGCCTGTGAAGTTGCATACATTCGGTTCGCTGTTCCCGGTCTCGACGCTCACCCTCGGCGGCGGCGGGCTTGGCATGCTCTGGGGGCAGACGACGTTCGAGGAATGCGTTGCCACGGTGCACGCCGCGGTGGCGGCCGGGATCAATCTGCTGGATCTCGCGCCGCGGTACGGTGACGGCAAGGCGGAGCGGGTTGTCGGCGAGGCGTTCGGCGGGCGGCTGCCACCGGGAGTCCACGTCACGAGCAAGTGCAATCTTGGGAACCCGGGCGCCGACCGGGTGGAGCGCGTGGTGCGCCACTCCATCGAGGGCAGCCTGCGCCTGCTGCAGCGGAACAAGCTGGATATCTTCTTTCTGCATTCCAATGTCGTGGCAGACGGGCATCCGATGTGGAACGCGGCGGATGTAAGCCGGCTGACCCCGCTGTCCCTGTTCCGCTCCCATGTGCGGCCCGCGTTCCTGAAGCTGCAGGCCGAGGGCCTGATTGGCGCCTGGGGGCTGACCGGGATCGGGCATCCTGATGCGATTATCGAGCTGCTGGCGGAGGACCCGAAACCGGCCGCGGTGCAATGTATCGCCAACCTGCTGGACTCGCCGGGCGGGCTCAAATTCTACGACGGACCGGCCAAGCCGCGTGAGGTGATGGCGGCGGCGCGGGCGAACCGGGTTGGGGTGATGGGCATTCGGGCGGTTCAGGCCGGCGCTCTGACAGCCGTCATCGACCGGGCGCTGCCGGCCGATCATCCCGAGGTCCTGGACTATGGCCGAGCCGGGGGATTTCGGACGCTGTGCGCGGCGATCGGCGAGGACCCGGCGATCGTCGCGCACCGCTACGCGCTGGGTTTGCCGATCGACACGTTGGTGCTCGGTGTCAAGATTGGACGAGGGTGACGCCGGGGGTTGCGAAGGCGGGAGGGGCTGTCAGCCCATCGTCTGGACAGCGGAGGGGGTGATCTCGTACATCACGCGTACCTGGCCTTCGGTGCGCCAGGGATAGACGTCCTTGTCGAGATATTTCTTCGCCAGGCTGTCGATATGCGGGTCGGCCCCGTCCGTTGTCTGCTTCGTTACGGTGCCGCGGATCTGGATGTACCGATAGCCGTTGTCAGGATCGACGATGGCCAGGGCGACCTTGGATCCTTCCGACATGTTGCGCGCCTTCACCCGGCCCTTTGCCGTGTTCACGCGAACCACGCCGTTGGTGTAATCGAACCAGACCGGTGTGACCTGCGGGGAGCCGTCAGGCTGCAAAGTCGCGATATTGGCGAGGGCCTTCTTCTTGGTCAGCAGATCAAGAAAGGCGGCGGGAATTTCGGTCATGGCGTTTTCCTTGTGCTGTTATCGGCCATCTGAACTTTGGGACGACCCAGCGGTTCGGCAAGCTTTCTCCTGTCACCCCAGGGCGCGCCTGGCGACAGATGCGAGGTAGCCGGCGGCGGCGGGCAGGATCGCGTCGTTGAAATCGTAGCTGGCGTTGTGCAGTTCCCGGCCGTTGTCGGAGGGGCCGTTGCCGATCCAGACGAACGCGCCGGGCCGTTGTTCCAGATACCAGGCGAAATCCTCGCCGGTCATCGCCGGTGCGAGGTCGCGGCGAAGTGGCAGGCCGGCCGCGGTCACCGCCTGCGCGGCCAGATCGCGTTCGGCGGGCGTGTTCTGGGTCACCGGGTTACCACGGGGGATTTGGACGTCGATCGAGACGTCGAAGGTGCTGGCAACGCCACGGGCGATGCGGTGGATCGCCTGCTCGACATGGTCGCCGACTTCGTTGCGGAGCGAGCGCATGGTGCCGTGCATTTCGGCATGGCTGGCGATCTGGTTTTCCGCTGATCCGGCCTGCATCTTGGCAATGGTGACCACGGCGCTGTCGAGCGGGTCTACCGAGCGTGAGACAATTGACTGCAAGGCCAGCAGGAGGTGGGCGCAGGCGATCATCGGGTCGCGGGTCAGATGCGGCAGCGCGGCGTGGCCGCCGTGGCCGGTGATCGTGAAGTGGATACGGTTGCCGGCGGCCATCACCGGGCCGTCGTGAACGGCGACCGTTCCGGCTTCCAGGCCGGGCCAGTTATGGTAGCCGAAGATGCGCTCCATCGGGAAGCGCTGGAACAGCCCGTCGGCGATCATGCTTTTGGCGCCGCCGCCGCCTTCCTCGGCTGGCTGGAAGACGAACTGGACGGTGCCGGACCAGGTTGGGTCTTCGGCGAGCAGAGCCGCGGCGCCGAGCAGGGAGGTGGTGTGGCCGTCATGGCCGCAGGCGTGCATGACGCCGGGGTTGGTGGAGGCGTACGCGACGCTGCTGGTTTCCTGGATCGGCAGTGCGTCCATATCGGCGCGCAGACCCACGGAGCGGTTGGACTGGCCTCGGCTGATCGTGGCGACGACGCCATTGCCGCCGACGCCGGCGGTGAAGGGGATACCGAGTTCGGACAGACGCGCCTGGACGAAGGCGGCGGTTTTGCGCTCGTGCAGGGTGAGTTCGGGGTGTGCATGCAGGTGTCGTCGCCATCCGGTCAGCCTGTCGTGCAGGGACTTGTCCATCTCGGTTCCGGTTCGTCCTTGGTTCCGTTCGTCTGGGGGACCTGATGGGTAGCGGGTTCGGGGTGGCGCGGCAATCATTGTCCCCGGGGTTGAGGCGGGTTTCCGGCGGAAGGGGCGTGCCGGGCTCGGGCGGCGGCCTGCGGTTGGGCGCTCCTCGTCCGAAAGGGTGGACAAACTTATTCGACAAGGAAAATGGCCGAATCCATCAGGCTAGGGTCTTGTCGCGTAACTTTTGAGTTTCGTCTGAGTCGCGCGGCTAGGGCCTCCTCGGCCGTAAAGCCACGTTGGACCAAAGTTGACGAAGATTGTCGACGCCGCCGGCGGTGGAACTGAACATGGTCGCGTCGCACACCAGCAATTTTCCGGCGAACGTATCTGGTCTTGACTGCAGAAGCGCATCAAAGGTCGAGCGGCCGTCCTGGGTGAACGGGTGAGGTGGCGCAGCCGGACTTATTGCCTGCCGAGCGAACACCGCCATCCGCTCCGTCGCCGGACCGATACGTTCGAGGTGCGGCAAATGCGGGTGGAGATTGAAACTCTCGACGCCTCTAAGCAGGCCCAGCACGTCAACGGAATGATCGATCTCGACCGGTGCCGGAGCCCCGTCGTCGGTTACGGCCGGACGCAGGCCAAAGCGGTTTTCGACAGGCACCCCGAGCCCGGCCAGCAGCGTTCGCGCGAATCCGCCGAATCCCTGGCGTGGGGGAATGCCGGGGTCGCCATGGTGCCGGTGCTCGGCGATCTGCCGGTCTTCTCGTTCCTGTCTCGGCGCGTCCGTGGTTTCCCAGATGTCATGGTGGGGACAGACGAAGATCAGATGATCGGGACTATCAAGGAAGCGCCGGACCGCCTCGACTTCGGCGTCAGCCGTCGCCTGACTGGTTCGGAAGGAGTCGAAGCTGATGACCACGATGGTGTCGGCGTCGGCAATCAACGCATCGTCCAGCGGTGTTTTGGCTCCATCGTCGCTCACGCGTTCGACCTGGATGACGGGATTGCCGGTCAATGCTTCGGCCTGTTCGGCGAAAGCGGCGAAATTCGGCTTTTGGACATGGTCGAGGAAACCCCCGATACCCTGATCGACGTCGTCGCGGCCCGACAGGCTCTCAAACTTCTGATAGAAGAGCCTGCGCAGCTCGAACACCGCGGGAAAGCGACCGTCAATCACGGCGAGTGGCGCGCTTGTTTCTGCCGGGCGACTCCAGGCGAAATAGAGTAGGACTTGGCGATTGGACATCCCTGGCTCCCTGAATCGACACCGGGCTGCGTTGGTCCTCTACCGTCAGCTTGTGCTGAGCTTTCAATACCGATTGGCGACGGGTTTTGGGAGACTGCATAAGCGTCGCTGGATGACTACCTGTAGGCCGTGAGCGGCCCATGCATAAATCCTGAATTTCGCGACAAGGCTCGGAATTCTGCGGGTTTGGTCGCCCGTTCAGCCCAAATGGCCCCTGGTGACACGACTGTTGGGTCCGGACCTAGCCGGCTTGGCGGGCTCACTCTTGTGTAGTTTGGGTCGCTTAGGGCGCAACGGCTCGCTTGCGGCGAATGACCGACAGTAGCAGACCACCCATCCCCAGCAGACTGAGTGTCGCCGGTTCCGGGGCATATAATGTGCCCGACGTTACCAGTCGACCATCTTGATCGCTCACCCCTCCGCAGGCGGACGGGTTCTCCTCGCAAGCTTCATAGGAGCCGGCCAGCGAAGACGATACTCCGGACCCCAGGATCAGCGGGTCGAACCCGCCGGACGTCACGGGATTCTCCGCGGTCAGGACCAGGCTCAATGCGTCGTCCGCGGTGTTGAAATAGAAGCCACTGTCGAACGGAACGGCGTTATTCACCAAAGCACCAGAGGTCAAATAGGTGTATCCGGCCATGGGTGCGCCGTTCAGGGAGGTGCCCGGGGTGGTCGTGATATCGGCGAACTCCACGTAGCCATAGACAGTCAACTCGAAATAGCCTGAAGCGGTGCCGCCATCCCCGAAGGTAACACCCTCCAGCGTCACGATGGTATCGGCGCGGACCGGAGAAAGTCCCGCCATAGACAAGCCGGCGAACAGCGACAACGCGCCAACGAACAGGCTCGTTTTCACGGCGCGGATCGACCGGTCGAGGTTCCTGGGCAATCGGGTTTCCCCGATCTTCGTGTCATTGCCGACCATGTCAAAGCTCCCGTCTGGCTTTTAGCGTTCGGTGTCCGACATAGACACGCAATATTTATGCCGCCTGAAAAGATTTAGCGATTACAGGGCGCTGTGACAACCAAACCGAAATCGAAATGTGGAGCCGTAAATGTTCCCGACAAATGTCGACCATGCGCAACCTGAACGGATGGCCGGTTTCGGGCGCGCCGTCAGGCTGCAGATGCAGCCTTGCGCACCGCAACGATCTCCTATCGGGAGGCAGTGCTGAATTCCAAGCTTCATTCATTCGCCGCAATGGTCTTCGGCAAAGAGCCGACCGAAGTGACCGATGCTGAAATACATCAGTTCTTACGCATTTTCGTCTTTGTCCCGGCGATCGGGTCTGCCTTTGCCGCCACGCTGATCGCTTTGATGGCAGTCCATCGGATCAAACCGTTGCCGGGACCAGTCGATCTAGCCGACGAGGCGGCTTCCTACATCCTCGAACCATTTGCCACGACCATTATTCGCGAAGCCACCACGGCGGCAAGCAAGGCGGCGCACGATAGCATCGTCCGATAACCGAACCTCAGCGGATAAGATGGCGTCGGCGTTTGCCGATGCGTTGCAACATGCCAATCTCGGCACCGTGCGGCTCAACCCCGAATCGACGATCAGACTCGATCCGGCGGCGGCCGTCACACTTGCTGAGCCCGCGATGGTCAAACTTGATCCCGGCACTACTTTGCGGGTCGGGGAAGCGTATCCGCGTCCCAGCGAGAAGCAGCTAGCCGCCGGGGGGAGTCCGCCATCAAATGCCAAGGTGGCCATCAACTATGCGATCTTTAAAGCAATTGCCTACGGGGCTGGCTCCGTCTACACCAGATGGGACTTCAGTTCGAGCGAGCAGGATGTACCCGAGAGGCAATTTTGCTATTATTCGGCGGCTGCCGCTGATGGCGTCTCGTCGATACGAATTGAGCTAGCGCAAGACGGGAAATTTTTAACCGCGTCGCAAAATAACAAATACAATATCGACACGGCACAAGCCTCTCAACAGTGTATTTGGTTTCAATAGACTTCACCATGGGCAAAACTCACCTTCGATCATGGGGCTGCTGATGATGGTTGACCACCGCCCACGCCGCCTCCATTAGCCATGACGCTGGCGTGTACCGGGCATGGACCGATGCCAAGCAAACCGGCATCGGAAAACCCGTTATCGGTGCCGACCATCCGGTGGTACCTGCGGGGATGGCCTGGGATTTCGACCTCAGTAAAATTGCGACGGCAGCAGATGTCTTCAGCGGCCCGCTGCGCGCCGGACCTTAGGTGGAGCCGGTTAGTCCCAAAGATATAACTGGTGCCCTCGTTTCCTCAGCACCTCGGATGCGGTTCACACTGTGAACAGGCGAAGTAAACGGCTCGGCTAGAGGTCGCGCAGCACCTCCGGCAAGTCGCGGGCGGTGTGGAGAACCCGCAAAATCAGAGGCGGCCTCCGATCGGGATTGTACACGACCAGATAAGGAAGCCCGGTCAGGCCGAGGAATCGGTAACGGGCATCAGCAACGGCGGGACGAAGGTTGCCGATATACGGTTGTTCGCCTAGGATTCGTGCGACTTTGGCGACCCCTTCGCGCAGGGCGGTAGCGGCCGCCGGATTATCCCTGGCTATCCATCGTGATGCTTCGACCAGATCGCGACGGGCTGAAGGCGCCAGTCGCGCACTGGTCATTGTTTGACGGCTGCGATGATTTCATCCATTTCCGCCAGCACGCTCTCGACCGAGAAGCTGCCGGCGTGATCGGATTCCTCTTCCGCCTGCCGCAACATGAGGTTGAACTCGCGGCGTCGTGCTTCTGTCTCCTGCAGCAGACGCAATGCGGAACGAACAACTTCGCTTATGTTGTTGTACCGACCACCCTCGACACACGCTCGGGCGAATCGTTCAAGTTCCGGGGTCAGGTGAACGTTCGTCGCCATTATGGCATCCTATGTCAATGATTGACATATCATGGGGGTCGATGAAGCGGATGGCAAGCGAACAATGCCCCAAGGCGGCCTGCGTCGGCACGGGCGCGCGCACCGGCGGCCGTTCGCCTACCCCTTCAGCACTTCGACCATCGTGCTGCCGAGCGCGGCGGGGCTGTCGGCGACGTGGATGCCGGCGCTGCGCATCGCTTCCATCTTTGCCGCCGCGGTGTCCTTGCCGCCGCTGATCACGGCGCCGGCGTGGCCCATGCGCCGGCCTGGGGGGGCCGTCGCGCCGGCGATGAAGCCTACGATTGGTTTCTTGACCTTGTTGTGCGCCAGGAAATCGGCGGCGTCGGTTTCACTGCTGCCGCCGATTTCGCCGATCATGACGATCTGTCTGGTCTCGGGGTCGGCGAGGAACATCTCCAGGACCTCGATGAAATCGGTGCCTTTGACCGGGTCGCCGCCGATCCCCACGCACGTGGTCTGGCCGAGGCCGGTCGCTGTTGTCTGGGCCACCGCTTCGTAGGTCAATGTGCCGGAGCGGGACACGATCCCGACCGTGCCGCGCTTGTGGATGTGGCCGGGCATGATGCCGATCTTGCATTCGTCCGGGGTGATGACGCCGGGGCAGTTCGGTCCGATCAGGCGGGACTTCGAGCCGCTCAGGGCGCGCTTGACGCGCACCATGTCGAGCACGGGAATGCCCTCGGTGATGCAGACAATCAGCGGGAATTCGGCGTCGATCGCCTCCAGGATCGCGTCGGCGGCGAACGGCGGCGGAACGTAGATGACGCTGGCGTCGGCGCCGGTTCTTTCGCGGCACTCCCAGACGGTGTCGAACACTGGCAGGTCGAGGTGTGTGGTGCCCCCCTTCCCCGGGGTGACGCCGCCGACCATCTTTGTGCCGTAAGCGATCGCCTGTTCGGAGTGGTAGGTGCCCTGCGAGCCGGTGAAGCCCTGGCAGATGACCTTGGTGTTCGCGTTCACAAGAACGGCCATCTATGCAGCCTCCTTCACCGCTTTGACGATTTTCTCGGCGGCGTCCGCGAGGTTGTCGGCGGCGACGATCGGCAGGTTTGATCTCGCGAGGATTTCCTTGCCCAGATCGACGTTGGTGCCGGCGAGCCGGACCACGAGGGGGACCGAAAGCTGGACCTCGCGGGCGGCGGAGACAACGCCCTCGGCGATGATGTCGCAGCGCATGATGCCGCCGAAGATATTCACCAATATCCCTTCGACGTTGGGGTCGGACAGGATGATCTTGAAGGCTGCGGTCACGCGTTCCTTGGTGGCGCTGCCGCCGACGTCGAGGAAGTTGGCCGGCGCCATGCCGTAGAGTTTGATGATGTCCATCGTCGCCATCGCGAGGCCGGCGCCGTTGACCATGCAGCCGATGTTGCCGTCGAGCGCGACATAGTTCAGCTCATACTTGGCGGCCTCGAGTTCTTTCGGGTCTTCTTCGGCCTCGTCACGCAGCTTTTCCAGGTCCGGGTGGCGGAACAGGGCGTTGTCGTCGAAGCTGACCTTGGCATCCAGGGCGATGACTTCGCCGGTTGTCGTCACGACCAGCGGATTGATCTCGATGATCGCACAGTCCAGCGCAGTAAAGGCCGCGTAGATGCCGGTGACGAACTTGCCGAATGCGGCTGCCTGCTTGCCGCTCAGCCCAAGACCCGCGGCGAGGCGGCGGCCGTGAAAACCGGAAATGCCGGAGGCCGGGTCGACGCCGACGCGGAGGATTTTTTCCGGATGGCTGGCGCTGACCTGCTCGATCTCCATGCCGCCTTCGGTGGAGGCGATGATGGTGACGCGGCCGCTGAGGCGATCGACGAGCAGCGAGAGGTAGAGTTCGCGGGCGATATCGCAGCCGGCCTCGACGTAGACGCGGCGGACCGGGCGGCCGTGCTCGCCGGTCTGCTTGGTGATGAGGGTATGGCCGATCATTGCGTCGGCCGCGGCGCGGACTTCCGCGGGCGAACGGGCCAGCCGGACGCCGCCCTTGCCGTTCGGGTCATCGGCGAAGCGGCCGGCGCCGCGGCCGCCGGCGTGGATCTGCGATTTGACCACGTATACCGGGCCAGGAAGTTTGGCGGCTGCCGCCTCGGCTTCTTCGGGTGTCCAGGCGACATGGCCGTCCAGAACCGCCACGCCGTAGCGTTTTAACAGTTCCTTGCCCTGGTATTCGTGGATGTTCATGGCGGATTCCTTAGCCGATCAGCTTGCGGGAGGCCTCGATCAGTTCCCGCACCGCCCCGCAGGATTTGTCGAACATCGCTTTTTCGGTGGGGTTGAGTTCGATCTCGACGATCCTTTCCACGCCGCCGGCGCCGATGATGACGGGGACTCCGACGTACATGTCCTTGATGCCGTACTGGCCGGTCAGGTAGGCGGCGCAGGGGAGGACACGCTTCTTGTCCTTGAGGTAGGCCTCGGCCATGGCGATGGCGGAGGCGGCGGGGGCGTAGAAGGCGCTGCCGCGTTC
>JBEKLE010000052.1:0-22453 GCA_050010355.1 Rhodopila sp. | reverse complement strand
GCGATCGACCGCTGGTTCAGTTCGGGCGCATCCGCGGCAAGCGAAACGAGGAGGTCGCTCTGTTGGCGATTCGCCTCGAAGAAATAGACCGCGCCAACCTTTCGGGCTTTCGTCAGAAAGCTCAACGCGCCGTCAACGTCCGGGCGCGTTTGCGCCAGCCGCAAATAGGCCGCCAGGATGCTTGCGTCGGCGACCCAATCGTATTTTTCAGCCAAAGTTTCGATCCAATTGTTGTTCTCGGTCGTCAGCCAACCCAACCGGATCATCAGCAATCCGACGGCCACGCAAACCCAGGGGTCGCTCTTCACATCGACGCTTCCAAACAACGATAGCTGCGGGGGGCACTTGCTGACGTCCTCCCAAATCTTCTCCGCAGTGCCCCTCGAGCCCGACACTAACGCCTGCAGGAGAGCGCGCGTCTCCAGTCTTGACGGCACGATGTTGATCCTGCTCTCAGCCGCCTCTGCGCTCACGCCGGCTTCGATCCGAACCACCACCCCGCCGGCGAAGAGAGGAACAAGAATTCGTTGAATCTTCGTCTGAGCAAGGGCGAAAGACAGGCGCAGGCGCTTCCGTTCGATGGAGCTTAGCGGCTCGTCCTGCCGTGGAAAGATCAGTTCCGATACACCTCCCTTGTGGCGAACCTCAACGGAGCCGTCTGCGAGCGGTAGCCAGCCGCCGTAGGTTCCAGGATGACTGTCGTATGAAAGCCCGACGGAAAACGGTCCGACAGATTTTACGTCCCCTCGACGCGTGGGGCTTGAATGTCCGCTGGCGGACAGCGACCGCCCAGCAAAGAAGTCCCTCCGCAACCCGTCGCTCATGAAAGAGCTAACAAAGCCCAATGGCAAAGATCCCGCGTAGGCCGCGGCGGAAGGATCCTGGATCGGTCTCTCTTCAACGCGTACGCCAATGTCTAGATCAACCATGGGCGCGGCCAGATTGGGTTGCTCTGCCGGCGCAGTCACCGTTATCGGGCCGGCTCCGCCGACATCAAAGCTCCACAGCCGCAACGGATCGCCGACCGGTTCAAGCTTGGCAGTGAAGCTTCCGGCCTCGGACGTCTCGAACTGGAGCGTTCGCGACGTCGGAAGCATGAGGCGCGGCTCTACGACAACCCTTCCGTCTGGCCCGAAGACAGTGAGGCGGGCAGCCCCCACATCGTCGGGGGCAAGAATGGAAACGGTCGTCACGGCGACACCTGATGCACAATGGCAGGCTCGACTCGCATCTCGGACAAGTCCAGTTGTGTCGGCGCAGCGGTCACAAATCGGCACCCCTTCCCAAACGTCGCCTGGACATAGCACAATCCCACTCGTGCTGGCACTCGGTCAATCCACTCCTCCGCACGGTCCTTGCGCACCAGGATTGGCTGCCTCGCCGCGTCCTGGAGGCATATCTCGTCAGCCACATTGATCGCTTCAAGCGGCTGGAGCCGGACAGCAAAGGGCACCAGCGGAGGCTGCGGACACCGGACAATCGGAGTATCGGTGACAAGGCTCTTGATCGTCGTTGGGTCGAAGGTGTCCCGCGGCCACCCGCGCAACCGGTACAACGCCTTCATCGACTTCGGCAGGTTCTCGGCATGCACCCCCCATTGACCCATGCCCGTATAATTCCGCGCCGCCGCTCCGCTTAGCGCATCCACCAGGACCTGGGTGAAGCGCCCACCCCCGCCCTTCCCGTCGTCATAGGCAAGCTGACCCATGGAGCCGGGAACCATGAGCAAAACTTTGTTGCTCGAAGGCGTCAGTCTGGGCGTGAAGAAATAAAGCGAAGCACCAGCCCCGACGCTGGAATCGAGCTCACCTGCGACCACATCCGTGATCAGCTCCTGGCATGCATCGATGAATAGATAACCCGCGCCAAGCTGAGGCATTCTCGACATCACGCCGGCCAGGTGCTGCACGTCGACAAAAGGCTGCCAGGGCGACCGCGGGAGCGGCGCTGGTCCGGCGACATCCGAAAGCAGGACCAGACTGCGTGTGGGGATGGCGGTTCCATGGCCACATATATAGAAGACAGCCACCTGGTCATCCCGCGCGAGCACGCGCTGTGCCCAGGCAATGCCCGCCTGCTGAACGGACGTGCCGTCCGTCGCCGAGACCGCGGCTGACGACCGCGGGTCGACCCCCGTCTTCACACCGAGCCGCGCCTTCCACTCGTAATCGCACGCCCCGGCCGGGGCCGCCGACGGAGCGGAAAGCGCGAGTTCGACGCTGGCGAGCGGTAAGGCCAGATTATCGGCGTTCGCGATGAGCCAGTCGGCGAACAGCCTAGCGCCCACCGGCGCGCTGGCCAGATCCGGCACATCGGTCAAGGCCTTGGGCGTGTCGGCGCCGTAGGCCGACCGTTCGGGCTTGGCGTAGGGATACGATCCCACACCAACGACAAACGCGTGAACCCCGCTTCCCTCGGACGTCCGCTGATAGACCAGCGTCACGCCAGAACCCCGATTTCGACGAGACGCTTGCGCAGGCGTACGTGAAATCGCGGGCGCTTGAAGTAAGTGGTGTGAGCGTCCACCATTCCCGTTGCCGAACCGAACTCGAAGTCCGTTACGCCCTCGAATACCGGCTCGCAACGAAACGACAGCAGATCAACCGGATCGAACACGTTCCACCAATGCGTCACGCTGGCCGGATGGGGCGCCTTGGCGTCGCCGTCGGTCGGCGGGCCTAACAGATCCATCTCGCCAAACAAACCGGGCTGCGACCCGACGGTGACGAGCAGATCGATCTTCAACTCCGAATTCAGCTCGGGAGCGGGTTCGCGCAGCATGTCGTAAAGAATGACACCGCCCATGCTGTGGCCAATGACCACCAGCTTCCCCCCTGTACGCTTTGCCTCCGTCCACGCGGCGTTCAGATCGTCCGCCACGACGCCGCGAATCGAAAGCCGCTTGGGATGATCTGTCGCACCGTACAGATAGACGAAGATATCGCCGAGGAAGATGGCGAACCTCGGGCTCAACTCATCGCGTATGAGCGGGGCGACACCGCTGGAAACGAAATTTCTGGCCCGATCCGCCACCGCGGCCGCGGCGCCCGAGAGGGCGTCCCAAATCCCAAAGCTTTCGGCCGCCGGTTCGGGCAGGCGCTTGCGCAGCTCGGACACGACGACCGCGTCCAGCGTGTTCGCTGCCGCCCAGGACGGTGTTCTGAGGGCATTATCCTCGGCATAGGCGCCCGCTGCCGCGAATTGTCCGATCTGCTCGTCGGACAGCACCACGTTGTCGGCTTCCGCCTTCTCCACCATTGCGACGAAGATCGCATCCACGGCCGCGCCAAAATCGGAAGCGGCCACCTCTGCCAACGGCTGGGTGGTCCCCGAGGAACCCGCCGGCGCCCCGCCCGCCAAGCCGAACGTGGCCGCCTTCGCGCCGCGGCTCGGGAGACAAGCCAGATTCCGTGAGAACGTGGCGGCGTTGCCTCCCCAGTACGGATTCCTGATGTTGACCGACGACCCGCTCCAGACAATCTTTTTGAATAGTTCGTCGCGATTGGCAAGTTCTGCATAGTATTCGGGCCCGGCCCGATTGTTGACGCCGTGCACAAACACAAGCTGATGCATGTTGTTCTCCCTGTCTCTACTTCGAACACGTCAGGAACGGTGGGGCAAACCCGAACGACCGTCCGCGAATCCGCTGACGTGTCCTGTCGACATTCGAAGCATCTGCGATGCGGCATGGATTGACAAGAACGTCAAAGATTGCCGCGCACACGATAGCGTGCAGACGGCCGGCCGGAAGCCGGCCTCGACGGCACCCGACCGGACGTTTTCAGTCTGCGGCGGCGCGACGCGTGCACACCAAGCTCTCCCGCAAATCCAAATATAGGCTCTGCTTGCCGGGGATGTGCTGCCGGACCAAAATGAAACCGCGTTAGCGATCGGAGGAAACCCATGATCTACGAACTTCGAATCTACGAATGCGTGCCCGGCCGTCTGCCCGACCTGAACAAGCGCTTCAGCACCATCACACTTAAGCTTTGGGAAAAGCACGGCATCCGCCAGGCCGGTTTCTGGACCACGGTGATCGGCGAGTCGAACCAGACTCTCTACTATATGCTGGCCTGGGAATCGCTGGCGGAGCGCGAGACGAAGTGGAACGCCTTCGGGGTAGACGCCGAATGGCTGGCCGCGCGCGCCAAGACCGAGGAAAACGGTCCGATCGTCGCCAAGGTGACCAACTACATTCTCGGCCCGACGCCGTACTCCGCCGTGAAATGAACCTGTCAGCGGCATGAGGGCACGCATGTCCTCATGCCATATGGACGGGACCGGGCGGAATATGTTGCACTGCACTCCTGAACATGGAGCACGTGCATGCCCGAGATCGACGGTACCCGTCTTTTACGCGACCTCTACGCGGTTCGGGAAATCGGCAAATACAAGACCGGTGTGCACCGGCCGACATTCTCGTCGCAGGACGTCGAGGCCCGCCAGTGGCTCGCCTCCCGGCTGACGGAGGCGGGGCTGGACGCGTCGATCGATGGCATCGGCAACGTCTATGGCCGCGATCCGACGCCGGGGCGGAAGCTGCTGATGGGCAGCCACCTGGAAACGCAGAACCACGCCGGCTGGCTGGATGGCGTCATGGGCGTCATCTACGGCCTGGAGGTGGCCCGCACGCTCGGCCGCGGGATCGATGTCGCCACCTGGGCGGACGAGGAAGGCCATTTCGGCTCGTTCATCGGCAGCCGATCCTTTTGCGGCATGCTGACGGAGCACGAGATCGACGTCTGCTCCAACCGCGAAACCGGGGTGTCCTTGCGCGATGCGTTGCGCCAGGCCGGGTTCTCCGGCCGCCCGCGGCAGAGGATGGATCGCGGACGTTACCGCGGATACCTGGAAGCCCATATCGAACAGGGCGCCGACCTGGAGGACCACCACCTGCGCATCGGCATCGTCACCGCGATCGTCGGCAGCCGCCGGTTCAGGATCCACTTCACCGGCCAGCAGAACCATGCCGGCACCACGCGTATGGCTGTTCGCCGCGACGCCGGCGTCGCACTGGTGAAGCTGGCCGCGGCGATCGAGGCCCGCTTCCCGCAGGTTGCCGGGCCTCGAACGGTTTGGACGATCGGCGATATCAAGCTCGAACCCGGTGCGGCCAGCATCGTGCCGGGCGGCGCGGAACTGGTGTTCCAGTTCCGTGAAACCGACCCGGCGATCCTGGAAGCGCTGGATGCCACCCTCGACGAATTGCTGGATGAGGCGGCGAAAGGCCCATGCGAGGTGGCCGTCGTCTATCGCAGCACGACCGACCCGAGCGCGATGGATCCAGGGTTTCGCAGCGCACTGACCGCGGCGGCGCAACGTCACGCCCCGGGCCTGCACCAGCCGATGCCGTCCGGCGCAGGCCACGACGCGCAGATCCTGTCGCAACTGCTGCCCTCGGCCATGCTGTTCGTGCCGAGCATCGGCGGCATCAGCCACCATTACACCGAAAACACCCGCGATGAAGACATCGTCCTGGGCTGCCAGGTCTTCGCCGACGCGGCAGCGTCGATCCTCGCCAGAGGGTGAGCGGCGAGACAGGGGAAAGGCGAGGGCTCCGCCCCTCGACCCCGCCAAGGGCGGACCGCCCTTGGAACCCGGGCATAAGGCGGGTGGACGGGAGGGGGCGACCGAGTCGGTTAAAACGACCGCGTTGCCCCCTCCCGTCCACCCGCCTTAAATTATCGGGATCAAAGGGCCGCCGGCCCTTTGCGGGTCCAGGGCAGCGCCCTTGCCCTTCCCTGGTTGCCCCCGATCACTTGCACCCCATGGGCGACAATGATAGTGCCGCGCAACTTTCTCAGGGGCTAGGGCATGGCATCGACTTACGAAACCGTGGCGGGGATCATCGCCGACACCTGCGATATTGAACCCGGCAAGATCACGCCGGACAGCCATGCGATCAACGATCTGGGAATCGACAGCCTGGATTTTCTGGATGTCGCCTTCGCCATCGACAAAGCGTTCGGCATCAAGATGCCGCTCGAGCGGTGGACGCAGGATGTGAACGCCGGGAAAGTGACGACCGATGAGTATTTCGTCCTGAAGAACCTCAGCGCCAACATCGACAAGCTGGTGGCGGCGAAGGCGGCTTGACCCGTCTTTGTAAAGTCAGTGCAACGGTGACCTGATGCGCCTGGAATACTTCCAGATGGTCGATCGGATCGCCGCGCTTGACGTTCCGGGCGGGCGGATCTCGACCCGGTGTCAGGTGCCCGACCAATCTCCGGTGTTCGAGGGGCACTTTCCCGGCTACCCGATCGTGCCGGGTGTTCTGCTGATCGAGACCATGGCGCAGACCGGCGGCTGGCTGCTGCTGGCACGGCTCGGCTGCGCCAGGATGCCGTTCCTGATGCAGGTGGAGAAGGCCAAGATGCGGTCCTTTGTTGCCCCCGGTCAGGCCATGGAAGCCGAGGCAACGCTGGTGCACGAAGGGTCTGGCTATGCGGTGGTGAAGGCCAGCATCGCGGCCGGAGGCAAGAAACTGGCCGAGGCGGAGATCCGCTATGGCGTGGTGCCGTTCCCGAACGAGACACTGAAGGCCGCGATGCTGGAGACCGCCCGTCGCGTCGGGTTGCCAGAGGAATTCCACGATGGCGCATGAGCGTGACGCCCTGATCACGGGGATTGGCATCGCCTCCAGCCTCGGTTCCGGAACCGATGCGCACTGGGCGGCTTTGAACAACTTTTCTCCGGTGCTGGATACGGACAGTTTCCCGCCTTTCGCTTATCATCCGCTGGCACCGCTGGACCTCGACCAGCAGATTCCCAAGCGCGGCGATCAGCGGCAAATGGAGGCCTGGCAGCGAATCGGCGTCTTCACCGCGGGGCTGGCGCTGGAGTCCGCCGGGGTAAAGGGCAACACCGACCTGCTGTCGCGGATGGGGATGATCGTCGCGGCCGGCGGCGGCGAGCGCGATTGCGGCGTTGATCAGGCGATCCTGTCTGGCTATCCGAAAACGTCCGATCCGGGGGCATACCTGAACGAGCACCTGTTGGGTGATCTGCGGCCGACCTTGTTCCTGGCGCAGCTGTCCAATCTTCTGGCCGGCAACATCTCCATCGTGCATGGCGTCATCGGGTCCTCGCGCACCTTCATGGGTGAGGAAGCCAGCGGCGCGGACGCGGTCCGCATTGCCTGCGCCCGGATTGCCGCCGGGCAGGCCGACATTATGCTGGTGGGCGGCTCGTACAATGCACGGCGCCCGGATTTTCTGCTGCTCATCGAGATGGGGAAGCTGCTTCGGCGTGCTCCGTTCGACCCGGTCTGGGCACGCCAGGCATCCGGCGGCGGCATCATCCTCGGTTCGCTGGGTTGCTTCCTGGTGCTTGAAAGCCGAGCCCATGCGGCAGCGCGGGGAGCTGCGGCTTTTGCCCGGATCGCGGCTGTCCGCACCGACCGCTGCCGGCGCCGGCCGGGCGAGGCAACCGCGAACGCGCGAGCGCAACTCGAAACCATGACGGGGCAGTACGATCCGGCGACCACGGCCGTCATTTCCGGCGCCACCGGCGCCCCGACCGCGACGCTGGAAGAACAGTCGTTTCTCAGTGAACTCGGGTTGCCGGTGCGGGCGAGCGTGACTGCGCTCGGAAGTGCGGCGGAGCCACAGGTACCCGCCAGCCTGGCGTTGGCGGCGCTGTCGATCCGGAAAGGCGTTTTGTTCCCGCCGCTCGAGGCTGCGGAGCAGGCGATGACGGGATCCCTGAAGCATGTGCTGGTGACGTCCTGGGGACACTGGCGCGGCGAGGCGCTGGCTCTTGTGACGGCGGCCTGAGGGGAATGGCGATGCCAGCGGACACCGATCATCTGGGCCGTCCTGTTGTCGTGGCGACCGGGATCGGCGTGCTCACCTCGCTTGGTCAGGGTCAGGCGGACAACTGGAAGGCTTTGAGCAGCGGGATCTCCGGCATCCAGCGAATATCCCGCTTTCCCACAGAGGGTCTGCGCACCACGATCGCTGGCACGGTGGATTTTGCGTCGGTGCCCGAACCGTCCGCCCCTGCCCTGTCGCAGCTTCTGGCGGAACTGGTGATCGAGGAAGCGGTTGCCGAGGCCGCGATCGGCCGCCCAGGCGACTTCCCGGGGCCGCTGTTCCTGGCGCTGCCACCGGTGGAGATGGAGTGGACGCAACGTTTCGAACTGGCGGCCGCATCCGGCGCAAACGAGACCGTGACGTATGACGATCTGATCCGCGCGGCCGCTAACGGGTCGTTCGATCGCTACTACCGCCGTTTCCTGTTCGCCTCGGTTGGCGAGGCCCTTGCGGACCGGTTCGGAACCAAAGGATCACCGGTTGCGACATCGACGGCTTGTGCGTCCGGCGGGACTGCGATCCAGCTTGGGGTCGAGGCGATCCGTCGCGGCGAAACGGATGCCGCGTTGGTGGTTGGCACCGACGCGTCGGTCAATCCCGAGAGTCTGATCCGGTTTTCGCTGCTGGGAGCGCTGTCCACCCGGAACGATCCGCCGTCGTCGGCGTCGCGGCCGTTCAGCAGGGACCGTGAGGGTTTCGTCATGGCCGAAGGCGCCGGCGCACTGGTGCTGGAAAGCCTCGCGTCCGCGCGGGCGCGGGGAGCGAAGGTGCTGGGTGTGGTCGAGGGCTGCGGTGAAGCGGCGGACGGGTTCCACCGGACGCGGTCGTCGCCGGACGGGAAGCCGATCATCGCATGCATGCGCAACGCGCTGGCCGATGCGGGGCTGGTGCCGGACGATGTCGACTACATCAATGCGCATGGCACCGGCACGCCCGAGAACGACAAGATGGAGTGGGTCGGGGTGTCGGCGGTGTTTGGGGAGCGGGCCGGATCGGTCCCGATGTCGTCGAATAAGTCGATGATCGGGCACAGCCTGACGGCGGCGGGCGCGGTGGAGGCGATTTTCACGCTGCTGACGATCCGCAACGGGTTGCTGCCGCCGACGATCAACTACGACATTCCGGACCCGGCACTGCCGGTGGATTGCGTGCCCAATGTGGCACGGCCGGCAAGCGTGCGGCATGCCATTTCAAATTCGTTCGGGTTTGGCGGGCAGAATGTGTGTGTCGTGTTGGGGGTGGCGGCGTAAATACGGGCGGTCGCGGGCTGGGTTACAGCGTGAGATACCGCATGCAAGCCGATAATCCCGAACCCTCGCTGATCGGTCGCACCGCGTCGAACCCATGCATGCCAATGAGATGCGCGGCAAGCCGCTCGATTGACTTGCTCCTCCTTGTGTCGCACTCAACCCGGGCGAACTGAAAGCCGGGAAAGTCATCGAGGTCTGCCGGGGCGCTATCGCCCGCGACGCCGGTGCTCAGTCCGGTGGCTATGACATGCAGCAATCCCGGTGTGAGTGCGCCCCGAAGCCCGATGTGGGTAAGGAACACATCTCCCGGGCGTATCTTGAGTTCAGCCGGCGCATCCGCGTTGAAAGCGAATGCCACAATCGACTTAGGGGGAACGTGATGAGACAGGAGGTAGGCCGCCCGGCGGGCGAGGGTCTCAGTCTTGCCAGACCGGGCACACGCTATGATACGCAGGTGAATTCCTTTGAGCGGGGCCGCGACGACTGCAACTAGAGGCTTCAGGCTCCCCAGCATACGCGCGCGGCATTATCCGCCTGTCATTCAGCGCGTTTCAAAACCGTCAGATCGCGTTATCGACCGTGATGATCTCGCCGCCGGCATCGCTGCCAAGCGGGACGTGAACGCGGTTCCGTCCTGCGTTCTTGGCCTCGTACAGTGCCTTGTCGGCCAGAGCCACAAGCGACATTTCCGTATCGCCGATCGAAGGCCACAGCACGGCGCAACCGATGCTGACCGTTACGTAACCGGCCGGATTACCGGTGTGTGCGATGTTCAGGCTCGCGATCGATCGCCTGATCCGCTCCGCCACGCCCATCGCCCCGAGAACATCGGTGCCGGGCATCAGCCCCGCGAACTCCTCACCGCCAACCCGAGCACCGAGGTCGGTCGGGCGTTTCAGGTCATCCAGGATGCACGACGCGATGCTACGTAGAACAGTGTCGCCCTTCGGGTGACCATAGTGGTCGTTGTAGCGCTTGAAATGGTCGGCATCGAGCATGAGCAGGGCAATCGGCGTCGCGTTGCGAACGGCGAGGCGCCACTCCTGGCTCAGCGCCGCATCAAACGCCCGGCGGTTCGCCAGCCCTGTAAGCCCATCCGTCGCGGCCATCATCTCCAGCCGCCGCGCCTCCTCACGCAACGCCGCGTCGGCGACGTTCCGGCGCCGGATCGTCTGAGAATACAGCAGGCATACGCCGACAGACGCACCGCCGAGCACCGTCAGGGCCACGCCGATCACCGCCGCCGTGCGCCGCCAGGGCGCATAGATGTCGTCGACGGCAAGGCCGACACTCAGGATCAGCGGCAGCGCGTCGACGTGGTCAAAAACATAGAGCCTTTCGCCGTCGTTCTCCCGACTCGTGAAACTCCCGGAAGCCGAGGAGGTGAACCGGCGAAATAACATGTCGCCGCTTCGGTCGCGGTCGATTTTCCGCTCCGGAGACGGAAGCTGCATGACTACGCGCCCATCCACCTGGAACAGCGTGATCGTGCCATGCGGTCCGACGTCGATCCGTTGAAACATGTCCTGGAACCATGCCAGACGCAGCGCGCCCGAGACGATGCCGCCAAAACGGCCATCCGGACCCGTGATGCGCCGGCCGATCGCAATGCTCCAGTCGCCTTGGCGGAGTTTGCTCTGATACGGGCGGCTGATGAACAGCCCCAGGTCGTCGTGGTCCCGCTGGGCAATGAAAAAATCACGGTCTGCCATGTTGATCGGGGGCGCGTTCGCTGACCTTGTATCCGCAATCGTGGTCCCTTGCGCGTCCAGCACCAGCATCGCACCCAGCGCCTCGGTAGAGGCGGAACTGTTGAACAGGGTCAAACGCCGGGTCTCCGGACTCAACTGCGCGATGTCCGGCCGCTGCATGACATCCCGGACCGCCTGCAGGGAATTGTCATAGAGTTTAATGGCCCGGGCGATGTCCCGGCTAAGCGCCTCAACCCGTTCAGTCGCTTCCTGCTCGGCCCGGCGCCACGCCTCGACCCGCAGGTCCATCACGATGGCTGCGCCGGAAACGAGCACGCCCAGACCGATGCACAGGCCGACTACAGTAAGCCAACGCGTGCCTCCGAACGTGGGCCACCGGACGGCCCGGTTATTCGCGAGGTACGGCGGCATGTTGGCATCTCCGGACGGCCGGTCTGAAGTCCCCGATACCACGTGGCCCCTTAAGATAAAATTAACGAGGACCGTCGCTCGTGGTTGCGGTTCGCCTCCGCCTGCCGCTCTGCTTTGCCTATGTCGCAGGCTCTCGACCTTGCCGACTATCACCGACGCCCGCCAACCGGTGTCATAGCAATCGAAATGGCAAGTCCTGACACGGCATGGCGGTTGCTGGCCTCAAACGTCGATGGAGACGAATACGCACATTCATTTCCGCACGCAGGCAGCCGAAGAACATCCTGGTCCTGAGCCATCCCTGGATTAGGAACCTCGAACGGGAGATGACACAACAGGAAGCGGACCCGCCCAGCGCCAACTGTCCGCCAGTCTACAACGGCAATCCACCAGGGACCGCCATCCCGGCGTTTACTTCGGCGCCAGCGGTCTGGACCTCGACCCTCACCAACGCCAAATCATCTGCACTTCCAGATGCCACCACCCAGATTCTCGCGACCGCGAGCGGCATGGGCTGCCGTTCCTCAGCGGGCATTCGGGAGCGTTGGTGTTCGCAATACGAGCGGACCGCCTATAACCCGCAGCTTCCGCGTTCGACGCAGCCACCTGGCGAACAGTCCGGCCAGCTCACCGCCGATTTTTCCTGGCTGATGTCGCAGAAGGCGAACTGGGACCGAGGGCACTGATCGCACCGGGTGATCGCCCCTCCGGCCCGGAACACGCCCGCTCGAGCAAAGCGACGCGAAGTCATCGGATCGCTGAGGCGGCATTATATAACGTAACGTAATATATTGGGGGACGGTTCGTCCCCGGCTGGCTTGACCACGTTTCAGACCGTACCGGGCAGACGTGAGAGGTTGAAGACGATCGGACTTGGGGTCGGCGCTACGCTTGCCCCCGAAGCTCAGATAGTAAGAAGCGCCCGGTGCAAAGGCGCTCGGGCGCCTCGTCATCACGCGGCCGCTCTAGGAGCAAATCCGGCTACAATCTTGCGAATGGCCTGCTTTACGGACTCGTCAACTTCGAAGAACAGACGGGCCACGTCGCCGGTTGCGCCGACGACCCTGAATGCCACGGGCCCTGCAAGGCCCGTCAACCGCAGCGCTCCGCGCGTGCCCGCCGCCACGTCGGGCAGACCAATCAGACGCGCACCGGATTCGGAAATGTCGTTGATCCGCGCTGCGACCTGGGCCCGCCCCGGCAGATCCACCTGACACGACAGTTCCACGCCATAGCGCTGCGTCAATCGCCGGTCGACCTCGGCGGTGGACGTTCGCACCGTGCGGATCATCGTCTGCCGCAGGTCCTGAACCGCACGATCGATTATCCTGGCGTTTTCCAGCACTTCAGTTGCGTGACGACCCGCCTGTTCGGCATCATTCGAGACCTCCTCGTTACGAGCGGTCATCCTGTGGACCGCCGACGCAGTTTCGGTGACATTGCGCGCAATCTCGGCGGTGGCAGCACCTTGTTGCTCCACCGCGGCGGCGATCGATGTTGCAATCGCGTTCACTTGACCGATCGTCGCCTCGATCCTGGCAACCGCGGCGACAGCGGCCGCCGTGGCAGTGCGCACTTCATTGACGTGCTGATTGATTTCCTGGGTCGACCGTGCGGTCTGGGTGGCGAGTTGCTTCACTTCGCTGGCGACCACGGCGAAACCTTTTCCGGCCTCACCGGCACGTGCCGCCTCGATGGTCGCATTCAGGGCCAGCAGATTGGTCTTGGCGGCGATGTCACCAATGATATCGGCCACTGAACCGATACGTCCGACCCGTTGGTTCAGTTCTTCGATCGCCAACCGGGTGTCGCTGCTCGCGCCGACAGTTTGACTGATAACCGCCGTCGATTGATTGACCTGACCGCTGATCTCGTTGATTGCGGCAGACAACTCCTCCGCCGCGCTCGCCACGGTCTCGGCGTTCGCCAGGGCCGTCGACGCGGCGGTGGCGGCTTCCTCGGCGGATCGGCCGGTGCGGCTGGCCAGCGTGCGCATTTCATCGGCGGTGGCCGTCATCGCAGTGGTCCGATCGCCGATCTGCTGGACGGCGGCGCCACCTTCAGATTCGATACGTTCGGCCATGCTTGTCATCGCGGCACGCTTGTCGGCGTCAGCACGCTCCTCTGCCGCCGCCTGCTCGTCATGCATCCTGGCCGCCTGGATCAGGCTCTCCTTGAACGCCCGCACGGTGCGAATCATTGTGCCGATTTCATCGCGACGATCGTCGACCGGGACATCGGCATCCAGATCGCCCTTGCCCAGCGCCTCCATCGATCGCGTGACAGCGATGATCGGGCGCGCGATCCCGCGGCCAACGAACCAGCACAGCGTGGCCACAACAACAACAACCGCCGCGATCGACATCACGGCCATGCGGTCGGCAGCGGCGGTGATCGCCGCGGTCTGTTCCTCGGCGGCTTTCGCCTGCGCGACCATTGTCTGGTCAAACTGGATCAGGCGTGGCTCGATCTCCGTGTAGACCGCGCTCAGTGTCCGGGTCATTGTCTGTGCATCGAGCGTGCCGGTCAGGAACCGCGCAAACGTGTCCTGATACGCCTTCATCTTCGCCATCAACCCCTGCCTGACATCGTTCGGCAACGAAGCAGCGTCGAGCGCGGCAGCAAACTCCGGCAGCCTCGCTTTGAGGTCGTTGCCGTATTTGGGATCCAGCCGCGCTATGAAGTCCTTTTCGTGCCGCCGCATCATCAGCATCGCGATCTGCGCTTTCGGGACCTCGACCGTCTGGAGCGTGTCCTCGACGCTGTGCACGCTGTTGCGTAATTCGCCGAGCAGACCCTGGGTCTCATCGAAACCGACGCTGCGTGCCTGTTTCACCATCGTGTCGAACGCCTCCGCATAGCGTCCGGTGTCCGCCTTGACCTGTTCGGTGCTCGCCAGAATTGCGGGGTCTCCGGTCAGTCGCGTTTCCAAATCGGCAAGCGCCCTGGCGATGGAGGCCATTGCCGCGGCGTGCAGCGTCAGCGACTTTTCATCGTGGCGGAGAAGGAAATCCTTTTCGTAACGGCGGGCCTGGAGCAGCAAAGTCTGCAGGTGATCGTCCAGGTCCTTGGTGTCACGCGCTGCCGTGACGACAGCGTTGCTTGCGTTCACCGCGTTGGTCGCCTGCCAGTTGATCCCCTCGACCAGGAGAATGCCCAGGATTCCCAGTACCCCAAGCATACCGATCTGGCAGCCGATCCGACAGCGCGCGAGCAAACCAACCATGACTGATCCCTGAACAGCAAGCCTGGCGGGACAATCAGCCGCAGATCTTAAGATCGCGTTAAATTCCAATCGTTGCCCTTGCCGGCCAGACAGCCGCCGCGCGTGAACACCAAGCTGCGAGCGGAAACACCGCAAACCGCCCGTATTCCTTTCGGTTCAATACCTTGTGCGCGCATAACCTTGACGTCTCGGCCCGCTTGCCCCGTTATCTGAACGCCCCCAAGACAGAAAGCAAACCCGGGATCGCTTAGAATGTCCAACGGCTACTTCTTCGAGGACCTGCATGTCGGCCAGACCGCGACGCTGTCCAAGACCATCACGGACGCTGACATACGGATGTATTCTGCGGTCAGCCTGGATACCAACCCCATCCACCTCGATGAGGCGGTCGCCCGCCAGTCGCGGTTCGGCGGCCGCATCGCGCACGGCATGTTATCCGCCGGGCTGATCTCGGCGCTGCTCGGCACTCGGCTGCCGGGGCCGGGGACGATTTACATGCGCCAGTCGCTGAACTTCCGCGCACCGGTCAAGATCGGACACACCGTCAGGGCGATCGTTGAAATTACGGATTTGAACCTGCCGCGGAAAAGCGTCACCTTACGCACGCGATGTTTCGTGAAGGAGGACGTGGTGATTGACGGCGAAGCCTGTGTTCTGGTGCCCTCGCGCCTCTGATGCGGATATTCACGAATTGGCGGGACGTGCCACCCGACGCCCGCGGCGCCACTGTCGCGCTCGGCAATTTCGATGGTGTTCATCTGGGCCACGCCAGTGTGATCCGAGCGGCCCACGCCGCGCGACCGGATGCCCCGCTGGCGGTGCTGACGTTCGAGCCGCATCCGCGCGAGGTGTTTCGCCCGGACGATCCGCCCTTCCGCCTGACGCTGTCCGCCGAACGCGCGGACGCACTGGCCGCGCTGGGCGTCGATCTGCTGTACGAACTGCCGTTCAACTACGCATTCAGCCTCATGACCGCCGACGACTTCGTTGCGAAGGTGCTGCACGAAGGATTCGGCGCCCGCCACCTGGTGTCCGGGCAGGACTTTGCCTTTGGCCACCGGCGTGGCGGCGACACCGGTTTCCTGGCCAGCCGGGCGGAAGCTCTGGGCATGGGCCTCACTCTGGTGCCGCCGGTGACGGACACGCAGGGACCGCTGTCCTCGACACGGATCAGGCGCGCGCTGCAGGACGGCTACCCCGAACGCGCGACGGCGGAACTCGGCCGGCCGTGGGCAATCCGCGGGATTGTCAGTCACGGCGACAAGCGTGGCCGCACGATCGGCTTCCCGACCGCAAACGTGTCGCTGGATCGCCACCTGGAGCCGGCCCGGGGCGTGTATGCGGTCACCACCCGCCTGGCTGACGGATCGATTCATAAGGGGGTATCGAATATCGGCCGCCGTCCAACCGTGAGCGCCGCGACGGAAAGCCGCCTGGAGGTCAACCTGTTCGATTTCGACGCCGATATCTACGGCACCGACATCACGGTAGCGCTGCATGAGTATATCCGGCCGGAGATCAAATTTAAGGCCCTCGATGCCCTGAAAGCCCAGATCGCCTTCGACGCGGCCGAGGCGAGACGGCTGCTCGGCTGATCTTGCGCTGACCCGCCGCCGGAGGCAGCCTGTCCAGCAAAGCGCAGGAGGACGCGATGCCCGTATTGAGCCGCCCGGATGGCCAGATCCACTACCAGACCTTCGGACGTGGCTTCCCGGTGCTGCTGTTCGCCCCCGGCGGTCTGCGATCCCGCATGGAAATGTGGCCGGCGCCTCCTGGCGGACCGCCGCGACCATGGGTCGACTGGACGAAGGCGTTGCCGGAGGCCGGATTTACCGCCATCGCGATGGACCAGCGCAACGCCGGCGCATCGCGGACCGCCATCGAGGCCGACCACGGCTGGCACACCTACGCCGCCGACCACATCGCACTGATAGACCACCTGGGCTTCGACGAATTCCATGTCCTGGGCGGCTGCATCGGCGGCAGCTTTTGCCTGAAGGCGGTCGAAACCGAACCAAACCGCGTGCTGTCCGCCGTGCTGCAGAACCCTATCGGGCTGCATCCGGAGCATCCTGAGTACTTCCCGGAAAGCCATGCCGCCTGGAGCAAGGAGCAAATGGAAGCCCGTCCGGAACTGGATGCGAAGGCGCTTGCCGCGTTCGGCCACAACATGTGGGACCACCCGTTCGTGTTCTGCGTCGATCGCGAATTCGTCCGCACCTGCCCGGTGCCGACATTCCTGCTCCCCGGTACGGATATCCCCCACCCGGCCGCGACAAGCGCCGAACTCGCGGCCTTGTTGCCCGGCGTCGAGGTGCTGACCGACTGGCGCGGGCCGGATTACCTGGAGGAGCAGCGCAGCCGGGTGGTGGCGTTCCTCGAAGCGAATACGCCATAGTTTAGCCCTCGCCGGCCAGTGGGCGCCACAGGCGCGGGTCGAAACCGAATGGCTCGATGGTTTCAATCACGGCACCCGAGGCCTCGGGATGACGGGGATTCAGCAAAATGTTCCAGGCATGGGCAACCAGCACGGATGGCACCCGCAGCACCGCCGAGCGGGCTTCCGACAGCCACGCATCGCCGGTTGCGACGCAGGTGTCGTCCGCTGCGACTGAGGCATTGGGTCCATCGGGCACCAGGACGCGCACGAGCACGAAATCCGCTGGCAGAAGCTCAAACGGCAGATCGAGGTGGACGCGCACTTCCAGTGCTGCCAGTGCCGGGTGTTCGGCCAGATACACAACCGGCCGCCCGGCGCTGTTCCAACGTCCGCCGAAGATCCGGGCACCTTCACCGGACAGATCCGCATGCGGGCGGCGGCAAAGCCGCCAGGCAATCATCAGGTGGCGAGCCCGTGTGAGATGCGCCCCAGGATCGCTTCCACCTGTCGCGTGCCGATGTCGGTATCGAGGCGGTCGAGTGGTGCTTCGCCATCCAGCAGCGCTGTCGGCCGCCGCAGCCAGGTGTGGGCCTTGCCGGCATCGCCGAATGTGGTTTCGGTTTCTTCGATCATCCGAAGCAGGCGGCTGAAGCGATCGGACTGGTCGGGGGTAAGTGACCCCAGCCCGCGCCGATGCGCCAACGTTTTGCGCGACAGCGCCAGCCGGTCGAGTTCAGCGAGGGAAATACGTCCATCCGCCAGGGCTTGGTCAACCACTGCAAGCGGCAGACCTTCCCGAACATAGGGCAACCACGTTGCTGGAGCTTCAGCGAATCCGGTTGGCGGTTTTGGCGGTATCCCGATCATGAACGTGCATATCGCCTAACCGGGTTGCAGTGTCAAGCGCCATTCGCAAGACACGCGTTTGGAATCCCGCCTGTTCGAACGGTTCAAGCGGCTTAATAGTAGCGCGGTAAGGCGAGACAAAAGAAATTGGAACCGCAGAAGAACACAACGAGTGCGGACCGAAATCTCCGCGCGCCCTCGCAGGCGAAGGCCTCAATTGTGATCACGTCCGCAGCACCGAACCCGCGTAAAGTACTGGGTCAAGAACGTACAATACCAGTCGGCGTTTGGTTCAACGTCTCGCTTGCGCCGTCAAGCTCCGACCGGCAACGGGGCCGAGGCTGTTCGAACGCAGACCAACCCGACCCCGCGCGTGACCGCTACACAACGATCGCTGCCCGCTCCCCAGCCGCGCGCACCCACGCGGCATCCATGTCCTCGTCGAACAATTCCGTCAGCTTTTTCATCATCGTGCCGCCGAGGTCCTCCGCGTCCACGATCGTTACCGCGCGCCGATAGTATCGCGTCACGTCGTGGCCAATGCCGATGGCGATAAGTTCGACCTGGTCGCGGTGCTCGATGTCGCGGATCACCTCGCGCAGGTGCTTTTCCAGGTAGTTCCCAGGGTTGACCGACAGCGTTGAATCATCGACCGGTGCGCCGTCGGAGATCACCATCAGGATGCGCCGGTGTTCCGGCCGAACCAGCAGTCTGCGGTAGGCCCACAGCAGGGCCTCGCCGTCGATGTTCTCCTTCAGCAGGCCCTCGCGCAGCATCAACCCAAGGTTCTTGCGGGCGCGCCGCCAAGGTGAGTCGGCTGCCTTATAGATGATGTGCCGCAGGTCGTTCAGCCGCCCGGGGTTCCGCGGCTTGCTGTCCTGCACCCATTTTTCCCGGCTTTGGCCGCCCTTCCACGCGCGGGTGGTGAAGCCAAGAACTTCCACTTTCACCGCGCAGCGTTCGAGGGTACGCGCCAGGATGTCGCCGCACATCGCCGCCACGGTAATAGGCCGGCCGCGCATCGACCCCGAGTTGTCGATCAGCAGGCTGACGACCGTGTCGCGGAACTCGGTATCCAGTTCACGCTTGTAGGAGAGAGCGAGCATCGGGTTGATCACGACGCGCGCCAGACGGCCGGCATCCAGCATTCCCTCGTCCAGGTCGAACTCCCACGACCGCGTCTGCTGTGCCAGCAGGCGCCGCTGCAGCCGGTTCGCGAGCTTTGAAATCACTCCCTGGAGATGCTGCAACTGCTGATCGAGCTGCTGGCGCAATCTGGAGAGTTCATCGGCGTCGCACAGGTCCTCTGCGTCCACTTCCTCGTCGAACTGGCGCGTGTAGGCGCGATAAATCGCCTCGCTGTCGGGATTCGGCCGTTCCCGCCGCGGCTGCGGACCGCCCGGACGGTCGTCGCCCTCGGCCACCGCGGCCTCTTCCTCCGATTCCGAGCCATCATCGTCGGCCGCCTCGCCTTCCATCTCCTCGGGCTGCGCGCCGAGCATGGAATCCTGTTCCGATTCCGACTGGCCTTCACCGTCCTGGGAGTTGTCCTGGGAGCCCGACTGCTCCCCGCCGTCGTCGCCGTCCTCGGAATCGTCGTCCGGTTCGGCATCGACCTCGGCTTCCGCCAGGTCCAACGCGGCCAGCAATTTCCGCGAGGCGCGCGCGAACGCGTTCTGATCATCCTGCGCGGTCATCATTTCGGCCATCGCCTGATCGGCCGACTCGCCGAGGGTATCGCGCCAGAGGTTCAGAACGCGTTTTGCCGATTCAGGGCCGGCCTGTCCGGACAGCCGCTCGCGCGCCAGCAGTGCCAGCGCCTTGTCGATCGGCAACTGGTCCTTGCGGGTCATCCGGTCGTAGCCTTCGGCCTCGCACTCCTCCGACAGCTTGGCGCGCAGGTTGGCGTTAACGCCGTTCATGAAGCGCGAGCCCACGACCTCCACTCGCACCTGCTCCAGCGCGTCGTAGGCGTCCTTCGCCTCCCGGCGCGTTGGCATCCGCTGCGCATGCACGCCGTCGTCGTGGTGGCGCAGGCGCAGCGCGATTGCGTCGGACTGACCGCGCAGCTTTGCCATCTCGGCCGGCGGCAACGCCCGCGTCGGCAGCGACAGCCGCGCCCGCTTGCCGGAAACCCCGGACGGTCCCGGCTGAAACGCCACCTGAACATCCGGCTGTTCCGCGATTGCCCGCAGCACGCCGGCCGTCGCGCGCTTGAAATCCTCGGAACGTGCGTTGTCTTTCGAGGTCCCGCTCATGCCGGATCCCGCCTAAGTGAATTTCCGGGTGGTGAAGCCACCGGTCGGGATGTCCTCGTTGAAGCAACGCTGGTAATACTCGCCGACGGTGGACCGTTCCGCCTCATCGCACTTGTTCATGAACGTGACCCGGAAGGCGAAACCGACATCGCCGAAGATCCGTGCGTTCTCGGCCCAGGTAATCACGGTCCGCGGCGACATGACGGTCGAGATATCGCCGTTGATGAAGCCGGCGCGCGTAAGGTCGGCCAGCGCCACCATGCTCTCGATGCGTTTCCTGGTCGCGGCGTCCTTGGGGTCGACACCCATCTTCGCCATCACGATGCCGGTTTCCATCGCATGCGGCAGGTAGTTCAGCGTCGCGACAATGTTCCACCGGTCCATCTGGCCCTGATTGATCTGCTGCGTGCCATGATACAGGCCAGTCGTGTCGCCGAGACCCACCGTGTTGGCGGTCGAGAACAGCCGGAACGACGGATGCGGCCGGATCACGCGGTTCTGGTCGAGCAGGGTCAGCTTGCCCTCGACTTCCAGCACCCGCTGGATCACGAACATCACGTCCGGCCGGCCGGCGTCGTATTCGTCGAATACCAGGGCGCACGCGTGCTGCAGCGCCCACGGCAGGATGCCTTCGCGGAATTCGGTTATCTGCTTGCCGTCCTTCAGGACGATCGCGTCCTTGCCGATCAGGTCGATGCGGCTGATGTGGCTGTCCAGGTTGACGCGGATGCAGGGCCAGTTCAGGCGTGCGGCCACCTGCTCGATATGCGTCGATTTCCCGGTGCCGTGATAACCCTGGATCATCACGCGGCGGTTGTAGGCAAACCCGGCGAGGATCGCGAGGGTGGTCTCCCGGTCAAATCTATACGACGTATCGACATCCGGCACATGCTCAGTCCGCACCGAAAAGGCCGGCGCCTCCATATCGACATCGAGGCCAAAAGCCTCCCGCGCCGACACGGTGGAATCGGGCAGGTTGATCTCGGACGTCGGGCGGGGCAGAGGGACGTCTACGGCCGTGTTCATAGTCCAGCATTTCCTGTTGCAATTCCGGGAAAGTCTAACGTTGGCGGCGCGCGGCGCAAGGGCAACGGGCCCGCGGCAGCGATCAGGCTATCCGGTGGCCGCGACCCGGGTCTCGGTGCCAAGCCTGGATCGGACCGCCGCGTAGGCAAGGTTGATGGTCTTCAGGCGTTCCTCGGCATCGCGGCTGCCGCCGTTGGCGTCGGGGTGGTGCCGCTTCGCCAGTTCCTTGTAGCGGCTCTTAACAGCATCGAGCGTCGTCGGCCAGGGCAGGCCCAGCGTCGCCAACGGTTCACGTAATTCCGCCGGCGCCTCATGCGGATCCGGGCTTTTCTGGGCCTTCATTCGGGCCGCGGCCAGGATGTGCAGCGGGTCCTTCAGAACGTCCTCGTCCCACGCGGTGTGACCCAGGCTGCCGATCGGCCAGGTTGGACGCTGCCAGGAGGTGTCGGCGCGCAATTGTGCTTCGACCTCGGCGGGGGACATGCCTTTGTAGAAATCCCAGCCCGCGTTGTAGGTGCGGACATGCTCCAGGCAGAACCAGTAGTAGTCGTTCAGGCTGGTGCGCGACTTCGGGGCGCGGTACTCGCCGGCCTCGTGACAGCCGGGCATGTCACATCCCCGGCCCGGGGGCGCGGCCGGGTCGGGTGCGTAGGCCCGGGGTCGCCCGGAGGCGCGTGGGGGGCGTCGCATCATCGTCGTCTTTATGTGCGGCGGGATGGGTGGTTGGCAATGGTGGATGGACGGGTTGATGGATGGTTTACGATCGAAGGGCGTCTTGGTCGCGAGACATCGCTCATGCAGCGATACAGTCGAACAAATCGCCAAATCGCTCGACCCGTTGGCTGGGCTCAAGTGTCACGGTGTGCCGAATCTGGCGATCATCAGAGCTGACGGACGAGGTGGGGTCCGGCGCAAGCGAAACCGTTACGAGCAATGCCTGTCCGTCCGTTTGCATAATAATAAAATAAAACCGGCATACAGCGATCGTAATAGGCATGTCATTTTTACGACGTCATGAATTCAGCAAACAGGCAATCGGGCACATCTGGTGCCGGTGAAGTAAAATACGCCAAACACCGAATCCGGCGGCGCTCCGTTCGTTTTGGAGTCGCACCAGTCACGAGCCAATTTCGAATGAACTACGCCCGCGTACGCTCTTTTCGTGCCGATCAGCCAACCACGACCAGGTTATGAACGAGGCCGGGTTGTTTGCTCGTTTTTGCCTGATGATTGCATGATTTCAGGACGTTACAGTACAGCCAGGAGGAGGGCTATTGGATTGGGGTTGACGGAAAATTACGATTCATTCACCCGATGGCATGTCCCTGGTCACCCGATCCCAATGTTGACCACATAAGCAACAGGTGAAAAGGAGATCACGACCTTGCCCAAGATGCTCCCATTCACAAGGCAAGCAGACCGTTTCGATCGACGAGATGACCGGTATCCAGGCACTGGAGCGTGCCGCCCCGAACCTGCCGATGCAGCCCGGACACGTCGAACGGCGGGAGTTCGAGTACATCCGGCATG
>JBEKLE010000051.1:0-30288 GCA_050010355.1 Rhodopila sp. | reverse complement strand
GAATGCGTCTTCCCCTTGTCATGGTCGAAGAACACGCCCGGAGACCGGTGCATCTGGGACACGATCACCCGCTCGGTCCCGTTGATGATGAACGTGCCGTTATCCGTCATCAGCGGCATGTCGCCCATGTAGACCGGCTGCTCCTTGATGTCGCGGATCGAGCGAGCGCCGGTGTCCTCATCGACGTCCCAAACGATGAGGCGTAGGATCACTTTTAAGGGAGCAGCAAAGGTCATGCCCCGCTGAATGCACTCCTCAACGTCGTATTTCGGCTCCTCCAGCTCGTAATAGACGAACTCCAGCCGGCCGCGACCCGCAAAGTCGTCAATCGGGAACACAGATTTGAACACCTCTTGGAGCCCAGACTGTGTACGGCTGTCCGGGCGAACGTTCATCTGCAGAAACGCTTCGTAGCTGGCGCGCTGCACATCGATCAGGTTCGGCATCGGAGCCACCTCGGGTATCCGGCCGAAGCTCTTGCGGATGCGTTTACGCCCAGTAAAGGACCGTGTGATCGCGTTCATCGAGGACCCACCTTACCGTTAACCTGATTGCCCTTGCCGCCGGTCAGACCGGAAAGCATGGCTGAAAATTTCCGCCGGAACACAAATGGGGGCGGAAATCTGCTGATTTCCACCCGCCCCTAGTCCCAAAGCCATGCCGTCCCGGCGGAGACGGCAGGCTGAAGCAAAATGCAGGGAGGGAAGCGTTATTTCACCTCCACCGTCGCGCCGGCGTCTTCCAGCATCTTCTTGATTTTGGCGACCTCGTCCTTGCCTACGCCTTCCTTCACGGCCTTGGGTGCGGCTTCGACCAGGTCCTTGGCTTCCTTCAGTCCAAGGCCGGTGATCGTCCGCACTTCCTTAATGACATTGATCTTCTTGTCACCGGTCTTCGCCAGGATGACGGTGAACTCCGTCTGCTCTTCGACCGGAGCAGCCGCCGCCGCAACCGGCGCAGCAGCGGCTGCAGCCGGCGCAGCGGCCGACACGCCCCACCTCTCCTCGAGAAGTTTGGACAGCTCGGCGGCTTCAAGAACCGTCAGTTTGGACAGCTCTTCAACCAGGTTCTGTAAGTCGGCCATGTCGTATGTCCCTATTATCTAGACTTCGGTTGGTTCCATGCAAGCCGGATCGTCCGGCCGGCGGTCAGGTATGTTTGCGTCGCGGGCTGCGTGATCTCCGGATACACCGATGATCAGGCGGCCTCGGCTTCGACCTCATCCCTCTTGGCGTAGGCCCCGAAGACCCGGGCAAGTTGTCCAGCCGGTGCCTGCAGGATGCCGGCGATTCGCGTGGCAGGGGTCGAAATCATCCCTATCAGGCTCGCGCGCAGCTCGTTCAGGCTCGGCAGTTCGGCGAGCGCCTTGATCCCATCCGCATTCAGCGACTGGGTTCCGAGCGCACCGCCGACGACGACAAACTTGTCATTGGTCTTGGCGAACTCGACAGCGGTCTTGGCCACGGCCACAGGGTCAGTCGACCACGCAAGCGCAATCGGTCCCTTCAGCAGTGCCTTGATGCTGTCGAACTGGGTCCCATCCAGAGCGAGGTTGGTCAGCCGGTTCTTCGCGACTTTAAACGTTGCCCCCGCTGCTCCCATCTTGCGCCTGAGGTCGGTCACCTCGGCGACGGTCAGGCCCGCATTGCGGGTCACGACAATCATCGAAGTAGCGGCCAGCGCCTGATTGAGCACGGTGACGAACTCTCGCTTCTCCGTACGGTCCACGTTTTCGTCTCCGTTCGACCCACCATCCCGCTTGGGGCGGAAAGGCAGGTCAGGTTGCCCTTTGGACCAGCCTCGGGGTCGAGCCCAAGGTTGGTCCGGTTCGCCTGTCCTGGAACCACCAAAGACCCCACGGGGCCGATACCCCGGAAAACTCTGGCTTCCCCATCTCCCGCGCGCGGACCCGAGGGTCCATTAAATCTTGCCCGGCGAACCGGGACGAAGAAACGTGCGGTCTTGGACAGGTTCGGGAAGGTGGCCCCCAGGACAAGCCCAGGGGTAGGCCCTCCCTGCCCACCGGCTTTCTGGCCGGCGTATTACGCAGTCAGCGAACTCACATCGACCCGAACGCCGGGCCCCATGGTCGAGCTGACCGAAACTTTCTGAACGTACGTTCCCTTAGCGCCCGTCGGCTTGGCCTTGACGATCGCGTCGGCAAGTGCTCGTGCGTTTTCCAGCAGCTTGTCCTCAGGGAATGAGACCTTGCCGATGCCGGCGTGAATGATGCCGGCCTTTTCGGCGCGGAACTCGACCTGACCGCCCTTGGCAGCAGTGACCGCACCCTTGACGTCCATGGTCACGGTCCCGAGGCGCGGGTTCGGCATCAGGCCGCGCGGCCCGAGGATCTTTCCGAGGCGCCCGACGATGCCCATCATGTCCGGGGTCGCGATGCAGCGGTCGAAGTTGATTTCGCCGCCCTGCACCTTCTCCATCAGGTCCTCGGCCCCCACAACGTCGGCACCCGCCGCCGCAGCCTCATCGGCCTTCGCGCCGCGGGCGAACACAGCAACGCGGACGGCCTTGCCGGTGCCGTTGGGCAGGCTGGTCAGGCCGCGAACCATCTGGTCGGCATGCCTCGGGTCGATACCCAGATTCATCGACATCTCGATGGTTTCGTCGAACTTGGCCTTGGAAACCGACTTCACCAGCGCGAGGGCATCGGCCAGCGGATAGGCCTTGGTGCGGTCAACAGCCTTGCGTGCCGCGGCGAGACGCTTGTTACTGGCCATGTCTCAGCCCTCCACCACGGTGAGACCCATCGAACGGGCGGATCCGGTCAACATGCGGACCGCGCCATCGAGGTCGTTGGCGTTCATGTCCTTCATCTTGATGGCCGCGATCTCGCGCAACTGCGCGGTTGTGACGCGACCGGCCGAAACGCCCTTGCCCACGGTCTGGCTGCCCTTGGTGATCCCGGCGGCCTTCTTGAGAAAATAGGTGTTGGGCGGCGTCTTGGTAATGAACGTGAAGCTGCGGTCGGCGTAGGCGGTGATAACGACCGGGATGGGCATGCCCGGCTCCATCTGCTGCGTAAAGGCATTGAATTCCTTCACGAACGCCATGATATTAAGCCCGCGCTGACCCAGCGCCGGGCCGACAGGGGGCGACGGGTTTGCCTTACCGGCCGGAATTTGCAGCTTGATGTAGCCGACAATCTTTTTCGCCATGTGATCCCTGGTCCTTATCCAAGGACCGCGGTGCAAACGACTTTGACCGCCACAGGGCGGCCAATGGTCTCCCGCGTTCCAAAAGAGGCGGGCATATAGGCTCCGCCCGCTCGGTTGTCCAGGGGAATCTTCCATCTTCGTCGAGCGGCCGTCTCGCTCGGGTCGCATTCATCTGGGCCGGGTGGCGTCGGCCGCAAGCAGGGCAAACGGGCGAATTTCGGAACGAGCGATGCGAGCAGCGGGAACCTCATGCGAGTCCTATGCGATTTGTGCAGTGCAGGATTGACGAGGGTGGCGCGGGGGTGAACATAAGCGTCTATCTGAGAGACTATCGTGGGTGAGTGCCATGTTTCCTGCCTCCAAATCCGTTTTCCTGGGCTGCATCGCTGGCGCGATTTCGGTGCTGGTGTTCCATCAGACCACATTGCAGTTGGGCGGGATATTCGGTTTGCTCGCCCCCCGTTTGCCGGCGCCGGTCCTGATAAAGGCTTTGCTCGCCGGCCTCTTTGCTATGTTGATGGGCTGGTTTGTTGTCCGCCCGCTCGCGGGACTCCCTGTGGCGTTCAGCTGGCAGGCTGGGGCGATGCTACGCTCCGCCGCCGCCTGTTTCATGTGGGGTATTGGCGTCACGCTAATCCTGCCGCTTCTGCATCCGCGCGGTCTGCACACCCCCCGACGCGCCTGGTATCGTCGTCACCTTGCGATCTGACCCCTGATCGGCGGGTGGTACGCTGATCCTCATCGTCGATAAGCGATCCTCGCGCCGGGTCCCCGACTACCCGCGGCGATCTCGCACTGCAAGGAGACGATTGGGAAAATGGTATTTCGGCGTTGGATTTTTTTCGGCCTGGCTCTCGCGGCGGTTTGTCCGCCTGTTGCGAGCGCCCGAACCGTCATGGCAGCCACACCCATCGCGCGGACGGACCTGTCCTGGTGGCGGCAGCGGCACCAGGCGAAGCTGCACGAATTGGCCGAGGCCAAGCCGGAGCTGATCTTTCTGGGCGACTCAATCACCGAAGACTGGGAGCTGTCCGGTTCGCCCGAGTGGCAGGATTTCGCGCCGGTCTGGCAGCGGTTCTATGGCGACCGGCACGCGGTCAACCTTGGGTTCAAAGGCGACACCACCGCAAGCCTGCTCTGGCGGATCCGCAACGGCGAGGTCGCCAACATCGCCCCCAAGGCCGCGGTGGTGTTGATCGGAGCGAACAATCTCGGCAAGGTTCACTGGTCGGCCGAGGATACTGTGATCGGGATCGACACCATCACCGCGGAGCTCCGCCAGCGGCTGCCGGCAACCAAAATCCTGCTGTTGGGCGTGCTGCCCTCCGATCGCTCGGCCTGGATCACGGAGACGACCGGCCAGATCAACCGGATGCTGGCCGTCAGATACAAAGGCGACCCGTCGGTATCATTCCTTGACCTGACCGCGCTGTTCATGCGCAACGGCGTGCTGAACCGAGGCCTGTTTCTCGATCCAATGCTGACCCCGCCGGATCCGCCGCTGCATCCCTCCGCTCAGGGCCAGGGGCTAATGGCGAAGGCGATCGAACCGCTGCTGGCGAATATGCTTGGCGACCGGCCGCATTCGTAGCGGCCGCATTCGAGAGGGGGGAAGGTCATGGCGAAAGGCTATTGGGTGGTGCGGGTCGATGTCAGCGATCCGGCGGGCTATCAGGAATATGTCGCGGCCAATGCGGTCGCATTCCGCAAGTACGGCGCCAGGTTTATCGTTCGTGGCGGCCGCTTCGAGGCGCCGGAAGGCACGGCTCGGTCCCGCAACGTCGTGCTCGAGTTCAAGGACTACGAAACCGCCGTCGCCTGCTATCGCTCCGTCGAATACGCCGCGGCGAAGGCCTTGCGAGACGGTCGGTCGGAGGCGGATCTGCTGATCATCGAGGGGTATGACGGGCCGCAGCCAGAGTAAGCGCGCGGCGCCCCCACCTCGACCGCCCACGGAGAAAGAAAGCCAATGTTTTCACTCGGACAAATCGTCTATCACAAGACAGGAAAGCACAGCGGCAAGGTTCTGGAGTGCGACGGTAACACCGTCTACCTCGTGCAGGCCAACGGCGTGGAGATCGAGTTTCAGAGCGGCGAGTTGACGGCCACACCGCCGCCGGAAAAAAGCCTGGCGGCGGGCGCCGTGGACAATCTGTCGCGCGTCCTTACCCTCAACGACATCACGCCCGAGCATCAAAAGATCCTGGCCCTCATTCCGCAGCGAACCCTCCATTCGGTGGCTGCGTTGTTCGAGCGCCAGCCAAACGCCGGACGCTTCAGCGCGCTCGATGTCGCGCAAAAACTCAACTTCATCGCTGAGGTCACCGCGGTGCCCTATCGGACGATGAGGGAATTCAGCGATCGTCCGAGCACCCTGGGATTGATGATGGGGCGCGGGATCTCTGTCCGGTCGGGGTCGGCGATCTGACGCATGCCACTTGCGGGTTGAAGCAGCACGGTTTCAACGCCCGTTTCCGGCATCGATCAGACATCGTTTGGACTGAGGGTCAGCATCATCTCGGCCGAGTGCTGATGAAAATCACTTTCGCGTTCAAAAGTTTTTGGGAACCGGGAGCGCCTTGCCTGGACCAGAGCCTGCTTGGCCTTCGCCTCGTGCCAGCTGCGGGCTGCCACGATGGCGGCGTCCCAGCCTCGCTGGAATTCGGCGCTGTTCTCGTTTGTGGCTTCGGCCATGGCGTTCTCCGGCGGCGTCAGAGGTCGGGAAGAGGAACCCGAGGCGCAGGTTCCCGGCAAAAGCCGCCGCTTGCAATTAGTCGGGAGCGACCGCGCGCTACCGCGGCAGCATCAGCGGGCAGGTTCAGCGGCACTGGGCATACGGCTGGTGGTTTCGTCGGTGACGGTCAGGCCATCTCGACGCATCGGAGCCGGCGGTGACTCTGCCCGCGGCGATCCTGGGGAGGCCAAGTTCTGGCAGGCAAGTTGCGGTGGCTGCGGCCACACGCTTCGTGACGGTTTCGCTGATTCTGCTGACTTTGCCGCTTCCGAAGAAACTGTCGCTGGTCTGGCAGCGGATGAAATGAAGGCGGGACAGCGCCCTTTCGCGTCGGTAAATTCAATTCGGTGAAATTAGGCGGCTGCAGCCTTCTTCGAGGCCTTTTTTCCGCCACCGGAGGCTTCGGTCATGATATGCCGCAAATCACGCAAAAAGGCAGATCCCTTCGGCGTGCGCTGCACCAGGACACTGCGGCGATCCAGTGGATCAACCTTGCGGCGGGCGAGGTCCAGTTCACCCAGCCTGTCCAGGGCGCGGGTAATCGCTGGCTTTGACACGTTCAGGTCGACCGCCAGGCCGCGAACCGTATGCCCGCCTTCCTTGAGATAGCAGGTCAGGAAGACCGAGAGTTGGCGAGCAGACAGATCGGTGCCGTCGCGGCGAACCAGCGCGACCACCGTATCACGGAGGAGTCCGATCTGGGCATCCGAAACCGGATTGGGAGGAGACGCCAATTTAAATTTCCTTTCTTGAACCATTGTTACGCAAAGATACGGCAATCCTTTCTTTCATTAAGCAAATTACAGATCGTTGTCAACCTTATTACGATTGTGGAATCACTGATAGATCACGCCTTGACGGGTGGCCCCAGGCCTGTCTATCTTGCCGCAAGTCCTTCCTTTGTCAGCGAAAAAAGCGCCCGCATGGCCATCGCTTCGCCGCCCTCAGGACGCCCTGGTCGCGATTGATCGTTCCAGGCATAGAGATCGAGGTGCATCCAGGGTACACCTGGGCTGACGAACCGCTGCAAGTACAGCCCGGCAACAATGGATCCGGCAAGCGGCTTCGAAGAAATATTGTTCAGGTCCGCGACCGGACTTTTCAGCCAGTCATCGTATCCCGACCATAAAGGAAGCCGCCACAGCGGATCGTGGATCACGTTGCCAAATCGCAGCAGCGCGTCCGCCATTGCGTCGTCGTTACTGAAAAGCGCGGGAAGGTCAGGTCCAAGGGCAACACGGGCGGCACCGGTGAGCGTCGCGCAATCCACCAGCAAGGCAGGATGCTCCGCCGACGCCTCATCGAGCAGGTCGCACAGCACAAGCCGGCCTTCGGCGTCGGTATTGCCGATCTCCACGGTCAGGCCGGATCGCGTCCGCACCACATCGGACGGCCGCATCGCGTTGCCGGACACGGAGTTTTCGACGCATCCGACACGCACGGTCAGACGTATCGGCAGATCGTGCGCCATGATGACGCGTGCCAGACCCAGGACGGTGGCGGCGCCACCCATGTCCTTCTTCATCCGCAGCATGCCGGCGGATGGCTTCAGATCATAGCCGCCGGTGTCGAAACAGACTCCCTTGCCGCACAGCGACAGCAGCGGCGATGCGTCGGTGGCGGCATTCCCGCGCCAGCGAAACGTGACAACCCGCGGCGGACGGACCGAACCGCGGCCCACCGCGGCGATCGTCGGATAGGCTGCCTCCAATGCTGCGTCTGCGAACAGCTCCGCTACTGCACCGTAGCGATCCGCCAGCGATACGGCGAAGTCCGCCAGTTCGACGGGTCCGAGGACGTTGGCGGGGGTGTTGATCAGATCGCGGACCATCCACGTTGCCGCGGCCTGCGACACGCTTGTCTCGTGGCCGGGCGGGACAAACAGTGAGGCGGATCGACGTGCGGCCGAGCGAAATCGGTCGTAACGATACGCTCCAAGACAAAAGCCGAGCGTCGCCGCGGCGTGGTCGTAGTCGCCAGGCTCCAGGCGCCAGATGGAATTTTCGGGCAACTGCATCGGCAGGCTGCCGAATACAAACGGCGAAGTATCGTTGCCGATCCCCAAAACGGCGCCGGTCACGCCATCCGGACCGGGCAGGAAACAAAGCTCGCCTGCCTTCGCGCCGAAGGCCGTATCGCGCAGGAATCCGGCCTGAGCGGACGGCAGCGCATCGAAAAGAGCCGCCAGCGCACCGGGCCGGACGACATGGACCGGGCGCGTTCCATCGGCCCGATCGACGATGCAATCAATATTCTGGTCCAGCATGGGCGGTCATCCTCTTGCGTGAGATAGGCGAAGATCGGGCGAGTTTGGCACCCGACCGATCTTCGCCTACCGAGGATCACTTCGCCAGACCAGGATCGGGCCAGAGCCGGTAGGCGTCTGCTACCCCAGGGTTTGCGACCCCAGGGTGGCGGACAGCAGCCCGGTGACCCGTCTGGCGAATGCCGCCGTGTCCGGCGGAAGATCGCCCTCCTGAACCTGCGCCAGATCGAGCAGCGTCTCCGAAGCGTCGGCGATCAGCGCAGTGTCGTCCAGCTTCGCCGACAGCGCCTCGATCAGCTTGTGCCGCGGGTTGACCTCCAGCACCGGTTTTGCCGGCATCATCGACCGTCCGGCGCGCCGCATCAGCCGCTGCATCGCCAGATCAGGCCCTTTGCCATCGGATGCCAGCACCACAGCGCTGTCGGTCAACCGAGCGGTCGAGCGGACGTCGGACACCCGGGCGCCGAGGGCGGTTTTCATGGCGGCCAGCAGCGGCGAAATGTCCGGCTGGTCCTCGCCCTTGCCCAGATCCTCGGCGGCCTGGGTAACGCTGCGCAGTTTCTTGTCCTCGAAACTGTCGAGCCGTTCCGGCCAGAACGAGTCGATCGAGTCCGACATCAGCAGCACTTCGATGCCCTTCGCGCGGAAGCCTTCGAGTTGCGGCGAGGTCTTCAGCGCGTCGGCATGCTCCCCGGCCAGGTAGTAGATCGTGTCGTGGCCTGCCTGCATGCGCGACACGTAGTCGGGCAGCGAGGTCCAGCCCTCCTGCGCGGAGGATTTGAACCGCAGCAGCGGCGCGATCTCGGCGCGGTGTTCGGCATCCTCCCAGATGCCTTCTTTCAGAATGGGGCCGAAGTTCTCCCAGAATTTGTTGTAGTCGTCGGCTTCCTTGGCGCGGGTCTTCAGTTCGCCCATGACGCGGCCGATCAGCGCCTTGCGAATGCGGGCGAGCACCGGGGTGGTCTGCAGTGTCTCACGCGAGACATTCAGCGGCAGGTCCTCGGTGTCGACGACGCCGCTGACGAAGCGCAGCCAGTGCGGCAGCAGTTCCGCCTTGTCGGTGATGAACATGCGCCGGACATGCAGGCGGACATGCGCGTCGCGGTCGCCCTCGATCGGGTCGAACGGCTTCATGCCGGGAATGAACAGCAGGCAGAAATATTCCAGCGTGCCCTCGGCGCGCCAGTGCAGCGTGGCCCATGGATCGTCGAAGAAATGGCCGAGGTGGCGATAGAACTCCTTGTAGGACTGCTCGGTCGTCTCGGACTTCGCTTTGCGCCAGAGGGCGGTGCCCTCGTTGGCCAGCTGGTCCTTGCCGTCATGCGTAACGGTGATCGGCAGGGTGATATGATCGGCCCATTTGCGGATCACGGTCTCCAGCCGCACCGGTTCCAGATACTCGGATGCGTCGGATTTTATGTGCAGCACGACATCAGTGCCGGCATTCTCACGCGTCGCATGGGCAAGGGTGAACTGACCGGCACCTTCCGATGCCCAGGTAAAGGCCTCCTCGCTGCCGGCCTTGCGCGAGGTGACCTCCACGCGGTCCGCCACCATGAAGGCGGAATAGAAGCCGACGCCGAACTGCCCGATCAGGTTCGGGCGGTCTTCCGGCTTGGCGGAGGCAAGGTTCTGCGCGAACGCTCGGGTGCCGGAACGGGCGATGGTGCCCAGGTTGTCGATCATCTCCTGCCGGGACATGCCGATGCCGTCATCCGAGATCACCAACGTGCTGCCCTGCTTGTCGGGGACGATCCGGATCTTCGCGTCGGGCGGCGGTGCCAGGTTCGAATCCGTCAGGGCCTCGAAGCGGCGACGATCCACCGCGTCCGCCGCGTTGGCGACCAGTTCCCGCAGAAAGATCTCGCGTTCGGAGTACAGCGAATGCACCACGAGATCGAGCAGGCGCCCAACCTCGGCGCCAAATGAATGTTGTTCCAAAACAGTGTCGTTCATGCGTGACCTCCTTGCGCCGCGCGATATGCGGTCGCGTGCATCGGGTTTCAATGCGTCCATGAATTTTCACGTTCCGGCGAGGGAAAAACTTCCGCCGCCACGTGCCCCGCATAGGTTACGCTCGCCGCGAGGGCAAGCAGCCTGCGGGGTGCGCGATCACGGTGGCCGGTGCATGAGCGGGAGCAGCGCGCCGGCGATCGCGACCGAGTGGGTGATCTGGGCGGCCTCGTTCAGGTGGTCCTGGGTGTCGAAGAACGCGGCACGCGGGTAGCGGCTGTGGTTTGGCAGTTCCAGGAAACTGGCTCGCTCGCCGAGGTAGATCGAGCGGATGGCGGCCAGGCTGTCGTCGCTGATCGGCGAGTCGATGAAGCCGGTGGGCAGGCCGCCGATCGCGCGGACGCCGTGCTGGCCGGTCCAGCGCAGGAAATCAGTGACCAGTACCGTGCCGTACCCAGAGCGGATCTCGGCGGCGGTGGGATGAACGGGCACGATCTCGGCCAGTGTCGACTGGTTGAGCGCAGCTAGTGCGGCCGTGTGGCCGACGTGGTCGCCCCACCCGTTGAAGCCCCCGTTCGCGGCGCCGCGCGGGTCATGGAAACCGTCCTCGGCCAGCGCGGTCTCGATGATGCTCATGACCGCGGCGCGCAGGTTGGCGGCGAACAGTGCGGCGATTTTTCGCCGAATGGGCAGTTCCCACAGTGTGGCGCGGTCGTGACGGAGCATGATCGTCGCGTCAGGCCCCAGGTCGGCGGTAGCGCGCGGACGGACGTACTGGGCTTCCTCGAGTGGTAGATAAACAACGTCGCCCCGGTGCAGCAGCGGCTTCCAGCGCGTGAAAAGATAGTCCAGGCCGATGCCGACCGCGACCCCGGCGTTGATGCAGGGCCGGTCGATGATCGGGCCGATGGCTTCGCAGCGGTGCGAGAACGGACCGTTCGATCCGCTCAGGATGACCAGCTTCGGTTCGTGGATGGTCTGGCCAACGGCGATCGTCGCCTCGATGCGGGCTTGCAGGGCACCCAGACTCAGCGGACGATCCAGCAGCCAGGTGAACGCCGCACCATAGATAACGAGCGAGACGGCGCAGGCGAACAGGATGCGGCGCATCAGAACTGGAAATACAGGAACGGCGCGACGTGCGGCGCGAAGAACAGCGCCTGCATCGACAGCGCGAAGCTACTTGTCAAGGTCCAATGGCGGGCTCGGTCGGTCATCCGGTGGACGTTCGGCAGGGTCAGCACGATCAGCCAGCCCAACAGCAGGCAGGCGGAGATTTCCGGGAAGCTCAGGGTGCGGGCATCGCCGAGGAACGGCAGCACGGTGACAGGATCGGCGAAAGCGGCGAGCGCGGGGAAGGCCGAGACGATCATCCTCGGCAAGGCGATGCCGTTCAGGCCGGCCATGCCGCGGAACATCTTCAGTATGGCGGTAAATGACGTGGCGCGGAACGGGACCCAGGCGAGAATGACGACGAACAGGGTAAGCGCCTGGCCGAGCATGGCCGGCCACGGGGGGAACAGCCGGCGGTATAGTCTGTGGATGACGATGAGCAGACCGTGCAGTCCGCCCCAGATGACGAAATTCCACGCCGCCCCGTGCCACAGGCCGCACAGCAGCATGGTCGCCATGAGGTTGCCGGTCTGGCGGACCGGACCGGCGCGACTCCCGCCCAGCGGAATGTATAAATAGTCGCGGAAGAAGCCGCCCAGGGTTATGTGCCAGCGGCGCCAGAAGTCAGCGATATTGGTGGCCTGGTAGGGACTGTCGAAGTTCAGCGGGAAGCGGACGTTGAACATCCGGGCGAGACCGATGGCCATGTCCGAGTAGCCGGAGAAATCGAAGTAGATCTGTAGGGCATACGACAGCGTGGCGTACCACGCCTCGAAGAACGACAGGCTGGCCCCGCGGGCGGCAGCGTCGAAGCCGATATCGGCGAAGCCGCCGAACATATCGGCCAGTACCAGCTTTTTGCCGAGACCGAGGAGGAAAATGAGCAGGCCGTCGGTCAGGTTCTCGATGTTCGGGAGGGCGAGGCGGGGCGCTGCGAGTTGCGGGATGATTTCCGACGGGCGCACGATGGGGCCGGCGATGAGGTGGGGGAAGAACGTGACAAAGCTGGCGTAGGTGAGGAGCGGTGGAAGGCTGTGTGATGCCGTAACGAAGCGATGGCCCCGATTCGTATCCACCAGAAACATGATCTGCTGGAAGGTGAAGAAACTGATGGCCAGCGGCAGCGTAACGTGGAGCGCCGGCGCGTCCGGAGCAACGATATGAAGCAGGAAGTCGGCGTATTTGAACCAGCCCAGGATCGCCAGGTTCAGGCCTATGCCGGCTGTGAGCCACGCACGGCGCCTGTCGGTATGGACCAGCTTCCGCGCAATCGTATGATTGAGGACGACCGAAGCCACCAGCAGTGGTAGATGCGCCGGGTTCCACCATGCGTAGAAGAACAGATTGCAAGCCACAAGCCAGCGCAACGCCCACCGTGCGCTACAGAGACGACCCAGCGTGAAGAACCCCGTCACGCAGACCGGCAGGAAGCCAAGAATGAAGGCGATGGTGTGGAACATCATGGCGTGTAGTGGCGAATGTAAGCCGAAAGAGATAATGAATGGTTAACCGCGATTTGTTGATACTATTTGCAGAATTTCCATGAATGCAGGGTGACGCGAGCGAACGCGTGGTCAATACGGGTATGGCACGATAGTTGCTGTTCGTCAGCCATCCCGGCCAAGCCTCATTTAGTAATCAGCGAAGGGATATCGCCGATCGTTTCGTGGCTCGTAATAAGATTTAGTTAACCATTCGCGGTCTACAAGTCGTCGACTGACCTTGCAGGGCCGCAGGTATGCGGGCCTAATCAGGGAGGCCAAAGCGATTAACGTCCCACCGAGCGATCCGCCCACAGCCGCCGACCTTCCCGCTTCGTTAGGGGAGAAGGCGTTGCTGACTTACAAGGCGATGAGCAATTCCGATGACATTGTCCTGTTGCTGGAACGCGACGCGAGTGCGGAGACGAACGACGCGGTCGTCATTGGGGTCAACGGGGCGTTTCGCCGCGCGTCCGGCTATTCAAACGACCAGGTCACCGGCCGTCCGGTGGCGGACTTGATTACGACAGCTAAAGATGCGGAGACACTGGTGAACGCGATCCGCGGCCCCGGTTCGCTTCGTTCTGAACTGGCGTGCAGCCGGGCGGATGGGGGCAGCTTCATGCTGGGCATGCATTTAATGCCCGCGCCTGCGCGGACTCCCGGCAAAGTTTGTTTCGTCGTCCTTGGGCGCGACATCACCACGGCACTCCAAACACGGCAAATGCAGGACTCGATTCAGCGCCTGCTCACCAAGGTCTTCAACTCCGTCGACGCCGCGGTGGCGATCGTCGATGGCGGAGGGCGCATCGTCATGACCAACCCAAAGATCAATCTTCTGCTTGGCTACAAGCCGAATGGGTTGGTCGGCCGCCTCTCGCTGGACCTGGTGGACCCCGAATCAAGCGCCGTGGTTAAGGCGGCAATCAAGCGGCAGCAGGAGGACGGATGCGACGCCACGTACTCGGCGACGGTGCTGCGGGCGGACGGGTCGAAGTTGGGGGTTCGGTTCACTTCGGTGATGACGGGGGCCGGCGATGCGAAGCAATTCCGGATCGTCACGTTGCGGCCGGACGCGAATCCGCCGACCGCATTGCGGAGCGAAAGTGTCGGCCGAATCAAGCTGGTCGGACTTGACGAGGTGCGGAAGGCGCTGGGTGATCGGTGGCCGGCGGCGGCAGAGCGGTCCATGACGACGGCAGAGTCAGTGATCAAGCGGAACTGCGGGCCGCAGGACAGCTATTCGCGTGCCGATGACACGAGCTTTCTAATGTGTTTCGGCGAGCTGAGCGAAGAGGAGTCTTCGTTCCGTGCGGCGATGATCGGCCGCGAGATCCGCAGCCGCCTGATCGGTCAGGGTGAGGACCCGGACAACGCCGATGTGCGGTCGATCGCGGCAGTCGTTCGGTTCCCTGACCAAGGCGCATCGGGCGCCTCGTTGCAAGCGGTCTTATCGGATGGATTGGATGGGCAACTCGAACGGCTCGAACGCGAAGCCAGGCTGACGCTGCGTGACGCATTCGCGGGCGCTGCCGGGGACGTGGAACCGATCTTCGGGAACAACGCGGCGCTGACCGTCGCGTCGCAGGTCTTTATTCCCTATAAGCTCGGACGTCAGCTCGCCTGCGCGTTGGCCGCCCTGCCGCGGAGTGAGTCCAGCGCCTTCGATCTGGGCGGGCTGCTATTCGGGCTTGCGGCGAGGCACGCGGTCACGAGCATGGCGCGTGGCGATAACACGCCGTTGCTGGTCAAGTTGGGCTTCGATATCTTCGCCACACGTGCGGCTAGCGAACGATTTTTTACGATGTGCGCAAAGATCGACCGTCGGGCGACCAGCCGCATCGTCCTGCTGCTGTCATCGCTGCCGCCCGGCTTGCCAAGGACAAGACTGCAGGATTGCGTCAATCGTCTGCGCCCATGCTGCGGCGGGGTGGGCTACGATGTTGACGACGTGGCGGAGCTCCCGCCAATCGACCTGTCGACCGCGTTCAATCCGATCGTGGTGTTGCCCGTGACGGCGTGCAGTGCCAGCACAGCGAGCAAGCTGAAGGAGCTGTTCAGTTCATTGCACGCCCGGCAGGCGAAGGTCCTCGTGCGGGGGATTGCATCGGAGAAGGATGCGGCTACGTTGCGGTCCCTCGGGGTTGACATGTTCTCGATGAAGCGATCGGAGGCCTGACCTGACGCCGCAGGTGGCCCGGTTCGGGTTGATACCTTCGGTCAGACCGACCAAATAACGCCGCTGTCCCGGCGGCCAGCCCTCTTTCGGCGCATAACGCCACGTTACCAAAGGTCAGGATGCCGCAACTCGCGCCGGCCGTTACTTGGGCCGGGTCGGCGATGGCGCGCCGGAAGATCGCCGGCCGAACGGATGGGTTCGCGAAGCAGCAGTTTCCCCGGGGGGCATTTGCTGGTAGCTGACGCCTCAAATGACGGACGACCTCCCACCCAATCCGGCGTTGCTGCCCGCCGGCCTGCGCGATCTGCTGCCCCCCGACGCCGAGACGGAAGCCTCCGCCGTCGAGGCGCTCATGACGGTGTTTGCCGCACATGGCTATCAGCGCGTCAAGCCGCCGCTGCTGGAGTTCGAGGACAGTTTGCTTGCAGGTTCCGGCGTTGCCGTGGCGGATCAGACGTTCCGGCTGATGGACCCGGACAGCCAGCGGATGATGGGGCTGCGGGCCGACACCACGCCCCAGGTGGCTCGGATCGCCACAACGCGCTTGGCCGGCGCACCGCGGCCGTTGCGCCTGTCCTATGCCGGCCAGTGCCTGCGCGTGAGAGGCAATCAGCTCGCGCCGGATCGGCAGGTGGCGCAGGCGGGCGTGGAACTGATCGGTCATGACAGCCCCGAGGCCGACGCCGAAACGGTGCTGGTCGCGGCCGAGGCGCTGGCGGCGGTCGGCCTGACGCGGGTCAGCTTCGATCTCACCTTGCCGATGCTGGTGCCCTCGTTGCTCGGCGATGCCGGGCTCACCGGGCCGGACCGCGCCGGCCTCGCCCGCGCGCTGGATCGCAAGGATGCGGCTTCAGTGTCACGGTATGGCAGGGCACTCGCGCCGGTGCTGACTGAACTTTTGATGGCGGCGGGACCGGCCGATCGCGCTTTGGCCGCGCTGGCTGCGGCGAAACTGCCGGGTCTGGCAGGCGCGCTGGCGGAGCGGGTGGCGGAAACGGTGGCGGCGATACGGGCGGGTGCGCCATTGCTTCGGCTGACCGTCGATCCGGTTGAATTCCGGGGGTTTCGTTATGAAACCGGCGTGTCGGTAACGGTGTATGCACCGGGGCGCCACGAGGAGCTTGGACGCGGCGGACGTTATGTCTGCGGCGACAGCGAACCGGCCACCGGTCTGACGCTTTACCCGGATGCGATCCTCCGGGTGGCGCCACCTCGGCAGGCGCGTTCCCGCATTTTCGTGCCGTTCGGCATCAATCGTGGCTTCATGTCCGGTCTGCGGGCCGACGGGTTCGCCACGGTCGCGGCTCTGGCGCCGGTTGTCGATGAAACGGCTGAGGCTCACCGCCTCGGTTGCTCCCATATCCTGCAGGCCGGAAAGGCCGCGCTCCTTCACAACAAGGGCTGAATACAATGGCCAATGTCGCGGTGATCGGCGCCCAATGGGGCGACGAGGGCAAGGGAAAAGTCGTCGACTGGCTGGCCAGCCGAGCGGATGTGGTCGTGCGGTTCCAGGGCGGGCACAACGCGGGGCATACGCTCGTTGTCGGCAACCAGACCTACAAACTGTCGCTGCTGCCGTCCGGGCTCGTGCGCGGCAAGCTGGGTATCATCGGCAACGGTGTCGTGGTCGATCCGGAAGCGCTGCTCTCCGAAATTGCAAGGGTGCGTGCCCAGGGGCTGACGGTCACGCCGGAGACGCTGCGGATCGCCGAGAACGCGGTACTGATCCTGCCGCTGCATCCGGCGATCGACAAGGCACGCGAGGAAGCCCGTGGCGACAGCAAAATCGGCACGACCGGCCGCGGGATTGGCCCCGCCTACGAGGACAAAGTGGCCCGCCGCGCCATCCGGGTTGCCGACCTGGCGGAGCCCGAGACACTGTCGGCCAAGCTGGACGAAATGCTGCTGCACTATAATGCTCTGCTGCAAGGGCTGGGGGTGCCGCCGTTCAGCAAGAACACGCTGCTGGACGGGTTGCTCGCATTCGCGCCGCAGATCCTGCCGTATGCCGAACCGGTGTGGGAGCGGCTGGACGAGCTTCGCCGCAGCGGCAAGCGCATTTTGTTCGAGGGTGCTCAGGCGGTCATGCTCGACGTCGATCACGGGACCTATCCGTTCGTCACGTCGTCCAACACCGTGGCAGCCACGGCGGCCTCCGGCAGCGGGGTCGGGCCGGGGACAGTCGGTTTCGTGCTCGGAATCGCCAAGGCGTACACGACACGGGTCGGGTCCGGGCCATTCCCGACCGAACTGCACGACGATATTGGCCAGTTACTCGGCGACCGGGGGCATGAATTCGGCACGGTAACCGGGCGCCGCCGGCGCTGCGGCTGGTTCGACGCGGCGCTGGTCCGTCAGGCTATCAAGGTCGGCGGCGTGCAGGGCCTGGCACTCACCAAGCTGGACGTTCTGGACGGCCTGGCCGAACTGAAGATCTGCACCGGCTATCGGATCAATGGCCGGTTCTCCCGCCATCTGCCGGCGGCTCCGGGTGCGCAGGCTGCGGCGGTACCCGAATATGAAACCATGGCGGGCTGGGCCGAGTCGTCACGCGGCGCGCGGTCATGGGCGGGCCTGCCGGCACAGGCTGTGAAATACGTGCGCCGGATCGAAGAACTGGTGGAAGCGCCGGTCACTCTGCTTTCAACCAGCCCGGAGCGCGATGACACCATCATGGTCAGGGATCCGTTCGAGGGGTAGTGTTCCAACCCTGTCTGCTTGGCAAACGATGACGAACTAGGCATGACATTTGCGCGAGCTGTGGCTTTCGGGTTTGGCTTTTGACGCCCAACGGTGACCGCTACAATAGCGTTCCATGGTAAAAACGAGGTTTTGCGAATGTCAAGTTCACTCGTAGCGGGTGGCGGCGAATCCAGGCTCATGTGCTATTCGAGAGGGGAGGGCTCTCCCGAGGGGATTGCCTTCGTTGTGGCATTGATAGCATGCTGTCCAAAATTCAGGGAGGCCAGTGGGTCATGGAGCAGGAGCCCAATGCGGTTGCGCTGATCATAGAAGGCTTGTCTGAGGGCGAAACCAGTCTGTTCGCGGCGGAGGTCGAGGCGCTCGCGTTGGCCACTAGGGGCGTGACGTCGGTGGAGCGGGCTAAGACGTCCCAGGGAACGATGGACCTTGGTGCCACCGTGATCGTGGCACTAGGTGGCGCTGGATTGGCCCTAGCCAAAGGAATAGCGGATTGGTTGCGGCGGCGAAACACGGCCAAGATCACAGTAAAGTCGACGAGCGGCCATTTCATCGCGGAGGGATTGACCTCTGCGGACGCGTTAAAGCTCTACCGCGAGGGCTTTGGCGCGTTCACGTTGCGCAAATCGGTAGACACCTCCCAGGTTGCGAGACCGGAAAAGCCGCCGAAGGCTTGAGTCCCTTAATATGGTGCACGACCCTTTTCTGGAAGCGCATCGCGTAGAGACCCTTGTGTATTTGGCGGTCGGCCATCCAGCGCTCGGGATGATCGGGCAAATGCTTCGCGGTCAAATCCTTGTCGAGCGGATGGCCGCGGCCGGGGCGATTGCGAGGGAGAGGCCACTGTTGGTAGTCGGGGCCACGGCCCTGGGTGTGACGGCCGCAATTTCCGCCGCTGACGCAGGGATTCCTGTCACGCTAATCGAGCAAGAACCCGTACTTTTCCCTTCTATTCATTTGACCCGGGAGATCTTAGGGCCGTCCCCGGAAGAGTGGCCATACACGACCAGCCTCCCGCGATTTCCTCTTTCAACGGAAACAGGTGAAGGGAAGGACATTGCGGTTGTCTGGACCAATCAAATAGGGCAATTCATCAAGCGTAACCATCTTCTCGCGGTCAGTTGCAGCCGAAGGGTATCGGCGATGGAATTCATACCGCGTTCATCGCATCCCTATGGTGTTGACGCTGTACGTGTCTCGTTTGATCGAGAGGGCACCGACTTGGTCGCGGGCGCAATCCTGTGGGCGCAAGACTTGCGATGGCAGGATGAGGTAAGAGAAATACGGCAGGGATATGAAGGGAGGGTCATCTTTCAGGGCCAACCCTCCTGGGGCCCATTTGACCTGACGCAGGTTCAGCTACGGCTACCCTCCGCTCGCGTGCTGATCAGCGGTGGGGGCGACATGTCAGCCGAAGACTATATTGCCGTCACGACAGGAATGACTCATGTTGTTCTGGCGAGGGGGCTCGGCATTCCCCAGCGGTTGATGGCACAGCTAGAGCGTGCCGCCCATCATGCTGACAACTGGCTCAATCAGACTGGGCCTGAGGTTCGCTTCTTGGCGGCGCTCGATGCAACCTGTCACGACCTTGCCAATAGCGCGCTCGAAATTGATGCGGTTTCGCGAGGGCTTGAGCAGATTGTGTTACCTTTGGCCGCGCATGCCCGTCTGATACACAGGGGGCCCCTCTTGCTCACCGAAGACTGGCTTGGAAGGTTCCTGATCTCGCTGGTCTCAAAGCATGTCAGGCGAATGTACGGACACGAGGCGGTGTTGCCGAACGTCTTCATCAAAGACATAAGGCCGGCCGCCTCTGATCCCCATGAATGCATCGACCATCGTACTGGGTGGGCTGCTGGTGCATACTCGGGCGATCTGCCCGTGGACCTGGATTGCACCGGCAGAGACCATGAAGTCGTTTTAGAAGGCTCGGACAAACTCGAGGGGCGTCCGGACGGAACTTATAACCTCATTCTCGTAAGGCACGGCTTTCGTGGGGGTCTTATCGGCAATCTTAATCTCAGGTCGTCCACCGCTCGATCGTTTGGAGGCCCTGTTAGGCGACATCGACGCCAACGCCCGAGTGAACGCCCAATCACGGAGGTACTACAACCCGATCGCTCACTGGTGCTGCTTCTCGGAGCGTCAATCTGGCCGAAGATGGGCCTTGCTGAGGAGCCGTCCTACCGACGTTCCGCTCGGTTCATCCAAGAATATGTTACAAATTCCACAGGATTGGCGATACCAGAAAGAAGAATACTCGACCTATTCGACTCCCTCAAGCCGACCCACGAGCAACTCATCGAGATACAAGACTTCATTGCAACCACCGCTACCGCAGACGACATCACGGACGTCTTGATCTATGCGATTTCCCATGGCGATGTCCCTCGGCCACCGAATGATCGGCTTCATGTGGTGTTGCGGGATACCCGGCGCGATATGGTGTTCGCGACGGGGATGCAAGTGTCGTCCCTCGCTGCGACCCTCGATACCGTCGCACCCAAACTGCGGCGTTTCGCGATTTTTGATTGCTGTTACTCTGGTGAGGTTGCGCTCGCTTTCATGGCGCCCGATCGATCGGAGGCTGTAGCGCGGGAGATGGCTGCCGATTTCGGCGTCGCCCGGACCGGCACGTTGCTCTTTTGCTCGTCGTCCGGGGACCGCGCGTCTTATGCATATCCAGGAGACGAATTTACATTGTTTACCGGAGCCATGGCCAAGATCTTGAAAAATGGCCTGCCGCAAGGTGGCGACGCGTTCACGTTTCACGAGTTGCGGGAGGCCGTGGGAGAGGAGGTCAGGAGAGCGCAAGGGCCGATGCCCCAGATGCATGTCGGAAAGCGACATTATGACGGTGCCCTGGACGATCTCCGTGCGTTTCCCAATGCAGTGCACTTTGCCTGGCGTGGCTCCCAGACGTCCGCTGATCCGCAAAAGGAAGAGAATGCCTGACCGGCGCGCCGCCTCCGATAGTCAGATCTTCGGCACCGAAAGGCACGCGATCGCCATTCAACGGCCGTTGCCACACACGAAGCGGGCCGCGATGCGCTGCGGCTGGTTCGACGCGGCGCTGGTCCGTCAGGCTATCAAGGTCGGCGGCGTGCAGGGCCTCGCGCTGACCAAGCTGGACGTTCTGGACGGCCTGGCCGAACTGAAGATCTGCACTGGTTATCGGATCAATGGCAGGTTCAACCGCCATCTGCCGGCGGCGCCGGGTGCGCAGGCCGCCGCGGTACCCGAGTATGAAACCATGGCAGGCTGGGCCGAATCATCGCGCGGCGCGCGGTCATGGGCAGACCTGCCGGCGCAGGCTGTGAAATACGTGCGCCGAATCGAGGAACTGGTGGAAGCGCCGGTCACTCTGCTGCCCACGAGCCCGGAGCGCGATGACACTATCATGGTGAGGGATCCATTCGAGGGATAATGCGCCGCTGGCGTCAGTGCTAACTTCGCAGGCGTTAACCGTTGGTCAACCTTTAGCGCCGTAAGCTGGGACGGCCCGACCAAAACGGTTCGCCCGCATGGCTGATGAGTCGCTTTCCGCACTGTCCAACACGCTGATCGCCGGCCGCTACGCTGTCGACGCGTCCCAAACGCTGCCGGACGCCGGCGGTGGCGTGCCGGCATATCTTGCGCGCGATCGGCTTGCCTCGGACGCGCGACGCGTTGCCCTGGCGGTTTCCCGGTCGGCGTCGCCGCGAATCAGACACCTAAAAACCCTCGACGAACCCATTGATAACCTCATGGGGCCCCTTGGCCATGGCGTCGCGCCTTTGCCTGGAGGGAAGGGTGAAGGCTACTACGTCGTCTGTAGCCCGCCACCCGGGCCACCGGTGTCCGCCCCGCTTAACCAATGGCCCGAAAAGGCGCTGATCGACCTCATCCTGCGGCCTGTCTCCGAGGTGTTGGAGATTCTGCATGGCCACAAACTCACCCATCGGGCGATCCGCCCGAATAACGTGTTCCAGTCGGCGCCCGGCCAGCCGGTCACGCTGGGGGCGGCGTGGGCGGCCCCACCGGCCATGCACCAGACCAGTGTTTTCGAATCGCCATACAGTGCCATGTGCCATCCCGCGAGCCGTGGCGAAGGTTCCATCGCTGATGATATTTATTCATTGGGCGTTCTGCTGCTCACCTTGTCCCGTGGCAAGATCCCGATGGCCGGCATGGATGATGCGACCATTATTCGCTCGAAGCTCGATCTGGGCAGCTTCGCCGCCTTGGCGCGGGACAGCTCGCTGTCCGGATTTCTTGGCGATCTGCTACGCGCCATGCTCGCGGAGGACCCCGACCATCGGCCGCTGCCAAACCAGTTGATGGACCTTGCTCATACCCGTGGGCGCCGGGTCGCCGCACGTCCCCCGCGCCGTAGTCAAAGCGCGTTGATGCTGAACGACATCGCGGTCTTCGATGCCCGCACCCTGGCATGGGGGCTGTTCTGCGACCCGAGGAAGGCTAACCAGTTCCTGCGAAATGGTCTGGTGACACAATGGCTGCGCCGAGCGCTAGGCGACGCCGGTCTGGCGACCCAGATCGAGGATCTCGTTCGGGCGCGTGCCACCGACCCAAAGCCTGGACCGTGGAGCGATCCGCTCTTGGTGATGCTCACCATCAGCGCGCTCAATCCGCGCATGCCGTTGTGCTGGCGGGAAACGGCTCTTTGGCCAGATGCACTTGCTTCGTTTCTGGCCGAGGGGATCGCCTCCAAATCCGAGATGATGGCGGCGGCCCAGGAATTGCTGGCCGCCGACATTTTCAGTTCGTGGACTGCGGCGGTGGGCCGGCCGGTCCCGCGCGATTCTCCCGACCTGGCGCTGCAGCGGCAGCTCTTGCAGGGTGGCGGCCCCGCGGCGTTACTGCGCCTTTTTTACGGGTTGAATCCTTTGCTGCCATGCCGCGTGCCGGCGATGGGATCGGCATGGGTCGCGACGATTCCCGACCTGATGCGGTTCTTCGAAGGCGCGGCCGCCGGCGCCGGGGACAGCCTGATCGACCTGCACATCGCTGCGTTCATCGCGGCGCGAGGGGACCGGAAGACCGAGATGCAGGTCACCGGATTGGCCAGCCTCAAGGATGCCGGGTCATTCAGGTCCGCCGAACTCGCTTTGTTGCGGGATATGCAGTTGCGGCATCATTCCTCAGCAATGCCGGCTTTGGCGAAATGGGTGGCGTCTCGGCTACGGCCAGACCTGGATGAATGGCGCAACAAGCCTCGGCGCGAGGCAATGCGTGCCCAACTCGACGTGCTGGCAAACGGCGGGTTTGTGTCCCGGGTGCTGGAACTGGTCGAGGACGCGTCGGCCCGCGCCGCCGACACCGCCGGGGCGGAACGCGCGGCAAACGAACTGGCGATGATCGATGCGGAACTGGCTGCTATCGACATCCACGACCGGGCACGTTTCGCGAATTCCGAACGCTTCGGACAGGCGATCGCAGGGGGTATCGGGCTATCAGTGTTCGTGCTGACAGCGATGTCATTCCTGCTGCGATGAGTGCCGGATCGAAACTCGGCCGCGGGCTGACTGGACTGATCGTGCTGCTGTTGGCGCTCGCCGGGGGCGGGCTTATTGCGCTGTCCCCGGACATCGCGTTGCCGTTGGCGCTGCTGCTGCTGCCGGGATTGATCGCGCTTGTCGTCGACAGAACGCCGAGTTGTGGGGTGGCGCGGGCCATCGTGCTGTTTCAAGGAGCGGCGTGCGTGCATCCCGTCATGGACGCCTGGTATCGCTGCGCCGGGATTGACGGCTGCATGAGCTACCTTGCCGAGTGGCCCACAGTCCTGCGGGTCTGGCTGGCGGCCGCTGCGGCCTGGGTCATGTCTCAAATCCTGCCAATGGGGCTCAAAATATTAGAGGATTACCGCCTGGGCCATCGCCGTTCGATGCTCGTCGCCAAGCGGGAATCGCTGTCGACGGAGTGGGGTTTGGACGACCAGCCACGAGGGTGAACGATTTCAAACGCCACCCCCCATTCATGGTGGTTCAGACTAAGCTGAACCACCATGTCAGCGTGGCTTCGGTCCTAAACGTGCTCTTCCGCGATCGCGGCGGGACGGCCACCCGCATTCAAACGCCGTTCCGCTATCTGCGCCTTCATCGCCTTCTGCAGCTTCTCGAAAGCCCGAACCTCGATCTGGCGTACCCGTTCGCGGGAAATATTGTACTGCTGGGAGAGATCCTCGAGCGTGGTTGGGTTATCCTTAAGGCGCCGCTCGATCAATATGTGGCGTTCCCGTTCATTCAGCGACCGGAGGGCGCCGGTCAACAGAGCCTTGCGGCCAGTCAGTTCCTCCCGATCAGCGATCGAGGTTTCCTGACTGTCGGATTCATCGACCAGCCAATCCTGCCACTCACCCTCGCTGTCCTGGCGAACGGGGGCATTGAGACTGTGATCGGGTGCGGCGAGGCGGCGGTTCATGCTGACGACGTCCTGTTCGGGGACATCGAGCACGCGGGCAATTTTCGCCACCTGTTCGGGTTGCAGATCGCCATCGTCAATAGCTTGCATCTGGCCTTTCAGGCGGCGCAGGTTGAAGAACAGCTTCTTCTGCGCGGCGGTGGTGCCCATCTTCACCAGCGACCACGAGTGCAGGATGTATTCCTGGATCGCTGCTCGGATCCACCACATGGCATAGGTGGCGAGACGGAAGCCGCGGTCGGGGTCGAAGCGTTTGACCGCCTGCATCATCCCGACATTGCCCTCGCTGATCAGTTCACCGACCGGCAGGCCGTAGCCGCGATAGCCCATGGCTATTTTTGCCACGAGGCGCAAATGGGAGGTGACAAGTTTGTGTGCCGCCTCCATATCCTGCGTGTCGCGCCAGCGGTGCGCCAGAGAAAGCTCTTCCTCGGGGGTGAGCATCGGGAATTTGCGGATCTCTTGAAGATACCGCGACAGATTGCCCTCTGGGGCGATGTTAAGGACGGCAGAGGCCACGGCTTTAGGCTCCTTTCGTCAAACCGGGATGGCTTGCCCAACGTGGCGCAAGATCGCGGTATGAATGTGACTGAGACCAGTCTGGATGCAGGAGAGGGACTTCACGTCCCGGCGACCCACCCCGACATGGCAGCGGCGTATCCGGACGTCCCCACCGAGCAGAGCATCCCTCCGCTTCGATGGCGGATGTATACAGGACTAATTTAGTCCTGTCAAGATTAACGTAAGGTTAACCACCGGACAGGTCCGCTTCGATATCATTCAGCAGGGTCTGCATATCGGCCGGCAAAGAGGCTTCGAAGCTGATCGGGCGGCCGGTCCTGGGGTGTTTGAAACCCAGGCTGGCGGCATGAAGCGCTTGCCTCGGAAAGTCCAGAAGACGGCCTCGCAGAGGCTGTTCTATGGTTTTTGCGGCTGCCGGGACGCGGCGAAGATAGACCGGATCACCAACGATCGGGTGGCCGCATGCCGCCAGATGCACGCGGATTTGATGCGTCCTCCCCGTGGCGAGACGGCATTCCAGCAGCGCGAGGCTGGTCTGCCAGGCGCGCATCGTGCGGTAACGGGTGAGCGCGAACTTGCCGCCGCGGGTGACGACCGCCATCCGCTTGCGGTCGCGTATGTCACGTCCGATGGCACCCTCGATCTCCCCGGTGGGGGGCTGCGGGAGGCCCCAGGCCAACGCGGTATAGGTTCTGTCGAGATCGCGCGCGGCAAAAGCGACGGTCAGTGCATCGTTGGCGAACTGGGTCTTGGCCACGACCATGACGCCGGAGGTGTCCTTGTCCAAGCGGTGCACGATGCCGGGCCGGCATTCCGCGCCGATGCCGGTGAAACCAGGCCCGCAATGGGCGAGCAGAGCGTTCACCAGGGTGCCGTCGAGGTTGCCTGGGGCGGGGTGAACGACGAGTCCGGCGGGTTTGTCGAGGACGATCAGGTCGGCATCCTCGTACAAGACGGCGAAGGCGATGGATTGCGGCCGCGGAGCTGCCGGGATCGGGGCCGGAACATCAAGGAAGTAGATGCCGCCGGCTCGGACTGTTTCGGCCGGCTGGGTGACCGGCCCGGTGTCGCCGCGGAGCCGCCCCTGGTCGATCAGCGTCTTGACGCGGGAGCGCGAGATCGTGCCGATAGTGTCGGAAATGAAGCGATCGATACGCTGGCCGACGTGGTCGGCCGTGGCGGTGATGCGGATAGGGCCCTGAGATGAAGGCGAAGGTTGGCGCGGCGATGGGTCGCTTTTTGCTGTCATGTGGATGTGGGATAACGCGGATTGGACTGGAATGGGAGACGGCATGCGTGCGTTGAAGATCGCGACCATCGTCATGGGTGTGTTGATCGTGGTCGGGACGACGGTGGTGATCCTCGAAATTGCGCGTCGGATGTCGGTGCCCTTGGCGCCCGTTGCGGGTTGGCCGGCACCCGTGCCGCCTCTACCGGTGTCCGTCGCGGCGGTGCTCGATGAACCGGCGGGAACACGCATCGCCGGGATCGCGGCGGTGCGGGACAGGTTGGCTGTGCAACTTGAGGGCGGCGGGCTGGACCGTGTGGTGCTGATCGATCCCGCGACGGGGGCAGTGGCTGGACGGATCTCTCTGGGTCGGTAGGGTTCGGTTGAATTCCGATGCTTGAGGTTCACCGGGTTCCGGGTTAGAAGGCGCGACTTGGCCGATGTCCCGTTCGTCTAGAGGCCCAGGACAGTGCCCTCTCACGGCACCAACAGGGGTTCTTGAGGTTCACCGGGTTCCGGGTTAGAAGGCGCGACTTGGCCGATGTCCCGTTCGTCTAGAGGCCCAGGACAGTGCCCTCTCACGGCACCAACAGGGGTTCGAATCCCCTACGGGACGCCAAGGAAATCAATGACTTAGGATCCGACGCGTGAAACGAGTGTCCGGGTAGTGTCCCGTCCATAGGCTGTCCCGTCACGTCCAGCGGTGTCTTTGCGACAGTGCGGGCGGATGGATGGACATTTTCGATAGCTAGATGGCGCCCCGAAGTTGCACTGGATTGATCCGTCAGCATTGCTTATAATCGCATCAATGCTGACAGAGGCGATTCCGTGGCGAGCATCACCATCCGTAACCTGGACGACTCCCTGAAATCCCGCCTGCGGATCCAAGCGGCGGTTCACGGCCGCTCGATGGAAGACGAGGCGCGCGACATTCTGCGCTCGTCGCTCAATCAGGAGCCGCCGGAGCCAAAGAACCTTGGCACGGCGATCAACGCCCTGTTCAAGCCCTTCGGGGGTTTTGACCTTCCTGAGGTGCCGCGCGAGCCGATGCGCGAGCCGCCGACCTTCGGCGAATGATCCTTCTCGACACCAACGTCGTCTCCGAGCTGATGAAATCAGCCCCCGAGCCCGCGGTCATGGTCTGGATCAACACGCTCCCTGGTTCGACCGTGTTCATTTCCGCCGTCACCCAGGCCGAAATCCTCTATGGCGTAGCCTTGGTGCCGGAAGGAAAGCGGCGGGAGGGGCTGGCACAGGCCGCGCGCACCGCGTTCGAGACTTACTTTCGCGGGCGAATTCTGCCATTCGACTCCGAAGCCGCCGAGGCGTTCGCTGCGCTGGCCGCCGGCCGCCGCCAGGCTGGCCGGCCGATTTCACAGGCGGATGCTCAGATTGCCGCAATCGCCCGGTCCCGCGGTGCGGCCCTCGCCACCCGCAACATCCCGGATTTTGAGGGGTGCGGGGTCGACATCGTCGACCCGTGGGGTGCGCCACCGTGACACTTCCAGCCGACCATCTGAAGACCGAGGATCGATTGCCATTAGGTCGTCCCTAAACGACGCCAACCCATGAAGCTGTGGAATTAGAACGCATGTCTGACGACGCGCCCTTGTTCACCATCCCCCTCCGCCGCATGACGCAGGCCGAGTTGGATGCTTTCCTAGAAAAGGCCGCCGACATCCTGCGGGGTAATGTCGACCACTCTGAGTTTCGTGGATACGTGTTCGCGCTGCTGTTCTTTAAGCGTATCAGCGACATATTCGATGAGGCCGTCCGCAACCTGGCGAAGAAAGTGGGAGACGAACTGGCGAATGACCCCGCGATGCAAAGGAGGTCATTGCCATTCGTCGTGCCGCCGGATTGCGCCTGGGATGCGGTTACAGTCGGAACGGCCGAAAAGAAGGTCACTTCGCTTCAGCTCGGCCAGTCTCTCAATGACGCCATGCTCGCCCTTGAGCGCGCCAATGCGCCGAAGTTCGACGGCATCCTCACCAGCAAGATTGACTTTAACAGAACCGACGAACTGCCGCGCGACAAGCTGGTGAACCTCAAGAACCACTTCTCCAGCCGTAAGTTCGACCGCGCTCATGTGCCGGACGACCTGTTCGGCGACGCTTACGAGTATCTGATCCGCACCTTTGCCAGCAAGGCAGGAAAAAGCTCTGGCGAGTTTTACACGCCGAAGGAAATTTCCTACCTCATGGCGGAGATCATCGAACCGGATGAACAGTATGAGATCTGCGACTGGGCCAGCGGCTCCGCGTCGCTCCTGCTTCAGTGCCGTGAGTACGTGCGGCGCCACAAGAAAGACCCGAACCGGCTCTTCCTTTATGCCCAGGAAAGCAACCTCGCCACCTTCAATATCTCGCGCATCAACCTCATCCTGCATGGGGTGAATTCATGGTATCCGGAGCACGGTGACAGCCTGCGCGACCCAAAGCACAAAACCAGTGACGGCAAGATCAAGCAGTTCGACCGAGTGGTGATGAACCCGCCATTCTCCCTGAAGGATTGGGGATCGGAGAGCTTCACCGATGGCGATCCCTTCGACCGATTTAGCTACGGCTCACCTCCCGGGGACAACGGCGACTACGCGTGGATGCAGCACGTCGCGAAATCGCTCAAACCAGACGGCAAGGCCATCGTCGTCATGTCCCAGGGCATCCTGTTTCGTGGCCAGCCTCTGCTCACCGAGGCGGAGGACGGGCGGAACAAGAAGGCCGACGACGAATACCTCATTCGCTCCGGCTTCTTGCGGGATGATCTTATCGAGGCTGTCATCGTGCTGCCTTCCGGCATCTTCTATGGCAACAACGTTCCGGCCTGCCTTGTTGTCGTTAACAAACGCAAACCAGCCGCACGTAAGGGCCGCGTGCTTATGATCTGGGCGAGCCGCCATTACCAGCATGCCAATCCACAAAGTTATCTGCGCCGCGCCGACTGCCTTCGCATCCTCCTCCCGTGGCGCGCATTTGGAGATACAGCGCGGGCGCTGGTGATCCTCCCGGCCGAGGGTCAGGCCATCCTCGATGAGATCGCCCGCGACCGCGCACATGCCCTGCAAGAGATCAGCGAGGCTTACGACGAGATCATTGCCGCGCTGCCCGTGTTACGGGAGGAAGCCGAGAGCCTATCGGTAGAGGGCTTCAGCGCTTGGAAGGAGAACCGCGATGCTACTCATCCCGTCTGGGGCAAGTTGGCAGATGAAAAGCTTGACAAGGCAGCCCTCAAAGCCGTGACCAAGACTGCCAGGGACGACGCAAAGGCCCGGTTAAAGACCGTGAAAGGCCAGATCAAGGCGCTGGAGAAGCTCGAAAAGGAACGAAGTGAACGCGTCACCGAGGTCAATCGCCGTGCTGATCGCGAGACGGCTGAGGTGCAGGAGGCCATCTCTGACCTTCAACGGATCTGCACCAATCCTGACGAAGCTCGCCGCTACTTCACCGTCGCCGAGAAACTCGAGATCGAAGAGAATGAGTTTAACCTCAATCTGCCGCGCTACATCGACACCTTCGAGCCAGAGGAGGAAATTGAGCTGACGACAGCTTTGAAGGAGCTGGTTGTATCGGAGAAAAGGGGGGCGGAGGCATCGGAGAAGCTCCAGACCCTACTGAGACTCTGAGATGCGCTGGACAGATCTACCAGAGTTTGACGAGCCACCGCGTGGTTGGGTTCTCTCTCCGTTGCCAAAGGAAGTCGCTTTTGTCTTTGGGCAGTCTCCTGATTCCGAGCACTACAATGGGGAAGGTGACGGTTTCCCATTCCTTCAAGGGAATGCGGACTTTACCGCGACTTTCCCTCAAGCAGCTGTTTACACACGTCAAGCTGGAAAGAAATGCAGCCCCGGAGACACCCTAATTAGCGTCCGCGCACCGGTGGGCGAGCTGTGCAGAGCCGATCAGCAATATGCGCTTGGACGTGGGGTTGCAGCTCTGCGTCCCCTAAGCATGGACTCGGATTTTTTCTTCCATGCTATGGACCGGTGGAGAAAACCCCTTCAACGGGCTGCTCAAGGGTCCACGTTTGATGCCGTGACCGGCCGACACTTTTCGCAGCTTCGCTGTTTGATTCCGCCTCCAGGCGAACAAACGTTGATTGCCAAGACGCTGAAGGCAGCAGACGACCTCTTCGGTGCCCTCGAAGAGCAGATTCGCAAGGCGGAGCGGGTAGCGGTCGCCCTGGATCAAGCCCACTTCGCCGCTGGACCGCACGACGTAAAGTTCCCGTATGAGTATGGAACTGCACGCACCGTTCCGGCCAGTTGCAATTCCATGCCTCTTGGACGGTTTGCTGACGTTACGTCGGGGATCACGCTAAACCAAGATCGCGAAGCGGCGGAAAATGGCGTTCGTTATCTGACAGTGATCAATGTCCATCGTGGCCGCATTGATCTAACCCAACTTCCACAGTTAGCGCCTAGTTCTGTTGAAAACCCGCAGAATATCGCGGCTTTCGCGGGTCTCGGCAAAATTGTGGTGCTAAATATGGAGTTCTTCCGGCGAAGAACCCGGCCGAC
>JBEKLE010000050.1:0-22392 GCA_050010355.1 Rhodopila sp. | reverse complement strand
CGACCGATGCTGGGGTTCAAATCGTTTCGATCGGCTCAGGTGACGCTTGCGGGCATTGAACTGATGCACATGATCCGGAAGGGCCAGTTGCGGACGACAGGAAAATTGCGTCCGGCGCAGGCATTCTATTCGCTAGCGGCATAAAGCAATCCCAGCCGCTCGAACCGATCTCCGCCACTTGAGAAATTTGCGACAGAACCCGTCCTCCCGGGGGGTGTTTTGTCCGCCAACCGGTAGAGTCGATCAGGCTCGTTTCGGGCAAGGGCGTGCGACTCGGGTGTCAAGGGAATTCGAAGTGCGATTCGCCTGGTCGGGTTATGATGTTGTCATTCCGAGAAGTTTATAATACGCACCATGCCGTACCTCAGGTTTGTCGGACCAGGTGCGCCGAGATGGCCGAACTAATCCCGACGGACGCGACGCTGAAGCTGAACGAGGTAAACGACCCAGCGGCGACGACCCCATCGTCTGAAGTGGGGGTGATCAGGTAAGCGCCCGCCTTAATGGCGGTGAGAACACCGCCGGTCAGCCCTTTAAGGATGTCTGCGGTATCCAGTTCCACCGCCCAACCGTTTGTGGCTGCCGTTTCGAGATTGAGCACCGTCGCGATCGCTATTGCGCCTCCGACGGGGCCGACGGCAGAGCCCGATAGCACAACCGATCCATTGGCAGGTGCGAGAAACCGCATTTTGGCAGTAGCGACAAGCGGAGCCGACGTGCTGGGGGCGCCTGTCGGCGTATACAGGAGTTGGTCGGTAGCGACTTGCTGTGCCGGCCAATACGTGCCGCTGCCCCACGCCGTCTCGACCCCTTCCAGACTCGAGCCAGGATAGCTGCCCCAGTCCCACCAGTCACCGCTGATGGGCTGTTCGTTGCCGCTGAAGTTTGGACCACCCTCTGCCCCATCCTCGCCGTTCATATAGTTCAGCACTGTCTGGATCCAGACCTGATCGGCCGGTGAGGTCATATTGGACCCCATTTCGCCGATCCAGACCGGGGCGATGTTGTTGGTCTCCAGAAATCCCCAGCCGGCGTTCATTTCGGCTATCTGCTGCGCCGAATTGTACGACCCGGTGTCGGACAGATCGGGAGGATATTCGTGAACGCTGTAGACGATCTTGTTCGGTATGGTCAGCGTGACAGGGTCGCTGGCGACGCCTGAAAGATCCCCGCCGCCGAAGCCCGCGGGCATGCCTGGCGCCGGACCACTGTATTCTAGTGGTCCTTCCGTGATGATGAGGGCGCCAGGATCGACCGCCTGAATGGCATCGCCGACCTGCGTATACATCGCCTGAATGTCGGTCGGGCCGCCCTGGCCCCAGTTGATGTTGCCGGCTGATGTAGGCTCATTATCCAGATCGAAGCCAATGACTGTGGAATTGCCGGCAAAATTCTTCGCAAGTTCAATTGAGTCGGCCAGAAACTTGGCTGCTGTCACAGTGCCGGTCGTGCCGCTTCCGTCGGTTCCATTGGTGCCAGGACCGGAGTCGATCCAAAGCCCGTTCGCCTGCTGGCCACCCCATCCGCCGGGGCCGCCATCGTCGTCATGGTGGTCGAAGATGACCTTCAGACCGGCGTTGCCGGCATCTGCCACTAGGTCGTCGAGAAGTTGCAGGCTGGTTGCACCCCACAACTCCGGGTCCAGCGCCGGGTTGAACGCGGCGTAGCTCGTCACAAACTCGGGCGAGGCGTTCAACAACAGATCGGTCCAGGGGATGCGGATTGTGTTGAACCCATCGGCCTTGATTTCATTAATATTCTGCTCAAGGCTGCTCTGCCAGAGACCGTACGGCGCGAAAGTCAGGGTGTCCGTCCCGGCCCAACCAACCGCATCGATGCGCACGGGGTTGCCCGCGGCATCGACAATCTGGTTGCCGTGCGTGCTGAGGTAGCCGGCCGGCAGCAATGAGCCGCCCTGACCGCTCGGGCCTCCGGTGTCGTTCCCCGCGGCCGCCAATGGGGCGGTGATTTTGGGCGGGGTGAGAGCGATGGCGACCGCTTCAGGTCGAGCGATGACAGCCGTTTCCGCCGGAGAGGTGGCGGCGTTTGCCGCGACGGCGACGGTGATTTTGGGCGTGGCAGAAGCGTTCGGACTGGCGATGCTGTCCCCTGCCACCGCCGCTGCGCTGGAGACTGGCGTTCGCACTGTCGCGGAACTGATTGGTTGGGAGTTAACATTGGCGGCGTTGCCCAACGCTGGGCCGGCAATACCGCCCGTGCGGGGTTCGATCGGTGCGGAGGAGTCCAGAGCCAGAACGTCGGATGGGCTCGGTTTCGTCAATCCCGTCGCGGATGCGGTCGCTGCGAGCAACGCCTCGGTCGTCGCTGTCAGTACGCCCCAAACCATGCTGAGCGTGAGCGCAGCACTGCCGCGCCTGGTGTCCTGGATACCGAGCGTGGTCGTCTCACCGATAGACGAAGCCGCGGCCACTTCAGTCTCTGATTGCTGAATCAGCATGAAGCACCCCTCGGGCTGCCGCTCACCACGTGAGCATTGGTAGACACAGTTGACTTAGCACCCCAAAGCACGGGATATTGATGGGCAGATCTCATCGCGATGTATCCTTTGTTGGTTACATCTTCAGTGCCAAAAGTTAATAAGAAGTTAAGCATGGGCTTGTCGTTGTTATAGCCTAATGGTAACTGTTTATTTCGTCTCATTGCAACGAAGTGTTATTCGGAATATTCCGGTTTCCAGTTCAGGCATTCCGTATGAAACCGCGATGGCGTTTCTTGGGTTTAGCCGAGGTCCAAACCATGCCGTAGCCGTGCATGAGCGCGCAATCGTCGCGCCTTGCGTCCTTGATGGTTGATGCCGCGGTCTGGTCGGGCAACGGCGCGGTCGGGGTTGATTCGCCGTCCGATGGCTCCATCAGCGTTAGATGGCCGGTGCGCTGGCGCAATCCCGGAAGCATCAGGCCCTAACACGATGCCAACGGGGTTATACGATCGGAGACCAACCTCGTGTCATGTAGCCAACCATGGGCTAACGCGATTAACGTGCGTCGAGCATCGATGGGAAATCGGCGATGGCGTTCCGCAGACGGGAACTCATGCAAGCTGCTCGGCGGGGGTTGGCGACAGGCACGTTACTGTTGGGCACGTATCCGCTGCGAACCCTTCAACTGCTGGCACAGCAGGCAAGTCTCGTTAGCCTCAAGGAAGCAGCCGCCATGAAAGGAATACATTATGGGTCGGTGTGCGACATTCGCTTTGTTGCCGCTCCGCCTGCCTATACGGCACTCTTTCAGCAGCAATGTGCGCTCTGTGCATCGGATATCTGGGCTCCGACCTTCAACCCCGGCCCGGGCGTGTTCAACTTTCAGAATTCCGAGGGAGCCAATATAGACTTTGCCTCTGCCGATGGCCTGCCGCTTACCGGCGCTCACCTACTTTGGTACTATCACCTTCCACCCTGGTTTGAGGGCCTAACGGGGCGGCAGGCGGCGACGCAGGCAATGGTGGATTACGTCCATACTGTCGCGGCCCACTACAAGGGGAAGACCTATTCCTGGAACGTCGTGAACGAGGCGCTCGAGCCCAGGGACGGGCAGCCATTCGGCATGCGCAGATGTTGGCCGCTGAAAATGATTGGGCCTGAATACTTCGATCTCGCGTTCCGAACCGCTCGGGTTGCCGATCCGGATGCGCTGCTCATTTACAACGATTCAGGCTTCGAGCTTGACACGGCCGAGCAGGAACGGCGCCGGTCCTCCCTGCTGACGTTGATCGATGAATTGCAGCGGCAGAAAACGCCCGTCGATGGCGTGGGTCTGCAATCGCACCTGAAACTGACCGAGTTCGGCCACTTCCACGAGAAGCGCTACCGCGGCTTCCTGGGCGAAATCGCGGTTCGGGGACTGAAGATCCTCATCACCGAGCTCGATGTGCTCGACATCGGGGCTCCTTCGGACATCGCGCAGCGCGACAAGGCTGTTGCCGAGGTTTATCGCCGGTTTCTAACCACTGCGCTCGATGAACCTGCCGTAAAGGCTGTGGTCACCTGGGGACTCTGCGATCGCTACACCTGGCTAAATCCGCAATCCGACCCCTCGTTTGCCCGTCCCGACGGCCTGCCCACCCGGCCGCTCCCGTTTGACGACGACCTCAGACCCACTCCCGTTTACTATGCCATGATGGAGGCATTCAACGGGGCCTCGCGGCGGTAGATGCAACCGCTATTCGAGCGAATGGGGTATGGCCAGAGGGGCATAGGGGCGCCAACGTTGACCCGGGACGATTTCAATTCCGGCGTGCCACCCCGCAGCATCAGACGATCATCCTACGGACGACAACTGTCCCGCTCTTGTCCGGAATCGGAATGACCTTTTCCGGCTTGTCGGCAAAAAATTCATCGACCGCCAGCTTGACCCCGGGCCAACGGAGGCTTGAATAGTCATGCAGAATAATGAAGCCGCCGGGTGCGATGCGGGGATAAAAGTAACTTAGTCCAGCATTCATCGGCGAATACAGATCGCAGTCAAGGTGGACAAGCACAAACGATGTCCCATCGGGGATTTGCTCGGCTGATTTTGGAAATTGGCCCTGGACGAAAACGGTGGCCGCTTCTCCTACCAGCGCTCGAACAGTCTCGACCGATGTGTCAGCGAATTCTATACGTTGGTTGGCGTCGACGCCTTTTAGATCGAGCGAAGAGAATCCCGCAAATGTATCGAGAAGGTATGCTGTCCGTCCAAGCCGGCGCGCAAGCGAAGCCAGCAGTGCTGCGGTATTACCTCTGTAGACGCCTAATTCCGCCACGTCGCCTTTCAGTCCTTCATCTAGGATTTGGTCGCAGACGAGATGCAGAAAGTACCAGCGGCTTAGATCGCCGCCATTGTTCACCGCGTTGCCATGCAGGAAATCATGATTATCCCAAGGTCTTCCTGTGCCGCCCTGCGCGAGATACAGATGCCGATTGATCATGTAGCGATCAGGGATGTGGCTGAGATAGGTTCCCGGCCATGGGTGTCGGATTCGGAGACGGAACGGAACGGAACATAGATGGAGTAGAGCAAGGTGTTGCCGCCTATCCGCATCGGCCGCCAAGCGACCGAGCTTACGCCAAAAGTCAATCGCTTTATTCATCATGTTCATTTTCCTCAATAAAGGGCGTGAGACTGATCGTGATCGGGCTATGCCCGCTTGAACGCAATTGTCTTTTTAGAATTGCGCCAGACAGGAATGTAAATGATGTCCAGGCGACCAGGGCAATGACGATGCCCGGCAAATTGTGTCCTGTTGTCACGCGGTCGATGCCGATCGCAATGGCTACCGAGGCGACGAAATACACCAGCATCACGGCGAATGGGAATGCGACAGGGAAAACCCGGTGTGACCACGCTGCCGTCGCAGCTAGTAGCACTAGGCCACCAAATAAACGACTAATCGCGGCACCATTCATTCCGAAAAATGGCACCAAAATCGCAGATGCCACCACGGTTGCCACCACGGCCGAAACGGTGTTTATCACGTTCTTGCTCGTATGACCGGGCAGCAGCAACCCGATGTTCAGGGCCTGGCTCAACCCTAGGCATATTACCGCGCCGAAGCTGCACGCCAGGGTCAGAGGCGAGGCGACAATACCGGGTGCAATTAGTGACAATGTGAAATCGCGCGACAGCCAAACACCGCCGGATAGGAAGCCGCAAATCACTGCGAGCGCCACGGCGGTGCGAATGAAGAAGATACGGCCACCATCGTAGTCGTTCAGGTGCCTGAATCGCTCTGGCGAAAACCATAGACCGAAGGGTATGACGATTGCTTGCGACAGGATCGCTGCAAGCTTTAGATGCAACGCGTAGACACCAACTGCGATTACGCCGTCGAATTCGGCCAGGAACCATCGATCCGCCATATCGGACAGTGAATAAGTGAAGGTCGTAAGCAGCAGTGGGAAGCCATAATGCAGCGCGTCTCGATAGCGCGCCCAATTGATCAGCGGAATGGGCCGAATCGCCGCTACCGCGATAAGGCTGACAAGTATGACGCAACCGCCACGCAGGAAGAATGTTCGGTCGAGCGAAAGCGGGCTTAGCGCCCGCGCAATAACCAATACCACCAGGTAGAGTACGTTGCGCGACAGCAGTAGGGCGGCAAAACTGTATACTGCCCCGGAGCCGCGGAATGCCGTTTGCGTTATCAGAATGATCGCCTCGCCGGCCAAGGTAAGCAAGAGGGCGTCTGCCCACGCAAGGTGGAATATGAGGTTGGCAGCCAGTCCAATCGCCAGAAGACAAAACGCCGATGCAGGCAAGGTACTAATCAGTAAGCTACCGATGACGAGTCGAAGCGCCAGATTTTCAACTCGTAGTTGCTTGACGATCGCGTAGTCGGTGCCCAGCAGAAGCGTCGAGGCCGCCGGCAGCATCATCGGATCAATCAACGTCCACACGCCGAAATCAACTGGGGTAAGCGCCCGCCACAGCACACGGGTTATTACGAGAGTGAGAACCGCAGCCAACGCGCTCGTCGCACCATAGATGCCAATATTCCGCAGATTGGGGTCACGGAATCGATGCCTCAGCATCGAACTAAGCTTATCGATTTTCGGTCGCCCCCAAGCATCTCAGTCTCGGCGGTCGTCTGCTGATCAGGATGTGACGCGATATCGAGACTAAGGTCGGCGGCATAATGCTCTTCCCAGCCGTGGCGATGCCATCCCATCCGTTGAGCCTGCTACTTTACGAGGTAATCCGAGATTTGATCTGGCGGTAACAGAAGATATCTCCCTATAGCGGTTTCTTCGAGCCGGGGCAGCAAGGTTGGCACGGACTTCAATTCCAGTTCTGTACCGGCCTGATCTCGAAGGGTCCCGAGCCGGGTCAATGTTCCATTCTTGGTCTCCAAGAAGATCACCCTGGAGGACGACACTTCCGCTCCGGTGGGAACGTAGCTAAAGCCCTCTTCGATCGACAGCACACGCAGCTTGCCCTGACCAGCAAATATATTATCCCGCCAATTTAGCGGCAATCTATAAACCCTAGGAGGTGTCCAAGAGGGTGGAAACTTGAAGATTTCGGGCAGCACATCGTACAGGCTATCCAACGATTTGATCTGCCTTGTGTTAGGCACTCCAGTCAAATCACTGCGCAGGAACAACAATTGTCTTGTATCGCGAAGGCCGGTCGGCTCAACAAATATGACGGTGCCATCATCAATATCGGGACACAGTTGTTCTACGGTGCTCCAAAAACCTTGCTCTTCTTTCCAACCCACGACGTAATCAGATTGAACATTCATTCCGAAATCGATTAAAAGGGTAAAAAAGCATGCAATAGCAACTCGCGACAAGATTCTTCCGTATCGAGAAATTGCACGATCCAGGACTGTCGAACACAGCCAAGCACAAATCACCGACGCGCCCAAAATAGCAGCAGAATGTACTCGCGTCCCACGACCCCCGACCGCGATGCCTACGGTCGTGAAGGTGAGTATGTATGCGAAGGTTAACATCATTCCGCCAATTAAGAGCGCCTGTGGAGGCGTGGTAGCGGCAACAACAACCGGAGCCCGGTGCAGACGAAGAGCAGCGATCGTAAACACCCCAAGAGCCGCAGACACCAGAATTAGACCCTGGCGTAGCGACAGCGTTGCCAGTACCTCCCCCGGACGGTACACGAACATGGCAAGAGATGTGAGCGGGCCGGCCAAAATGTTGGCGCCCCCAAGAAGAAGTTCACGATAGCCGATGTGGGAAATATGACTTTCTGTAGATGCCATTCGAACGAGAACGACACACAGAAAGATTGTCGCCATGATGGTGATGTGACGGACAAACTCTGATTTACGAAACCGTACGCAAAACGGGACAACCATAAAGACGAAGAAAGCGGTTTCATACATCAAAAGCGAGAGCAGAATGCACATATACGAAGCTGGCCTGCGTGCCGACAAATACAGATGCATTGCAACCAACAAAAGCAATATCGAAGGTTGTATCCCCAATGCATGAGTTAGAAATGCCTGAGTGGTGTCAGCGGGGAATGTGGCGAAAGCCATCGCGCCGAGAAAGGCAAATCGTGGGGGGAAAAATCGCTTCAGGAGAAAATAGAAAAGGATGCAATTCGCAGTCAAAATCGAGAAAGCAATGACGTAGATAAATTCTAATCCACCTATTTTGAATCCTATATAAGAAAGTAAGTAGATCAGCGCTGGATGAAATGGCCGTCCTTGCGTTGCAGAGAATGAGAACGTTGTCCGAAGCAGAGAGAAAAAGTCGGTTCCTGATAGACCGGCGACTTTAGCTACCCGATACCAATCATCTTCATAAAGTCCAAAGCTGGAGGAATAGAGAAAGTGAGTAATCCATACCACAGCGGCGAGTAAAAGAAGAACCGCAACATCAGTCGAAAATCTCGACCGGCTACGCATGACGAGGCGCCTGATTGATGATCGAGGCGGTGCATACGCCGAGACCCATCAAGAAGAAGAGCTGCGAGATGGGGAATGTGACATAGTCCACCGGCTCAAAAAAATATACGCCGACCAACGCCAGAATCGAACAGCGAAGCCCATCTAGTATTACCTGTGCTGGATCGAGACCGTTGCCGCCGACGGCAGAATCAGTTATGTTGAAAAACATTCGCCAAAATCCGAAATAGAGAGCGAGGGCAGGCAGTCCAAAGGTAAGTGCTTGATCAATCCAGCCATTGTGAGCGGTAGGGAGCTCCCATCCAATAACCTGCCAACTCCACATTTGCATATGGGTCATACCATCGCCGAACAGACAGACATAGCTATCCGATCCAATCGCATTGTAAGCTATCTGCCACAGTGCATAACGGGCTTCAACAGTGCCCGCTTCGGCGTTTCCGAGTTTCGCCTGATGGAAGCTATAGAGCACGGTAGTCAACGTAACCGCAGCGATGAACGCGAGCTTGAACAGGAACTGTCGTTTCCTGCTGATGGCAATGCAGACTATCGCTGCAGCGGTAAAAACCATCGAACCTTTGGCATCTGATAGCACCATGCCGAGACACAAAATTGCCAATGTGCCCATTGTCACCAACCTGATTCGGCATCCATCGCGAAGCTCCGCATATAGTTTGAGAGCGGCAAGCGACACACCAGGAAGAATCGCCATCGCGAAAACGTTTGGGTGATCAGAAAAGCCCACTACGGGACTGGTGACAATTTGGCCTTCAACCCCCATCTTGAATTCCGTACCCTCCAGTAATTCGCGAAAGTATGGTGTGCCGTATTTATATTGCATAATGCCAATTATACTGGCCAACATGCTGTAAATGACATACATATTGCATAACAGCGTGACGGCTCCCATATGACGTATGCGGATAAATAAAAATAGAACCAGTACCAGCCCTGGCAGGATGTTCTTCGTATTTTGAGGAACGGTCTGAAAAATCGTGGGTTCATGTCGGAATATAATCCATAAAGCTGATACAAACACTAACCAGCCCATATATAGTGAGACGCAAAACGCGAAATCTCGGCACTGCGTGTCCAGACGACAGCCCTGGATTGCTAACGAGGAAAAAACTATAGGAGCGCAATAACCCCAAATGTATAATTCGAACAAAGTGAAACTTGCCACTTCGCTGCCTTGAAACACCCGTACGTCGGCCATGATCAGGCAAAACAGCACGGCAAGGTCGAGGTTGGTGGTCAGGGTCGCGACCACGCTGGATGGCGGACGGGGCGACAGGACGTCCATGGCCTTGGCCGCTTACGCCACCGCCGTCGCCAGATCTAAATTACGCGCCGCGCTCAGCAGAGCGGTCACACGAAGCTCCCAGGAGGCCGACCATTGTTCGCGCGCGACAAAAATAAAATTGTTGACATATTCCGAGGATTTCCGGGGTGCGCCGGGCGCGACCAACGTAAGGTCCTGCATTGCCATAGCGAACATCTCGACCGGACAAAGGCTGGCTTTCCAGACGAAGAAGCCGGCATAATTCTTGCCCGAAAAGTAATCGAACGCCGCCTGCACAGCACCCGCACGGTGCCGCTCTTCCACCTCGACCAAAAACACCGGCCGTTGTTGCGCGATCAAGACGGCGGCACCCGCGAGGACCTGCATTTCGTGGCCTTCGACGTCTACCTTGACGAAGCCAATGTCGCGGCCGGCCATACTGTCAAGCGTCGTGCAGCGCACCCGAACTCGCGTAACCCGCTCGGCCTGTCCGAATATGGCGGCGCCCGGCGAGATGCTCGCCATGCCTTCCACCGGGCGGCTGAAAACCGGCGCTGTGAGGACGGCTCGTCCGTCTTGGTTCGAGACCGCCTGATTGGAAACGTGCACATTGCCCGGCAGATTTCGGCGCAGGACGTACGCTAACCGGGGATGCGGTTCAAAGGCATGCACACGCGGCACAAGCCGGGACAATTGCATAGCATAGTGACCCACATTCGCCCCGATATCGATCGCCTCGCGGTGCGGGTCCGCCAGCGCCTCCAACAGTTCCATTTCAATTTCGGCCTCGCGCCAGCGCTCCGAGGTCAACCGGCGGTATGCCCGCTTGGGAAATCCATAATGAAACATCGAGCGAGCCAAGTCGTGCAGGCGTGACGGTAGGCACGGAGTGATCGCCATCATCCTGTGACCTTTTCAGCGTTGCTGCGGGCTGCGCGCGCGTTGAGCATGTGACGATAAAGGCTCGCGTGCTGATCGGCGATCACCCGCCAGTCCCGGTGTTGTACCAGGATCCGCCCCAGGCTGGCGTGCTGGCGTCCGAGCGATGGCGTCACACGCAGCCGGCGAAGCTGGTCGAGCGCGCCTTCGGGCGTAGCGGCGGGGAAAAGCACCCCACGCAGGGACTCGGTGGTGCTTGGCCCGAGCGGCGCAACTATCGGCAGGCCATTAGCTAGGGCGGCAATGAGACTTCCTCGACGCAGCCCGGCGCCATCGGGGAAGGGCAAGTAGGCCGCCGTCGCGCTGGCCATCACCGCGGCGACCGTGGCGAGCGGCGCGTCATCGAGCCAGTGAAGCGTGGCGGGTGCCGTCGCGCGCAATTCGCGGCCGTAATCGTGCCAGCGCGGGGGCGAGCTGCCAATTACGATGAAGCGCCGTGGCTCGCCGGCCGCGATACTTAGATGCGCCAAGGCGATGAAGTGCTCGATCCCCTTGTTAGGACGGATCTGGCCGAAATAGAGCACAGTGTCGTCCCGCTCGCAGTCTCCCGGATGCACGGGCACGTTGCTACCGATCGGAATAACAGGACCTGCCGTTGTGCCGAATTTGCAAGCCTCATAGCTGGTAGTGAAAACTAGCCGCTCGGCGGTGGCGCGAAAAAGCATGTTTGCCATCCGTTGCACACGCGGCAGCGCCGAATGTTCATGCAAGGACACAACGAAATGTCGGCCGAGGCCCATTGGGCCCAGCATGTGCGGCAGAAGCGAATGGCGATGGCCGATCGACGGGTATTGCAGATGCACCACATCCGGTCGCATCTGGCGCAGCGTCCTCATCCAGGTGAGCCCGTCGCGCACTCCCCAGCTTGCCGGCGCGGTAATTTGCACACTGACGCCGCTATCTGACAGCGCTCGTGCGAGACAAATTGAATAGTCTCGTACGCCGCAGTGCAGATTATCCTGCCCATCACCCAACGGTGTGCCTACGACCATGGCGACGGTCAGCCGATCAGGCATAGCCCACATACGGTATATCCCCTGTCCCGGTCTGCTTCGCACGGCGTAGGCCGACGTACTGTAGGGCCAGCAAGCTAACGAACATTGGATTGAGAAATATGTAGCGCCGCCAAAGCCGTCGTGGCTCACGCACCATTCGGAATAGCCATTCCAGTCCCCGATCCTGCATCCAGCGTGGTGCCTGAGCGAGTCTGTTTGCATGAAAATCGAATGCTGCACCCACGGCAATGGTCGGCATGCTGAGCAGCGGCCGATTTTCGTACAGCCAGACCTCCTGCCTCGGACAACCGAGACCGACAAATAGAATGTCAGCGCCACTGGCCGCGATCTCGCCGGTGATCGCCGATTGCACCGAAAGCGGCACCCGGCTGAAGAGTGACGGCATCGCTGTCGCGATATGCAAGTCCGGATAGCGCACACGCAGATTGCTGCACAGGTCATCAAGAACGTCCGATTTGTTCCCGTAAAACCCGACCGAGAGCCCCATTTTCTGTGCTCGCTCGCAGACGTGCAGCATCAGGTTGGGTCCGTAGACCCGATCTTTCAAACCGCTTCCAAACAGCAGGTTGAGCGCCCAACGAACCGGCTGACCATCCGGTAACACCATGTCCAATGTGTTCAGCCGACGCCTATGCCCCATGTTCAAAGCACCCGTCATGACGCCGTGAACAGCCAACGCGGTAACCGTCAGTGGCTGTCGAGCAATCGCTGCCGCAATAATCTCCTGGCAGGCCCCGTCATAATCCATTGCGGAAACCCCGACGCCGATAATATTATTGCTTTTCAATCGCGCCATAGTCGGTGATCCTTTTTGTATATGCGAGATGATAAGCCGCCCGATATCGGTCTTCTATGCTGACACCGCCTCGTCGAAGGTGCTTGCCACTAACCTGTGTCAAAACCGTCAAGCAAGTCCCGGCGCTGCATCGGGTAAGCATCGTTGCTGCCTTCCGGACGATCTCGCGCGGCGTCGTGCGCCACTTGACCAGGAAAAGCGTCAAATCGGCATACTTACTGAGCACCAACGCTTCAGAAGCAAGCAGCAGGGGCGCCGAGTCCAAAATGATCACGTCGTAATCGTGCTTCAAAGCCGTCAACGTCCGACCTAATCTCTCGTCCATGAACGGGCTCAGTATGTCTTGCGTGGGCCTGCCAGCCGGCAACAAGTCGAATTTTTCGTCGGCAACTTTGCGGATCACCGAAATCAATGGGGTCTGGTCAAGCGTTAGATCTGCGAGGCCCGGTGTCGCTGGAACCCGCAGGATAGTGTGCAACGACGGCTTGCGAACATCCGCGTCAATCAGCAGACAGCGTTGGCCCCCATTTGAAATGCTACGGGCTAACGAGAGTGCAACGGTCGATTTGCCCTCGCCCGGCACAGTCGAACTGACGAGAATCACGCGGGGATTGTCGCTGAGCGGCGTCTGACCGAGCGCGCGGATCGTGACCGCGAGTTCACGCGTCGATGGATCGTCGCTCAGCACCCGCCGACCACGTGACCGCTTCGTTTCGATTGCAGTTGTCAAGCCTGCAACGACGAGGCCGGTTTCCTCTCCCAGTTCCTGGATACTTCCAAAACCGGCTCGTAGACGCCCGGCCACAGATGACAGCGCGAAAGCGATCCCAGCGAAGCTTAGCATGCCACCAGCCAGCACCAAGGCGTAGTGCGGCGAGGTCGAATCGACGGGCACTGTCGCGCGTGACACTATACGACTGTCCGGCTCAGCCAGGGGAGAGCCGGCGTCCTGGTTATATCGCTTGGTAAGATCATCCAGCACGGACCGAGCGGCGGTCGCGTCCTGTTCTAGCGAGCGCATCTTAATATCGGCGACGTTCGATACGTTGATCTTTTGTTGCAGCTTATCGATCTGGGAATTGATGTCCACCAATCGCAATTGCGCCATGCGAAGTTCAGCCACGTTGGATTGCGCGTAGCGCCCGATCGCGGTGTTGATTTCGCTCTGAGCCGAACGAATTTGATCGTTAATCGATTCCATTTGGCGGCTGTCTGTCAGGTGTGATGCAAGCATACCCGCCTGCTGCGCCCGAAGCTGCACTTCCAACTGAACCAAGCCTGCGATCAATCGTGAATTCAACACGTCAGTGTTGGCGCCTGTAGCGTTAGGCTTAGTTGCATCGGCGGTTTGCACAACCTTGGCTTGAGCGCCTGAGACCTGGGCTTGTGCATCAAGCCGGCGGCTTTTCAGTTGAAGCAATTCATCCTCTAGGGGCGCCCGATCATGAGTTGCCAAGTCGTGCTGTGAACGAAAATCCTCCACCGCTTCCTCAGCGGATTCAAGGTTCTCCCGCAATTGGGCAATACGGTTTAACAACCAGGCAGCCGAACGCGCGGAAGCCGCCTTTTTCATTTCCCGATCTTCGTCGAGATAACCATCCGCGAGAGCGTTGGCGACCGCGGCGGCGACCTGCGGCACGGTCGATTGGTAGCTGATCCGCAATGTTAGGCTCTTCGGGTCGTTAACGGCTTCCAGATGTTTGGAAAAGATCCTCACCGCATTTTCCATGGCTGGGTCGCTTGTATTGGCCACAGAGTCGGGAGGGGTCGGCATGGACCGAGGTAAATCGGCGAGTCCCGCCCAAGCCAGTGCCTGCTCCACGCGGCCTATAATCACAACTCGTGCTGTCGTAAAATATTGCGCGGTGGGCGTATGATCGTGGGCTGACTGAAAGTCAGAAGTGTTCAGCAGTCCCAACGACTGTATAACGCGTCGTGCCAACGCAGGCGAAGTGATCATCGCTAGTTCGCTTTTCAGCGCGGTCTGATACTGATCGACCACGATGCCGGACACCGCCGATTCTGCATCTGCCAATTTGTCTCGCCGACTGTCGACGACGACGACAGCCTCGGCGCTGTAACGCGGCGTGATGAAGCAGAGACCTAAACCAGTGGCAAGTAGCCCCAGTACCGCGCAACCACCTATCAGGCGCTTATAGAGCAACAAGTGGGTGATCAAGGGAGTGATGGGACTTCCTTGGCCACCGCCGGATTGGATGCCGGTATCAGTTGAAAAGAGCATTCAAAAGGACTTTCCGGTCGGAAGTGGCTAGCCTACGACGCCCGAACGGCACCAGCGAATGCCAGGGAGGTTCGCATTTTGACTCCCTCAAAAACGTCGGCCATCAGCATGTGAATGTCGAAACGGTAGCGCCACTCCGGGTATTGCTTTTGAAACTTGCTCACGTCGCTGACCCACCACGTGTGGTCGCCGATGCGATTGTCATCTGTATACGTATAATTCATCGGGCGGCCGGTCAGGCGTTCGGCCATGGCGATAGCCTCCAGCATCGAACAGTTGGAATGCCGGCTCCCGCCCATATTGAACACCTGTCCGGAAGTGGGTCGCTGGAAGAATGCCCAAAAAGCTTCCACGAGATCGCGAGCATGGATGTTATCTCGCACTTGCTTGCCTTTGTAGCCAAACACCGTATACGGCTGGTCGGTCACCGCGCATCGCACGAGGTAGGCCATAAAGCCATGTAACTGTGCGCCCGAATGCCCCGGACCGGTGAGACACCCACCACGAAAGCAGGCTGTCTTCATGCCGAAATAGCGACCATATTCCTGCACGAGTACATCAGCGGCAACTTTCGACGCGCCGAAGAGGCTGTGCAGGCAATTATCAATCCCCATTTCTTCGGGAATGCCCCGCTCGGCCCAGGGATGATCGAGTGATAATTCGTATCGGGTGTCCGTTTCGATCAGCGGTAGATCGTTCGGCCTGTCGCCATAGACTTTGTTCGTGCTTACGAAAATGAAGACCGCATCCGAGGCATGCTTCCGCGTTGCTTCGAGCAGTGTCAAAGTGCCGTTGGCGTTGACGGTGAAATCCGTTACGGGGTCTCGGGCCGCCCAATCGTGCGACGGTTGTGCCGCGCAATGAACGATCACCGCGATGTCGCGGCCGTAGCGACGGAACACGGTGTCGATCGCCGAGGCGTCGCGGATATCGGCGGCAACATGGGTGTAGCCGCGCAGGCGCGACAGCAATCCGACCTGCCAGCTTGTGCTGGCCTCCGGCCCGAAAAACGCCCGACGCAGGTCATTGTCGATGCCGACCACCCCCAGCCCGCGCTCGAGAAACAACTTAGTCGTTTCGGCGCCGACCAGCCCGCCAGATCCGGTTACAATCGCTACTGCCATTAATCGTTTCGTCCTCTCTTATTGGATTGCGGTCAGAGGCCAAATCAGTCCGCTAACGCGCGCTGGACAGCGCCGACCACAGCGGCCGGATCGTGCCCGGTCATGCATATCCGGTCGTTCTGGCACGCCGCGATCGACACCAGTTCACAGCCGGCGCAGCTTACGTGATTGTAGAAGAAGATGTCGCGGTCGCGATCCGAAAACCACTTTCCCGGTCGATTGCGGGCGGAAAAGATACCGATGACCGGCGTGTTAACCGCCGCCGCCAGATGCAGCGTTCCGGTATCATGTCCCACGAAAGCGGCGGCGCGCGCGATTACTGCGGCGCTCTCACGCGGGGTAAGCTCGCCGCAAGTGTTGAGGCTGGGTCCGTGCCATTGCGCCGCCAGGGCATCATTGCGTGGGCGTTCATCGGCCGATCCGACAAACACCGCTCCGAGCGAGGTCCGGCTGCGCGACAGTGCTTGCAGCACGGTGATCCAGTTAGCGTCGCCCCAGTTGTTCAGTGGCACCTTGCCGCCGACCGAGACCGCCACGAAGGCGGCGCCACCGAATGGCCGCAAGACTCTGTCGGCTGTAACTTGCTCTGCCGCCGACATTATCAGATCACGGTCTGCGTCGGCTGGCGGCCCGACTGGTGCACCAATCGTGCGCAGCAGCCGGGACGCTTCCGATTCCCAGAGACGATTGGGTTCGACTGGCCGAGGGAAGCGCAGATCGCGCGACCAAGGCATTCCACGGATGTCCGATATGCCGCATAGCCTAAAAAAGGAATAGTGGCGTAGTAAGTTCGTGAGCCGAACCTCTGGCAACAGGTAATACAAAACGCTGGGTTTGAGGTCCCTGATGCGGCGTCGCAAGTCAATCATCGTGCCGACGTTGCGCAACGGCATGGGATACTCGATGCTTCCCAAGATCATCTCGATTGGCCGGAGGATGGCTTCTGCCGGAACCATCTTGGCGCCCATTGGGAAGTTAGTCATCAGATAACGATCTGCCTCTGGGTGCCGACGGGCGATCTCGCGATAGCAGGGCAGCGAAATCACGGTATCGCCCAGGCTGCCAATCTGTAAGATTAGCACCAATTCTCGCGCACGCATTTGCCTCCTACGCTCAGCCCTCGCATTAAAAAGCGTTCTCACTTCTAAAACCCCTTGTGAGCGTCAAACAGAGAATGCGAAGGTCGAGAGCCAACGACCAGTTATCTATGTAGTACAGATCATGTATGACACGTTGCTCTATCTGCCTCGCAACGACCGTCTCGCCGCGCCACCCATTCACCTGCGCCCAACCAGTGATGCCAGGGAGGACGCGATGGCGCGTCGCATAGTTGTCGACCACCTCTCGGAACGGTCGATTACCGACGCTGGTATTAAGCGGATGGGGTCGAGGGCCCACCAGCGACATTTCTCCTTTCATTACATTTAGAATTTGAGGTAACTCGTCGATACTATATTTACGAAGGTATCTGCCAACCCAAGTGATTCGAGGATCGGTGCGCTTCGCCTGGCGAGCGCCATTCAGGCTGGCAGGATCGCGGTGGTCAACCATCGTCCGAAATTTATAAATCACGAACACACGGTTGTTGAACCCCATCCGGGGCTGCCGGAAGAAAATAGAACCCGAGCTATCTAGTCGGATGATGAGTGCAACTAGTAGAAAAGGCGGAAACAGAAACAGCAATAGCACACCCCCAATCAAGCGATCGAAGAGCGCCTTCTGAAGCTGCTGCCAGTCATCGAGCGGTCGCCGTCTTACACTGACAATTGGGCTCCGACCTATAGCTTTCAGATCAGAAGAGCCGAAGCGCATTCCAACGATATCGGCCGCGACGTAAATGTCCACGGAAACGTTTCGTAGATCATATCGGATGCGCTCTATGCGCGTAGTCTCCAACATGGAAACGGCCAACACAACGATATCGATGTCGTCGCCATGGCATTGCGCTATCAGGTCCTGGAGATTTCGCTGCGCATTCTGGGCGGCCGGTACGGTGACGACATCCGGCCATTTGTCAGTATAAAGGCCTACGATCTCGATGTTACTTTCGGGGTCAAGCTCTACGCGCTCAATGAATGCCCTTCCGAAGTCGTTCGCTCCAACGAGCGCAACCCGACGCCGTAGTGCTTTGCTTAGGTTCAAACTTGAGAAAAGGTTGGCCAACAAGCCATGGGCGCCTAGCAAGAAAAGCAGGGCAAATCCAGCCCATGTGCCGACTAGAAGTCCGATATGCGGCAGCTTATCTTCTAACCTTGCCGGCAACAGTTCCAGACTCAAACCGAATAGCAAAGCGCCAACGGATACCGCGCTGACAAGCAGGCCAAAGCCGGGCGTGTTGGCGGACAGGCGCTCGAGCCGGTACGCCCCGCATCGCGAAAGGACAAGACAACTGGCCAAACCGGAACTGCAGCCCGCCAAAAGCATTTCTCCCAAAGTGAAGCTATCGTCCGAGCTTCGTAGCCAGCAAACAACGCCCAAAGCTGTCAATAAAAGAACCGCGTCAGTCATGAGCGCGGCCGTGGTGAGTATTTGAGCCGAAAGACGGCGTTGCTTGCGAGCGGGCTGCAAGCAAAAGTGTGGTTCTGTCTCGAGAACCTGCGCGCCACTTAGGTCCGTTGTCTTGACCAAATCGACCCCAATCAACCGTCCAATAGAGCAATAAAACCGAGGGTATCAAGCGATCTTCAGGTGGGTACGCGATTCTTCCGTCCACGAAACACGATCTTCATGCCACGACAAGAGTGAGTGCGCTGTGTCGGGAGAGTGCCTGTGTTTAGCTCCCGGCGCAATTAAGCAAAATTTAATCATATTCTATTCCGGGTAAATATCGGTAGAAATTTGCGATCGGGGAGAACCAGCTGTAACGCAAGCTATTAAGGCAACAGCATTTGTTGCTTTATTTGGGCGCTCAATACGGGAAAGTACACTTTCTCGTATTGGAGGACTGTCATAAAAGCGGCTTTGTTGAGAAATCCAATGAAACCACCCCTTCCCCGAAACAATATAAGCGCCCCGCGTTGGACGTGTGGCAGGGTGGGGTAGGTTCGGGATAGATGGTTATGCTGCACGAGGCATAATGAAGAGACCTCATGTCCGTTCCGGCCTCGGGGAACCCGGGAAGGAAGTAGGGAAGTGTTGGGTGTTTGCGGCTTCCAAGGCTGTTCAACGCTGACGACCCGCCTGGACTGAGTCCGATCTGCAACAGTGTGCGTCCGAAGTGAGATGACTGAGCAGAAAGCGGATTCCCGAATCAGAAAATGTCTGACTCCTAGGGCGGCAACCGAAGTCGGGGGTTGCCGTGGCTGGATTTGGACCGTTGCTGGATTTGTTGGCTGAAGTTCCCGACCCGCGTCGGGCTCAGGGGAAACTCTACAGTCTGCCCCACGTGTTGCGGCGTGGTTCAAAAGAGGGTTACACGCGGAGGCGGGTTGACGCCGCCAAGGCAGATGACGGCACTCTGATTTTTGGGGGTGGCACGGGCATGGATCAAATCGTTGGCGCGGCGGCAAGGCTGCCAGACAATGAGCGCAAGGATCTGGCCATTCTGGCATTGGCCCGATCGGCGACGGTCACCGATCTGGCAATCGGGCACGCGGTGAGCCGCAAGTTTGTATACGCGCAGACGCAGAGGGCTCGTGTCGCGTTGGATGATGCATTCCTGCCCGTGACGGGCGCAGACGACGTGCTGTTCAAGCTGGCGGTCACCAAGACATGGTTACGCCAGGTGATCGTCGCGTTGCCGCTGATCTGCCACAGCTCCTATCGCGGTGTTGTCGAATTCATGCGTGATCTGTTGGGCATCTCGATCAGCTTGGGCACCGTCCACAACGAGCTTCAGGTCGCCACTCGGAACGCCGTCATCGTCAACGATGCTGAAGACTTGTCCGGCGTTCGAGTGGGCCTGCATGATGAGATCTTCCAGGGGAAGACGCCCGTGTTGGCCGGCGTCGATGCTGCCTCGACTTACTGCTATTTACTGGTGGCGGCGGAACACCGGGACGCCGACACCTGGGGCATGCATCTGCTGGACGCCACCAAGCGGGGATTAAAGCCGGACCATACAATCGCCGACGCCGGGCAAGGGCTGCGTGCCGGGCAAAAAGCCGCCTGGGCCGATACGCCATGCCATGGCGATGTCTTTCACATCCAGCATCTATACGAAGGTCTTGCCAACACGCTGTCACAACTCGCCCAGGGTGCGACAACGCGTCGCAAGAAGTTAGAGATCAAGATCGATCGCGCCGGCCAGCGCGGCCCGGAAGGGCTTGTCATTCAATTGGAACTGGCGCGGCAGACCGAGGCCAAAGCCTGCTGGCTGGCCCGCGACGTGCGGACGCTCGTGCAGTGGTTGAGCCACGACGTTCTGGCGCTGGCCGGTCCGGCCCTGGCGATACGGCAAATTCTGTTCGATTTCATCGTCGCGGAATTGGCGCGTCGCGAGCCCGAAGATGCACGGCGCATTCGCCCGGTGCGCATCGCGCTGCAGAACCAACGCGACGATCTGCTCGCCTTCGCCGGTGTTCTTGACAACAAACTGATTGCCGTCGCACGAGCGCAGGAGCTTTCCGTTTCGCTTGTTCGGGAAGCCTGCGTTCTGCACCGGCTGCCGACGACTTCGGCGTCATACTGGCAGGGGTGGAATCAACTTCGCACGAAGTTGGGAAGCAAGTTCTGCACCCTCTTCGACGCAGTCACGCACGTCATGGAGCAAACACCGCGCAGCAGTTCGCTGGTGGAGAACCTCAATTCGCGACTGCGCAATTACTTCGCACTGCGCCGTCACCTGGGTGGATCGTATTTGGACCTGCTGCGATTCTTCTTAAACCACCGTCGTTTCGTCCGCAGCCAACGCGCCGAGCGAAACGGACACAGCCCGCGGGAATTGCTCACCGACGAAAGCCATCTGCACTGGCTGACGTTGTTGGGCCTCGGCGCGCTTCAACCCCAGCAAGTGTGATCCGGGGAGGCCGACCGGCCTCCCGCATACGACAACCCGCCGATCGAAATCCGGCTTCAAAACCCGGCCGTTCCGACGCGTCCGTGTTACCCAAAAATCGCCGATTTTGAACCACGCCAGGTTCCGTCATATTGGCGCGAAAGCGCTCAGCGATTCCGACCATAACGGCTTCAAACACAGCTGCATTGAGCGTCCCGCTTGGCCGGAATGCTGACGGTCCAATGCTCTTGTTGACCGCCGCTATCGAGAGCTGGAAATCTTTGCTCAGCTTTTGGATCGTTTGCACGTCTACTGCGTCATCCTCGTTTGAAGCGAAGGTGTTGAGAAAGTCGCGCATCGGCGCGGCGTAGTTTTTCCGACCATGCATCATCGCCAGAGCGCGAAGGACCAATTCCTGATCCTTCAATCGGGTGTTCTTCTTCTTACCGAAGATCGCACGCCAGTCCGGGTTATCATTGAGTGTCCGGGCTGCATCAAGGACGATGCTTTGGCTGATGCAGTTTCGTATCTCTTGCGGTGAGAGACGGATGCCGCCGGAATTAATCCTCTCAAACACGAAGTAGAGGCTGCGCCGCGTGTCTTTCGGCTGATCCTGCTGAAAGATGGTGGCATGTAGGATGGAGTCGTCCAGCCGGAGCTGTTCGCTCGTCTCAAGGTCCGAGTAGGTTTTGCCTTCCCATTCTTCCCGCACCCCGACTAGCCGAAACGCCTTGTCGAGGAACAGCCCGTTGTAAAAGTATTGCAGCGTGCGCAGGCGCTGCTGGCCGTCGACCACAAGATGCTTTCCGGTCTCAGCTTCCTTGTAGAGAAAAATTCCGGGGACGGGCAGGCCCATCAGCAATGACTCGACGAACCGCGATGCATGCCGCTGCGACCAAACGAAATTGCGTTGAAACTCAGGGATGAAAAAAGCCTGAGTCTTCATGCGCTTCACCAGAGTGTCGACTGGGTAGTCCGCACCGTAGCTCGTGATGCTGAAGCTGATGCTTGTGGCTTCGTCAGCGCTTTCGTCGTCGACGCCGGCATCAAGGCCGAGCTGATACTCGTCCTCGATCTCGGTCGGCTGCTCCAACATATCTGAACTCATGGTGTGCGCCTTTCGGCGATAAGCTGTGGCTAGCTGTTAAAGGTGAAGGACCCTCTACCACAGCTAGAGCTCGCCGCACATTCGTCCAAGGCTGCGGTAGGGCAGAGACTGGCGAGGGAGTGGCTGCGCCGCTTATGGGACATTGTGTTCAGAACCACGCGCACGGTAACGGACGTTTTTATACACAATTAAGGTTCGAACCGAGGCAGCAGGCGGAATCAACGCCGCTCGACAACCAGGTAGATTAGCGCTTCGGCCGACGGGTCGGGGTTCTCGACCCCATGCGGCGCGTCTGTGCGGCAGCTGCAGCTATCACCTTTGGAGAGTTCGGTTATCTCGTCGCCCACGGTGACGCGGACGGTGCCGGCGGCCACGTGCATATGCTCGATCGTGCCGGGAGTGTGGGCGGCGGCCGGACCCAGGACGGTCGACGGAGGGATTTAGGTGGTTGCGAGTTTCGGCGTTTCCTTAACTCGTTGTGTTATAGCCATATTTCGACTTTCTGGCCAGCACCGCTCATGCTTCTCACGAAGCCATGTCCGGATGCGCAATATGACAAAGAGCCAAGCCACGACG